>NZ_JAGGMM010000001.1:371948-743897 GCF_017875315.1 Methanomicrobium sp. W14
TTGTCAACGGGTAAATGTTATATTTGTCCATTGATAGGTGATACTACTTTTTATTACGTCGTAACCGGACAAAGCAGCCCTGAAGCTTCTTTCACCGCAGCACCGACAAGCGGCCCCTGTCCGCTTACCGTTCAGTTTACCGACACTTCAACAGGTTCTCCTACATCGTGGCTATGGGATTTTGGTGACGGTAATACATCGACAGAACAGAACCCCGTGCATGTGTATACGTCACCCGGAACATTTTATGTGAGCCTTACCGTGTCAAACGACGGCGGTAGCGATACAGTGACCAAAAACGATTTTATCACGGGAACAGCCTCTGCACCGGTTGCAGACTTTACCGGGACACCGATGTCAGGATATGCCCCGCTGACTGTTCAGTTCACCGATACTTCCACCGGTTTTCCTACATCGTGGTCGTGGTCATTCGGTGACGGATATACGTCTACCGGGCAGAACCCTTTGCATGTGTATGATACGCCGGGCATATACACGGTAAGTCTTACAGTGGAAAACAATTCCACAAGTGATACAGAGACAAAAGATGGGTATATTACAGTCTTGTCCCGGACGGTTAACTACTATGTCTTTGCCGATGGTGTAGGTGAATATCACGGTTACCAGAATAACACAAATCTGGGGACTGACCCGGTTGCAAGTTCACAGGAATTATACAGGCGTATGACAGACGAGGACTGCTGTCATGAATATGACGGAATAAATTACTGCTGGAATGAAAGGAGCAACCCTGTCGACGACAGCACTGGTTCGGTTTACTGGAGCAGCACAGAGTCGGCCGACACAATAGGCGCGAACAGCGCGGAATTCGCGTATCACTCAGGTCACGGCTGGAATGACGGCATACTTTTCGGGACTGCAAACCAGTATCATGAGGTATTTAGTTCAAACATGAGTTTCAGCACAGCAAAATGGGTTGTACTGGACTCATGCAGTGTATTAAACGAGCCAACGCATGGCAACTGGGAATCGGTATTTAACGGGCTTCATATTCTTATGTCATATGATACGACGGGGTTGATAAATAGTAATACGGGTCCGCAGTTTGTCGAAAGAATGAGAGGCGGAACGTATGGAGGAAACCCATATTTAGTAACAAAAATAAAAGAAGCATGGGAACTCACACTGAAAGATATTGTCCACAACTCAACTTATAATGGAGCATATATGTGGGCCGACCCCTGCGGGGAGGATTATCTTCCGGGATACGGACCTTTTGAAGAGCCGGTGAAAAATAACGGAAACTATATCATTCACTGGGAGGATTTTCCATGCAACTCTGAGGGGGTGTAAGGTAAATGAGAGCTAAATTAACTGCTGTTTTAATAATTTTTGCAATAGTAATTATCGGAAGTTTTGTCTTCTTATATTCTAACGGATCTGATATAAATCCTGATGAGAATGTTAGCCCTTTACAGAACACAACAATACCTACTTCCGAATCCAGCAACGTAGCAGGCAGAGTCTCGCATAACCTTGTCCTTACTTCACCTGCAAAGGAATCTGTTGAAACCGTTATGGTTTACAAAACAGTTCCTCCTGTTGTTAACAAAGAAGTAACACTGGAATATGCAAAAAAATTCAATGTAACTGGGAAACTACGAGACAATGCTGTAGTACAATCTGAAGATCTGAGGTTCGGTGTGGAAATCTCTAAAAATTCAGGAAGAGTAATATACATAGATCAGGACAGACCAAATGAAAATCAGGACGCTCCACAGTATCTCCCTTCGGATGAAGAGGCAATAGAAATTGCGACAAAATTCCTGAAAGAAAAAGACCTTTATCCTGATGGTGCAGTTAACCCGTCAGTTGAGCGTGAAAATGCATACACTGTCGGAAAAGGCGATGAGGTTTACTTTAGTCAAATCGGCGTGTGGTATCACCGTTATCTCAACGGTCTGAAGGTAAAAGGAACGCAGCTTGTGGTCTACGTCGGCGGTGGCGGAGATGTCATAGGGTATTACGCCAACTGGCGTGACTATGAACCATACAAGGAGTACCCCGTTGTATCCTCCGGCAAAGCTTTTGAAAGTCTGAAGTCCAGGGGAGTCTCTGTTGGTATGAACAGCCAGGATTCCCTGGTCTCTTTTGATGAAGTGTATCTTGCGTACCAGACGACAGCCGGCGCCTATTCTGAGGACTACCTTGAACCTGTCTGGGTATTTAAAGGAAATGTGATGAATGAGGATAATAAGGCGGTAACGGATGTTGTCCAGTACATTCCTGCACTGGCAAAGGAGCCAACTGAGTTGATCTCAAAGTAATTTTTGGAGCTGATTCATGGATATCTCAGGGGGGAATGGAAAAGAAATAATAATAGGAATCCTGCTTTTTGCAGTGATACTTGCAGGATTTGCATGTTTACAGTTTGTCCAATCTGACAAAGCACAAAGCTCGAACAATGATACCGTTGAACCGACAGATACGCAAGTTTCAGAATCAAGCAATGTAGGAGGATGGGTCTCGCATAACCTCGTCCTGAATGCACCATCCTCTAAAGAATCGCAGGACAGTGTTATGGTGTACAGGACACTGCCTCCTGTCATAAATAAGGAGACTACTCTGGAACTCGCAAAAAAATTCAACGTTGTTGGAACAATACGGGATGATACTGTAGTTCAGTCTGATGATTTGAGATACGGTGTTGAAATATCAAAAAAATCAGGACTTGTGATATATATTGATCAGGATCGTCCAAATATAGATCAAGATGCACCTGAGTATCTCCCTTCAGATGAAGAGGCGATTGAGACTGCAACAAAGTTTCTGAAGGAAAAAGGTCTCTATCCTGAGGGTGCAACAGAGCCTGTTGCCCAGCCCGAATATTCTTACTCCGGAGGAAAAATCGTTTTTGGTCAGATAGGAGTATGGTATAACCGTTATCTTGATGGTTTGGAAGTAAAGGGCACCCAGCTCGATGTAGGTGTGGGGGGTAACGGTGATATTATCGAATATTTTGCAAACTGGCGAGAATACGAACCGTATAAGGAGTACCCTGTAATCACGTTGGATAAGGCATTTGAAAACCTGAAGTCCGAAGGTGTCTATGTTGGAAAGGACAACAAGGATGCTCAGGTCTCTATTGATGATGCTTATCTTGCGTACCATACCAAAGCCGGAGCATATACCGAGAATTATCTCGAACCTGTGTGGGTATTTAAAGGAAATGTGATGAATGAGGATAATAAGTTGGTAACGGATGTTGTCCAGTATGTTCCGGCACTGGCTGAAGAGCCAACCGAACTGATCTCAAAGTAATTTTTGGAGTTTATTCATGGATATTTCAGGGGGGAATGGAAAAGAAATAATAATAGGAATCCTGCTGCTTGCAGTGATCCTTGCAGGATTTGCATGTATAAGTCTATGCCAATCGGATCAAACACAGTATGCAAAAAATGACAGCAATAAAACAACAACTGAAGTCGTTTCAGGATCCGTCAATGTAGGAGGGTGGGTCTCGCATAACCTCGTCCTGAATGCACCGCCCTCTAAAGAATCGCAGGATAGCGTTATGGTGTACAGGACATTGCCTCCTGTCGTCAACGAGGAAACTACACTGGAACTCGCTAAGAAATTTAATGTCACCGGTAATATGGTTGGTGATCAGGGTGTTCAATCGAAAGATCTAAGGTTTTTCATCTGGACAAGTAAAAACTCAGGTGCTACAAGATACAGTGATCAAAATCGTCCAAATGTCAACCAGGACGCACCTGAGTATCTCCCTTCAGATGAAGAGTCAATAGAAATTGCGACAAAATTTCTGAAGGAAAATAATCTGTATCCTGATGGTGTCGCGAGTACAGTTGTTCAGCGGGAGAACGCCTACACTGTCGGAAAAGGTGACGAGGTGTACTTCGGTGAAATCGGTGTCTGGTACCGTCGTAGTCTCAATGATATGAAAATCGAAGGTACCCAGCTTGTTGTCTATGTCGGCGGTGGGGGAGATGTCATAGGCTATTACGTCAACTGGCGTGAATACGAACCATATGAGGAATACCCTGTAATCACAGTGGATAAGGCATTTGAAAATCTGAAGTCCGAAGGTGTCTATGTCGGAATGGACAACAAGGATGCTCTGGTCTCTATTGATGAAGCATATCTTGCATACCAGACAAAGGCTGAGGCATATACGGAAAATTATCTCGAACCCGTCTGGGTCTTTAAAGGAAATGTGATGGACGATAATAAGGCGGTAACAGATGTTGTCCAGTACGTTCCTGCACTGGCTGAAGAACCAACTGAGTTGATCTCAAAGTAATTTTTGGAGCTGATTCATGGATCTTTCAGGGGTGATGGGAGAAAAATTGATAATCGGAATCCTGCTGCTTGCAGTGATCCTTGCAGGATTTGCATGTATAAGTCTATGCCAATCGGATCAAACACAGTACGCAAAAAATGACAGCAATAAAACAACAACTGAAATCGTTTCAGAATCGAGCAATGTAGGAGGATGGATCTCGCATAAACTCGTCCTGAATGTGCTCTCTAAAGAGTCACAGGATAGCGTTATGATTTACAAAACAGTTTCCCCTGTTGTTAACAAAGAAGTAACACTTGAATATGCGAAAATATTCAATGTAAACGGTACATTCCTTTCAGGAACAGCAGGAACTGTAATTCAATCCGATGATTTAAGATACGCAATAGAGATCTCGAAAGAATCAGGACTTGTGATATACTCAGATTTCAGACGTCCTAATGTAAAACAGGACGCACCTGAGTATTTCCCTTCAGATGAAGAGGCGATTGAGGCTGCAACAAGGTTTCTGAAGGAAAAAGGTCTCTACCCTGAGGGCGCAACAGAGCCGATTGCCCAACCTGAATATACTTATTCATCTGGTAAAAATATTACTTATGGTCAAATCGGAGTATGGTATAACCGTTATCTTGATGGTCTGGAAGTAAAGGGCACCCAGCTTGATGTAGGTGTGGGAGGTAACGGTGACATTATCGAATATTTTGCAAACTGGCGTGAATACGAACCATATAAGAAATATCCTGTAATCACAGTGGATAAGGCATTTGAAAACCTGAAGTCCGAAGGTGTCTATGTCGGAAAGGACAGTCAGGATGCTCTGGTCTCTATTGATGAAGTGTATCTTGCATACCATACCAAAGCCGGAGCATATACCGAGAATTATCTCGAACCTGTGTGGGTATTTAAAGGAAATGTGATGAATGAGGATAATAAGGCGGTAACGGATGTTGAGGAATATATCCCGGCACTGGCAAAGGAGCCAACTGAGTTGATCTCAAAGTAATTTTTGGAGCTGATTCATGGATATTTCAGGGGGGAATGGAAAAGAAATAATAATAGGAATCCTGCTTTTTGCAGTGATACTTGCAGGATTTGCATGTTTACAGTTTGTCCAATCTGACAAAGCACAAAGCTCGAACAATGATACCGTTGAACCGACAGATACGCAAGTTTCAGAATCAAGCAATGTAGGAGGATGGGTCTCGCATAACCTCGTCCTGAATGCACCACCCTCTAAAGAATCGCAGGATAGCGTTATGGTTTACAGGACATTGTCTCCAGTTGTAACTGATGATATCACACTTGGATATGCGAAAATATTCAATGTAACAGGGATATTAAAAAATGATGTAGTAATACAATCTGAAAATAACCGATATGCAATAGAGATATCAAGAATAAGTGGTTCTGTAACTTATTCTGATTATAAACGTCCTAATGAAAAACAGGACGCACCTGAATTTCTCCCTTCAGATGAAGAGGCGATTGAGATTGCAACGAAATTCCTGAAGGAAAATGATTTGTATCCTGATGGTGTCGCGAATACTGTCGTTCAGCGTGAGAATGCGTACACTGTCGGAAAAGGTGACGAGGTGTACTTCGGTGAAATCGGTGTCTGGTACCGCCGTAGTCTCAATGATATTAAAGTCGAAGGTACCCAGCTTGTCGTGTATGTTGGAGGAGGAGGCGACATTATCGGTTATTATGCAAACTGGCGTGAATACGAACCATATAAGGAATATACTGTAATCACTTTGGATAAGGCATTTGAAAACCTGAAGTCCGAAGGTGTCTATGTTGGAAAGGACAACAAGGATGCTCAGGTCTATATTGATGATGCTTATCTTGCATACCATACCAAAGCCGGAGCATATACCGAGAATTATCTCGAACCTGTCTGGGTGTTTAAAGGAAATGTGATGAATGAGGATAATAAGTTGGTAACGGATGTTGTCCAGTATGTTCCGGCACTGGCTGAAGAGCCAACCAAACTTGTTTCAGCATAAAAGTATGATTTTGTGAATAATTCCTTATAATCTGAAAATATCGTGATATACAGGAATAAACAATAAATCTGCCAAAAAAAATTATTTTTTGTCTTTTTCCCCTCCCATTCGTCACCCATTATTTTGGAGTGCCCGAACACCTGCCAGGCATGCATCAGGACAGCAAATCCCCACAAGATAGTTACCCAGAAGAACCAGTAGTCTCCGGGAGATGTTATGTAGTTGATTGCAGCAAGTATTACATTTACAAAAATATACGCGGAAAGGTTGAGAGTAAAACCCTTTCAGTTCTTTGACTCTTCTCTTTGCTTTCCTGTATGATTTATCATCGTCCATCGTCTGAAATCACTCCTTCCCTTTTTATTCCCTGTACCATGTAGATGAAACTGTTAATTATTAGATTTTTCCATGAACCAGACAGCCTTTTTACGGTTAAAATCGAAGTATTAAAAAGTTAGTGATTACAATACTGTATGTTAATTTTACAGCATGCCCAGTTAGTGTAGTGGCCTATCATGCAGCCCTGTCACGGCTGCGACACGGATTCGAATTCCGTACTGGGCGCTTAATAAAAGTTTTGGACTTTTATTCCGGTTTTTATGCCCTCTTTATGTTCTGCTTCTAAAAATCCATTCTTTAATAGTGATTAATTTGATATATTATATCATCAAAGGTGATTAAAATGTCCCAGAGAGGAGTTGACGCTGTATTTCAGGCAATGTTTCTGCTTACTGATATGAGGGAGCTTTTCAGGAAAAATGCGCCTTTTCATGATTTTGAAGGAGAAGACAAAGAAGAAGCCTCAAAGATAATCGAAAAACTTAAGAAACAGGTCTCTGTTCTTGAACAGGAGGTGCTCTGAATGCTTTGCGCAGATAAAATCGAGGCACGCTCGGTCGAGGAGATGTACATAAACATCGACCCGATTCAGGCAGGGGGAAGACTGACCCCGGAAGCCCAGAAGGCTGTTATTGCATATTCCGACGGCTACTCCGTATGCGACAACTGCATGAAGCCTTTCCGTCTTGACTACATAAAAAAACCACCTCTTGCTGATTTTCATGAGGACTGTGCAAAATGGCTTAACATGGGTGCCGTAAGGGTTGTTCCCGGAGCAAGGCGCGGGTTTCAGGCGGTCGCAAACACTCTTGTAGATAAGGGAGACCCGGTAATTCTCACCGCCCTGTCCCACTATACCGAGTTCGTGTCGGTGGAGCAGTCCGGCGGAGTTCCATTTGAAATCCCGAAGGACGACAATAACCACATTACAGGAGAGAACGCCGCCCAAAAAATTGATGAAGTGATAAAAGAGCAGAAGAAGACCCCTTCTCTGTTGTACCTTGACCATGCGGATTACCAGTTCGGAAACATCCACGACGTAGAAGGCATAGTGAAAGCCGCACATTCGTATGATATACCTGTTCTTTTGAACGGTGCATATACGGTCGGAGTGATGCCGGTAGACGGGAAAAAGCTTGGAGTCGATTTTATTGTAGGGTCGGGGCACAAGAGCATGGCTGCACCTGCACCTTCGGGAATCGTTGCGTCAACAGATGAATACGCCGGCCGTGTATTCCGGACGACTCAGGCTAAGGGAGACGTTACAGGCCGCACATTCGGAATAAAAGAGGTCGAGATGATGGGGTGCACCCTTATGGGAGTCACTATGGCAGGGCTTGTCGCCTCTTTTCCGTCAGTGAAGAAACGTGTTGAAAACTGGGACACCGAGGTTTCCCACAGCAGAATGGTAGCTGATGCGCTCTGCTCAATAGATGGCACGGAATGCTTAAGTGACATGCCCCGTGAGCATACACTTACAAGAGTAAATACCGTAGGCTCCTTTGACAAGGTTGCACAGACGCATAAAAAAAGAGGATACTTCTTCTCAGGTGAGCTTAAAAAGAAGGGTGTCTGCGGTGTCATAGCAGGCTCGACGAGGGTCTGGAAGTACAATACCTTTGGTCTTTCGGAGAGACAGATTAACTACCTTTGCGACACCTTCAGGGAAATAGCGGAAAACAACGGTTTAACCGTTAACCGCTGATTATTTCACTCTTTTATTTTTCCGTTTATAGCCCTGTATTTTACGGTATCAAAAAGACATTCCTTAACCAGACCGGGGATATCAATCTCTTCTTCATCATTCAGAACCGATTCTATATCGGCAGACACCGCCGGGTGTTTCGGGACGACGCTGCACCCGACGTCACCTGCGAATTCCCTGAATGTGCCTATTTTTCTTGCGATTTTTACGGTTTCGTCTTTGTCGTAAGTAATGAGGGGCTGGATAACGGGAATATCATGCGGGAGGACGGACTCAACAATACCGAGATTTACAAGGGTCTGCGATGCAACCTGACCTATATTGTTTCCCATGACAATTGCGTAGTAGCCTTCTCTTCTGACGATCTCTGCTGCGGCTTTCAGCATAAATCTTTTGCAGACAAGGCAGCGGTTTCTGATGTTTTCAATTCCTGTCAGGGCGTCATAGAATCTTTCCGTATTAACAGAATACATCTCAAGGTACTGCCCGCGTGTCCACAGGGATAAGGATGCCATATTTTCAAGTGCGGCTTTGAGAGTGTCTTTTCCCATGTACCTGCCGCCGTTGAAGTGAATGAATGAAACCGTGCACCCACGCTTCATTGCAAGCCATGATGCGACAGGCGAATCGATTCCCGCTGATATCAGGGACAATACTTTTCCCTGCGTGCCCATTGGAAGGCCGCCGGGGCCTTTTATTGAGCAGTCATATATAAGGCCGCCTTCCTTTCTCGCCTCGACGAATATTTCGTAGTCAGGTTTTGTAAGGTCGACAGAAAGTCCTGTAATCCTGTCGTAAATTCTGCTTCCTGCCGATGCTCCAAGTTCCTGGCTGGTAAACCCTTTGAGGTTTGACCTTTTGGCCCTGACCGCAAATGACATGCCGGGCTTTAATTTTCCGGATGCATATTCCGCAGCCTTCTTTTCAATTTCATCCCTGTCGTTTGATGTCCGAAGTGCTATACTTACTCCGACTATCCCGAATATCTTTGAGACAACTTCAGCTATTTCTTCCGGCCTTTCCCCGTTTATCAGCATTCTTCCCCTGTGAATTTCAATATCGCCTTTAAGCCCTGCTGCATTCAGTGCGGTTTTGATGTTTTTTGCAAGAAGTTTTGTATAGTAGTGCATAACGGAATCGCTCTTCAAAAAAAGCTCCCCGTATTTTGCCATAACTGTGGTTGTCATCTGTTTCCTTATTTTTATAAGTCCTTTCAGGTATTATCTTATTGGCAGGGGTGTTCCTTAAGTATCCGGGCGGCCGTAATGCAGGCTTCATCTGTTAATAATAGAAACTTCTTTTAATTGTCCGGGGAGAAACTATCAGTAACTATGGCAAGGAAAAAAGCGGAAAAAGTAGAGCCGACTTCAGTATTATATTACTTTTATACACAGGAAAGATGGGACAACTGGCTTAAAACGCTTCTTGAGATGAATTTCGACGAAGACCCGGAATCGGACGAGATGCCGGAAGGTCTTGCTTCTCTTGACAACTTCTCAAAGGATGTCAATGTGTCAGTGATGAAGATAATAAAAGTCTTTCAGAACGGAAGTTACGAGTCAAAGACGGCCCTTGATAAACTCAATGAAGTTGAAGAGATAATTATGGGCGAAGTCCCGGAGTGCGAAATATCTGACATCATACAGGGCCTTCAGATGCGTTTTCTGGTGCTCTTCATGTCGTGCAAGAGGTATCTTAACGGTGACACCGGTGAAGGAGAGATAAAAGACCTTGTTAAGGAAGGCAGGAAAATCTGCGGGGACGATGTTGAAAAGGCCCTTGATACGGCAGCCGTGATAGGCTCCAAAGTCCTCAACGGAGAGTCCTGCTGCGGGAAATATCTCAGAAGCGGTTCAGATGACCCGGACGAGGAGCCTTCCATGTTTGACGAATGGCTTGTCGAGATAGACGATATGGGAGAGGCGCTGAAATCTCTTAAGAAATTTGACGAGGAATTCGGAGTAGGGATTTGATCTCGGATAAGGCACGTTTTAAAGCCGCGAAAAAGCTTGAAAAAATTGTAGGCTACCGTGTACCTGGATTTGCTTTCAAGGGGCAGTTTCTGGAAGCAGTATGCGCCAGCCTGGATTACCAGCGTCTTGACAGGCGCTTAAAGCAGCAGCTTATGAATTTCATGAAAGCTTTTCTTAACTGCAAATGCAAGACAAATCCACTTTGCGGCTGCGCCGAGAGAAAATTTGCATCTGAAATTCTCGAGTTAAGAATTTCCGGGATGAACCACAGGCAGATATCAGAATTTCTTCTTGACGAATACGGCCTGTCGGTTTTTCCGGCCGACATCCTCAGCTACCTGGAGGAGTCGGTGCATGTTCTGGAAGCTGTAAAGGACGTCTCATTGATTGAGGGGAAAAATGACCTTGCGGAACTTTCTGCCGGAACGATTCTCAGTATTGAAGGATAATTGAAGGATAAATCCAAAAAGCAGAATAAGTAGTAAATTAAAAAATATTTTTTTCTCTGATTTTTTTATTGTCATTTTCTAATTATAAAGCATTTATATCCTCTAAGTTCAGGTCATAACTATGAAGTGGATGTTATCGTATCGATAAGAACTCCGGACGGACTGTAAAGTTCTGCCGAATCTTTTGTGTCATTCCACACGTCTTCTTCCGCGTTCCAGTAGAGTGTGTAGCCCTGGTTTTCGTCTGTACTGCTGTAAAGTGTAATCATTCCGAAAGGCGGAAGGTTCAGACCTTCGGGAAATACGTATGAATTGCCTGTACTTACACTTGTAATCCTGTAATTTCCAAGGTCAATTGTCCCTGACCCCGTGTTTGATATTACAACCGTATTTTCACGCAGGCTGAGTCTGCTCAATTCAGGATAATTTTTGCCGGATTTATTGTCATTTTGATGTCCATCCTGTGATGGTTCTGAACTGTCATTTCCGGTTATATAGGGAATGTCTATCCCGAATATTCCTGAATCATTCCGGGTCAGTCCCTTTGAAAACATCGCATATACGGGATAGTGGTCTGACACCTGTTTTGTGAGGTCTTCCGAGAGTGAATAACTCTGGTCAAACCTGAATACGCCCGCTGTACCTGTATAGAAATCACCGCTTCCGGTAAGGACTATCCTGTCATATGTGCAGTTGGTATTTCCGGTTGTCGTGTCTTCTGAATTGTCTGTAACCCAGTTGTAGCCGCCTGACTTCATCGGTGTGTAAGAGTCCTCGTCAAAGTATGAACCGTCAGCGTTGAAGTCTCCCATAACGACTACTGTCTCGTCTGCCGAAAGAACACCTTTTGCATATTCTGCGACATTATACAGCCCGTCGATTTCCTCCCTGGCATCGTCAGGGTCGGTATGTATTACGACAAAAGTTGCGTTGAAGACTCCTTCGGTCGATTTGAATGAGCCTATATACGGGTCACGGTGGAATATGTCCTGTGTGTCATAAGGGTAAACGAACGGGGGCACAAGAGGCTCGACCGTTTTTGTGTTGTATATGTAGGCGTACTGTTCTTTGCTTGAGGTTCTCCCGAGTCTTTCGCTCACGAAATACGAGTATTCTGAGCCGTCCGAATTTACGAGGTTTACGAGTTTCGGAAGAGATGTGTTTGAAATGTCCCTGATTTCCTCGATTGCAATTATATCATAGTCCCTTATGATTTTTGCAAGTACATTCATCACATCGTCTTTGTCAGCCTTTGATGTCCCGAAGACCTGAATGTTGAATGCACCGACCTTAAGAAGTTTTGAGTCGCCTGGGCTGATGTCTTTTACCACGTCGTCGACCGAGTTTATTATGACGCTTCTCTGCGAAAATGCGACAACAAAGATAACCGCAACAACCGCAAATTTCAAAAAAATATGTGATTTCTTTTTTCTGGCAGCCATACTATCATTAAGTCTTATTCTTTAGGTTTAATTAGTTTTCAGGTATAATTAACCCGAACATGGAGCAGTTTTGTTAATCAGGCCTGAATATAAAATAGGCGTAAATATTGATTCGGTTCATTTCTCATAACCCGCAGATATGAAATCCGTTTTTTTCATGACGACCTTGTCAAAGGATGTGCCGTTGAACGCAAAAACCACAACCTCTTCACCTTTTTCAAACCTGCGCATCATCTCATCGTATTTCTTTCTTACAGGACGAAGGTTACTGCCCAGGAATAATTCCATAAGTTTTTCATAAAATTTCTTTGACTGCATGAGATATTTCATCTCATAATTTATCGTTTCCCTGGCAGAACTCCTGCATTCGTCCTCAGGAACGGAATAGTTGTATTCACCGTGTTCATTCAGACCTGAAATCTGTCGCCAGTCGTACCTTCCTGATTCATCTTTTTCCCTGTGGAGCATATACGGGTAAATTCTGCAGATAAGAAACCTTTCATTGTATATTCTGCACCTGTTGTCGTTATCAAGAAACACGCAGTCCCCGTTCTCTTTCACTTTAAGTGCATATCCTGATACGTAGAAACAGCCGTTTTGGTCACATATCTCAAAGTAGGGTGCCGGGACTACCATACCGGGAAACTTTGACTTCCCTCTTTCAATGTCTTCTGCAAGCAGGAATACATGGTCGTTGAATTCTCTCGTGCAGCATTTCCCGCAAAGGGTGCATTTGAAACCGACTTCGCTGATTATACCGCACAGTTTTTCTTCCGGGTAATCCCGGAGTTCTTTAAGCTCGTTTTCAATATAAGATACTGCTTTTTTAACAGAGTCTATCGAATTTACTGATATATGCCTCACCTGGAAAAGCTGAATATAAAAAGTGTTTTTCCTGTAAATTAATTGCCTTTAGGATTTAATTTATTTTATTAATCATTATTCTCTGCACAAGATATAACCCTTATAAAATACAACCCTTGAAAAGATTTATGCAGGTTGAATATTCGGACAAAAACTCTGTAACAATTGTAAGAATTTCAGGAAGGTTTGACGGAGGAAGTTCGCCTCAGGCTGAAGCTGACTTAAATAATATTATCAGTGAAGGTAAAAACCGTATTCTCGTTGATTTATCCGGGGTGGATTATATCAGCAGTTCCGGTCTTCGTGTTTTGTTATCTGCAATGAAAAAGATCAAACCGCTTGGAGGAAAAATAAAGTGTTTTGCTCTCACGTCTTTTGTGTCTGAAATTTTTGAGATGACCGGATTTTCGCAGATATTTGAGGTATATGAAGATGAGGAGAAGGCCCTGTCATCATTTTCATAAAAAAGTTGTTTTCTTGTCCCGGGTAAAATAAAATATCGTTTCTGAAGTTGAAAAATCAGTCCGGACACTGGTGGTGTTACTATAAACAGTACTGAAATGCTATTCTCTCTCCTGGGGATAATCTGCGTAATAATTGTTTTTGCTATTTTTATAACCCGTTCAAAATACTTCATTTCCGTTCTCGATGGAAAATTTATTTTAAAATACCAGATTATTTTAGCAGTTCTTTTCAGTTTCCTTTCAGTATACGGAAGCATCGGTCGCATAGAGTTTATGGGAGCAATAGTGAATGTACGTGACCTCGGGCCAATGGCCGGAGGACTCTTCTGCGGTCCTTTCGTAGGAATAATCTCCGGAGTTACGGGTGGTCTTTACAGGTTCTCCCTTGGTGGTGTGTCATA
Source organism: Methanomicrobium sp. W14 (assembly GCF_017875315.1). NCBI lineage: Archaea > Methanobacteriati > Methanobacteriota > Methanomicrobia > Methanomicrobiales > Methanomicrobiaceae > Methanomicrobium > Methanomicrobium sp. W14. The sequence continues at coordinate 385,874 of NZ_JAGGMM010000001.1, forward strand.
TGTCCCGTGTTCTCTCGCAACGGTTTTAAGCGGCATTCTGGGTGGTGCAGTATATATCTACTGCAGAAAAAACTGCAGTGAAAAATATGTAGGAATATTTCCGGCTGTCGTATTTGCGGTACTTGTTGAAATTTTTCATATGGTGCTGGTATATTTTCTTGTAATTCCCGGTGAAACAGCCGTTGAAATAATAAAAGCGATTGCAATGCCGGTAATAGTTGCAAATGCGGTGGGTATGTTTGTTTTTTCATACCTGATTTCAAACGTTGTCAGTGAGAGGAAGGCCTGTCGCGAGAGGGATATCTACCAGTCTGAACTTCACAGAAAAAAAGCTGAGCTTGAAATTGCCGCACAGATCCAGAAAGAAATTCTGCCTAAACAAATACCCACTGTAAATGGGTTTTCGGTCTGCGCAAAAAGCATTCCTGCTCTTGAGGTTGGAGGTGATTTTTATGACATAATCACTCTTTCAGGCGGCAGGACCGGTTTTGTTGTTGCCGATGTTTCCGGGAAAAGTGTTCCCGCAGCTCTTTTCATGGTATTGTCAAAGATGATAATGCATACAAATGCCGAAATACATACGGGAGCTGCAGGTAGCGTTTTTGAGGCAAACCGGATAATCTGTGATGAATCAGAATCCGGGATGTTTGTAACTCTGTTTTATGCAATACTTGATGAGGACAAAAAAATTGAATATGCAAGTGCAGGTCATGACCCGGCTTTTATCCTTGGTTTGGGTTCAGACGTTTTTGAAACACTTCCTCCTACGGGACCGGCTATGGGACTGAAGAAAGATGCAAAATATGAGTCGGGGTGCCGGACTATCAGTAAAGGGGACATCCTGGTAATGTATACGGACGGTATAACGGATGCAGTCAACTCTTCCAAAGAATTTTACGGTACTGAAAGGTTTAAAAGAGCGGTTATCTTAAACAGAAACAAAAGTCCCGGAGAAATTGTGGGCGCAGTGACTGAAGATTTAAAAAAATTCTGTGGTGACGAGCCCCGTTCGGATGATATCACTATTATGATTTTGAAAAGGGAGTGATTTTGTTTACGGAAACAAATAAGTTTGAGTATAGTGGAAATCTCCGGAATCCTGCAGAACTTATAAAACTTCTGGACGAAACGGGGGCTTTTTTTGTGAGCCTGGATATTTCAGAAAGGATAGTTTATGGAGTAAGGCTTGTCCTGGAAGAGGTTTTGTCAAACATAATCGTTCACGGGTATCATGGTAATGGCGGTTATGTTTACGTTTCTGCATCTGTAGAAGAAGGCCGCATAAGACTTCAGGTTAAAGACCGTGCACAAAGGTTTAACCCCAAAGTTTTTATTCCGCACTCCTTAAGTTCAAATCTTTCCTGTGAATGGAAAGTAGGAGGTGTCGGGATACGAATAATAAAAGAAATTTCTGACAAACTGGAATACATATATGAAAACGGTGAGAACTGTCTTCTTATTACAAAAAGATTGCCGGAAAAGTAAAACAGTTTTTTTGAATTTTTTAGAGTTTTTATTTAGTACTTTAAAAATATAGGAGGTTTTTAAAAAATGAAAGCAGGAAAGTATTATCCCTGCACCGTATGAACTGTCTGCGGAATATCGGCTTCATTGTCATATTCCTGTATATACCCGTCAGGGAATGTTATGGTCGTTACCTCCGGCGAGAGATCGAATGAGGTAATCTTTGATATCCAGTGGTCTTTAAGCACTTCTTCCGCTTTCGAAAAGTTCAGGGAGGGCACGGTGTATGTAACGCTTCCGTTGTTGTCTTTCGTATCTGCAAAACTGTAGATCTTGAATTCAGCTCCTTTGTCACTGACATCCACTACGTCTACCTGCTGTGACGTTCTGCTGCTTATTTCCTTTTTAACCTCTTCTGCCGGGTTTGCTATATGCGTATAATACCCTATGTATTCTATGAAGTTCATACTGTAGTCAAATACAGCTGTGCAGTCCCCGTTTTCTCCTACATCTATGGAAAGAGTGCTTATTGTGAATGCAGATGCAGGATATGCGCACAGAGCCAGAAATAATGTGCATATAATAAACTTTGGAAGTCTCATGTTTTTTCGTCCCTCTTATTGTTTAATGGAGATGTGTATAGGATGCATGAAATATATATATTGCTCTGGCAGGTATTTATGGGACAAGTGTTAATGCAACGGGAATTTTAAAATTTCCCCCGTTTGTAAAGACATCTATTTTCCCGGCGATAAAAAGGCTGTTGTCTGCATTTTTGGTGTCGATTTCAATCTTTACTGTTGCAGCAGAACCCGTGCGGAACACTTTCGGTGATACCGTAAGCCATCTCCTGTTTGATTCAGTACTTCCTGAAAGTATTCCGTCTCCTTTGTTTTTGATGACAAGATTTTTTGTTAACATATCTCCTCTTTTGATTTTTTTCATTATTATTTTTTCAAGGGAAACTTCAGCACACGGGTTTTTTCCGGCGGCAACAGTGACCGGTATTTTTGTGTTCCCGCCGTTTGTTGAGACTATTATATTTCCTGCGTACTTTATTCCCGGTGATCCAAGAAATACCATTGAACTGTCTGTTATAATCTCTTTGACCGTTTTTTTTGCGGTTGATATAACGGAGTCTTTTACAGTTATCCATTTTCTGTCTGAAGAGACGCTTCCTGAAAGTATTCCGTCCCCTGTATTTTCCAGGACTATACTGAATTTTATCAGACCGCTTTTAAGGGGCCTCAATTCAACTTTTTCGGGACTTGCCCTTAGGACTGGTGTAAATATCTTTGCAGGTTTGAATCTGTTACCGAAAGGAACCGACCTGTATGCAAAAGTTTTTTTATTTTTGTCGGGGGGGGGAAACAGGTCTTTTTTCAGCCTGCCGTCTTTAATCATTTTGCACCACGGGCATTCCTGAAGGTGGCCGGAATACCAGTGGTTGGGGTTATTTTTGCATTGTTTTACCCCGGACAATTCGGTTTTAAGCTTTTCGGCCCATTCGGATGCCTTGGGGCGTCTATGTAAATTTCCGTGACCTTCTATGAAACAGCACCTGAAAAGGTCTCTTATTCCCTGCGGTATTATTTCATACGGCAGGGAATTTTTTGGCGGGAGCAGATCAGCGTTTTCTCTTCCGTAAGGGTAGTTTCCGGCAAGAATTTTCTGTTCAATTGTCGGGAGGCCGGATACTTTTTTTCCCCTGGCCTGGTAAGGGTGAAAACCGTTCATTAAGAGTCTGAATACTATAACTCCCAGCCCGAACAGGTCGGAGTAATACCTGTCTATATTTTCATCGCGAAAATTTCTGCCCATAAGTTCAGGAGGCAGAAAATCTCCGGTTGCAACCTTTGTGTAGTATGTTTTTTTTGTGTTCTTGTCCTGAATCTGAAACGAGTCGCAGTCAATTATTGATATTGCAGCAGTCCTTGCTATAAGAATATTGCTTGCACTCATATCACCTATTTTGTGGCCTTTTTCGTGCAAAGCCGCAGTAACGTATGATATATTGAATGCGGCCGTCAGAAGGTACAGCCATGAAAAAGAGCCGCCGAGGTATTTTATTCTGTCGTCAGGGTCATAATACCTGTGTGCCTCCCTGAAAAGAGAAGTGTCTACAAGAGGCATAGTAAAGCCTAAGAATTCTGCATCGTCTTTGCACGAGTCATAAAGTGACTCCACAGGCCATGAGACCGAACTTGACCGAAGGCTTCCACTCCGGCCGGCCAGGTTTTCCCCGGGAGGGTTTTTTATCATTGCCTCTATTTTGTTTTTGATTTCCGGGTTTAATTTGTCCCTGTGGTAAATCTTTGCGCAGAGAAACGGCTCTTCCTTTACCTTGTATATGGAGCCTTCACCGCCTGTTTTGCCCGGTCCTGTAAGAACAACCTTTCTTCTGTTGCCTGAATACAGGATTTTTTCAGGCATCAGTTCCTCTTTTTCTGATTATTCCCAAGTGAGATAGCAACAAGAGTTTTGTCATCATCCGAGACTTCATTGATTTTACCGGAAAGAAGAAATTCCCCGATATCATCCGAGAGTTCTTTTTTGTCATGAGACTTCTCCGCGTATTCAAAAAAAGGCCTGAAAAACGGGACGTAAGGTTTGTAGAAATCGTTTTCCTTTATAAGAACGGCTCTCTGGCAGCCGTCCGTAAATGCAGCAATATTTTTTATATCCGGTATATTCTGTGATATCCTGAGGCTTTCCCTCCACTTATCGGAGGTTACGGGAGTCACCTCATTGATGTATTCTGATTCTGCAGGTTCTGACAATAATTTTATTTTCCCGGAATAAGACTGTCCGACAACTCCGCCGTCTCCTACCTGTCCTATGGAAACGCTTTTTTTGTAGACTAATATGACTATAAGAGTGCAGGCAAGCTCTTTTTTTGGAACTTTGTTCTCTATGGAGTATTTCTCGATTGCGCTTACAGATGACAGAAACGCCTCTTCTATTATGGACACGTTGGACGTAATGTCAGCAGAAGTGATATTCTCATCGTAAACGGTCATGAAATGTTTTTTTATGGACTCTGTGGCTGTTCTTACTGCAATCTCAGCACCCTTTTCAGAATACCGTGCACTCCCGAGGCCGTCTGCAACAGCAATTGCCGCCGAGTCTTCTCTTGGTATTTCAGACGTCCATGCATCCTGGCATGAAAGGCCCTTTTTTATATGCGAAGCTCCCGTCGTTTTTGCCCCGGATATTGAAATATTCATGCTGAGTTTATTCATAATATGAACTGCCCCGTTAAAATAGTGCAAATCTGAATAAATAATGGTAAAAATTTATAGTATCAGATTGTCGGGATTTCTCCCCATCCAGTTTCCCCTACAGGGTCTTCGAGGACAACCTGCTCACCCATATTTGATGCGGAGACTTTCGCCTGGCTTCTTGATAGCCATACAAACATCTCTTTAAAGTGATTTTCTTTCAGTTTTATTGGTTTTCTCTCGGGAGGGGATATCTTTTTGAGTGTCTCCATATCAGCCGAATCGACACCTACTGCAAAAAAGAGGAATCTGCTTTCTTCTTCTCCCCGGTGGACTTTTGATATAATCTCATTCCACTTGTCATCTCCTTCCTGCATGTCTGTCGGCTCTCCGTCTGTTATCATGAATATCCACGGACGGTAATAATCTATACCTTCCTTTTTGTATTCATCCTTCCTTTTTTCCAGGATTTCAAGGGTTTTATCTATTGCATCCCCCATCGGTGTAAGCCCGTCTGCTGAGAGTTCGACCGGGTTGAAGTCCTCTATTGCAGTAAACTCCTGTACAACCTCTACTTTTTTGCCGAATGACACAACGCACAGGTCCACTCTTTTTCTTGCAAGTTCATCTTTTTCTATTTCTTCTTTGAAGGTTTGAATTCCGCTGTTTAACTGTGATATTTTATCCCCGACAACCATCGACCCTGATATATCGAGGAGGAGAATTGTCGGACAGTGCGGCTGCTGGGGGTAGGCAATTTCAACCATGTCTTCAAGTGTCATATTTATCCTCTTAATATCTGTTTAAATCAAGCACTAATGCTTTGATATTAGGATGAATGATATAAAAAGATGATTGATTTTAAAAGTCTTTCAGTCCTTTACGGTCAGAATTCCGACAACGAGAAGTGCAAGGCCGGCAAGCGCCACAACAAGGCCCAAAAGGCCCTTAATTACATAGATCAGTTCATCAATGAAATAATATGCTCCGTAAATACCTGCCAGCAGGAGTATGATTCCTGCAATTATCATTCCAAATGCAACTTTATCCATTAATTATCACATCTTATAGCAGTATCTGATTAAATTTCTCTCATATAAAAACTTTCATTCAAATGTGTTGTTAATTATTGATGTCTCTTTTTTGGTGCAGGTTATATTTTTACATCAGCATGCGGTATAATATACTATAATTTCCGGGGAATTATATGAAAATAACAATTGTCGGCGGAGGATATGTCGGTCTTGTATCAGGTGCATGCTTTGCAAAGACTGGTCACGACGTCACCATAGTTGATGTTGACTCTTCAAAGGTTGGTATGATAAATTCAAAGAAGCCTCCTATATATGAAAAGGGTCTTGAGGAGATTCTTAACGAAACAGCCGGAAAGAACCTTTGTGCCTCGACAGGATATGATAGTGTTGCTGATTCCGATGTTTCTATGATCTGTGTCGGGACGCCCCAGGGAGAGGACGGGTCAGCGAATCTTGCCTATATAAAACAGGCTGCATCTTCAATAGGAAAGGAGCTTAAAAAAAGCTTAGGTTACAGGGTAGTTGCCGTAAAAAGCACTGTTCCCCCCGGAACCACAGAAAATTTCGTAAGACCTGAAGTTTTGCGGGCTTCTGGAAAGAGCGTGGACGATATAGGTTTTGCTATGAACCCGGAATTTTTAAGAGAGGGAATTGCGGTTTTTGATTTCATGAACCCTGACCGTATCGTCGTTGGAAGTGACACTGAGAAAGCCGGTGAAATAATAGAGAAGCTGTACTCCTGTATAAATGGTGATGTGATTCATACAAAAACGACCGCAGCCGAGATGATAAAATATACGTCCAATGCGTTTCTTGCAACAAAGATCTCTTTTTCAAACGAAATCGGCAATATCTGCAAGGCTCTTGGCGTTGATGTGTACGAAGTGATGAAAGGAGTTGGTATGGATCACAGGATATCGCCGTATTTTCTGAATGCGGGTGCAGGGTTTGGAGGAAGCTGCTTTCCGAAGGACGTCTCCGCGATTGCGTCTATTGCAGAAGGTATGGGTCTTGATCCTGTTCTTTTAAAGTCAGTCTTAAAAATCAACGATGCGCAGCCCCTAAGGATTGTAGAAATTCTTGAGAATCGGGCAGGCTCACTGAAAAACAAAAAAATTACCGTTTTGGGGCTGGCATTCAAGGACAACACCGACGACATACGCGACTCGCGTTCAACACCTGTAATTGGTGCGCTGCTTTCCAGGGGAGCACATGTATCGGCATATGATCCTATGGCCTCAGGCAGCATGAAAAAAATATATCCTGAAATTGAATATTGCAATAGTCCTTCTGATGCTCTGAGGGACTCTGACGGATGTCTTGTTATGACCGAATGGCCTGAATTTTCAGAACTGGATAAGGAATTTAGTCTTATGAAATCGCAGATTGTCATAGAAGGAAGACGTATACTTTCGGTTGAGGACAGGGAGGGCATATGCTGGTAAAACAGGGGCTTATTCCCGCAGCAGGTTCGGGAACAAGACTGGGACCTTTTACAAAAGCCATCCCCAAGGAGCTTTTGCCTGTCGGAGACAAGGCTGTCATCGAACACGTTGTCTGTGCAATGCAGATTGCAGGCATTGAAGAGGTTGTCATTGTAGTGAGCCCGCATAAGCATGGTCTCTCGGATTATTTCGGTTCGGGAAAAAGGTTCGGGCTGAACATTACGTATGTCGTCCAGGACGAGAGAAAAGGTCTTGGTGATGCGGTTCTTGCAGGGGAGCATGTAATCGACGGGCCTTTCACTGTCGTTTTAGGGGACAATTATTTTGCCCCGAAAACATTTTTGAAGGACCTTATTGACTTTCATATCCAAAATTCCGGTGAAACAACGGTGGGCGTTGCCGAAGTAGAGGATGTGACAAGGCATGGTATAATAACACCTTCGGGAGACAGGATTCTTGGTATGGTTGAAAAACCCTCGCCTGAACAAGCCAAAAGCAGACTCGGCGCACTTGGTGCGTATGTTTTTAAAAGAGATATTTTTGATGCCATTAAAAGAACCAGACCCGGATTTAAAGGTGAAATTCAGCTCACAGACTCCATAAATATTCAGATAAATGACGGCAGGAAAGTCCTTTACAAAAAGATTGACGGAATTCATATTGATGTCGGAACGCCCCGTGACCTTATGAAGGCAAACGACTGGTATCTTAACCACAACATAAACGGGGACTGCAAGGAAGACCTTTAGGTCCGAATACCTCTTTTCTGATACCGGAAATGTATTTTGGAAATAATTTTTTTATTTTATATCTCTGCATACAAATCTTTATTCTGTATCAAAAATTTTTCATCTGTACTTTATTCTTTTATTAATCAAAGACCAATCAAAATTATTATCTCGTTTACACTTTAAAATGTGGCATGTAATTAGATGGGTATGAACAAAAAAACCGGATATGTCCTGATTTTAATATTTATTGCAGTAATTGCGGCTGGGATTATTGTTTCGGCAGTAATCAGCAATGAAAATTCTTCTGAAATTTTAGCAGTCAACCACGACGTTATCAGGTCAGCGGGTTTTAGTGTAAACTCAGGATCGATAGGTCAGAACACGTCGGCGGCGGGAACAGTTTTTGTCTGCGGGCCGGGTGAAACTGCGGAAAATATACGTATTGCCGCAAGAGTTGAGGTCGACCCCGGCGATTGGGGGGGTGTTGCCTTTTATGTACCGGCCGGCTGGAAGGTCTCAGGTGTTTTGAGCAGTTATCCTGAAGGTGATGACCGGTCACGGCCTTCTGATTATGCTGCGACATGGACAACCACGGACGAAAAGTCCGAATGGAGTTCATGGGTGGAAATCGGAAGAATTCGCGGCGGTCTGCCGGCAGCAGGAGGAAATGGCACAGTCGTAATCGACCTTGTCCCCGATAAGGCGTCAGCCCGCAACATAAGTGAACCTGCAATTATGGTCGGGGCCGGTTCGGAAGAAAAGGACGGGATAAAAATAATGGAGACAGGTTTAATCAAAGTCCCTGTCTAAACCTCTTTTCTTGCGGTGTCCACCATGACTTCGCCGACCGGAGTCATCACCGCTCTGCTGTGTACAGATTTGAATCCCTCTTTTAGCATGGCGCCGGCAATAACTCCTTCATTCAGCCCCATGTCGTTTCCGTAAAGTGCCGGCATCAGGGTTCCGAGGACCATCTCTTTAGGCTTTGTCCCACCGTTTGTCTTCCCGTCCGAAAAGCTGACGAAGACTCCGCCGGGGTTAAGGGAGTCGCAGACCTTTTTTATTACGTCATTGAGACTGTCCCCGGCGAAGTTAAGTGTCATCGAAGCCCAGACGAGGTCGTAGTTTTTTCCTAAGGGGTCGTTTATGTAGTCTCCTCCGACTGCTTTTACTCTGTCCTCCATCCCGTATTCGCCGATTAGTCTTTCGGCGACTTTTGAGACGGCAGGTCTGTCGAAGAGGACGGCATTCATGGAAGGGTGTCCCATTGCGATTGATATGCCGAAGAGTCCGGGGCCGCATCCCAGGTCGAGCATTTTTCTGAATGAACCGAACTCCGGAAGCGACGACACAATTCGCGACGCCAGCTGCACCATCCCCGCACGCTGGTAATTTACGGACAGTTCCGCCTGTTCCGCCCAGATGCCCTCCGATTCCGTTTTGTTTTTGTGCATGCATTTGTCAGGGCCGTATTTTACAAGGCTGCATATGTCGTCAGAGGACAGGTTGTACCACCGAAAGGACGACAAAAAGAATTCCCCAAGGTATGTGTCGTCATTTGAGGCGAGAAACTCCTCTGCGGCCGGCAGGTTTCTGAACAGTCCTTTCTTTTTTTCAATCAGGTCAAGTGAAGCTAGGGAGTTCATAATGACTGCCGTATTTTCGGGGTCGAAGTTATGTTTTTCAGCCAGCTCTTCACTGCTTTTCCAGTAGGACAGTTCCCTGAAGATTCCGAGCTTTATTGCCGCAATAAAAATATTCGTCTCCTGGTTTGTGAGCAGTTTTTTGTACAGCTCTTTGAAACTGTTCTTTATCTTAGGCATTTTCCTTGTACGCATGCCTTCCCGTAAGCGACCCGTATGCCCGTGTGAGTGCATACGGCTGTACATGCTGTGCCCTGAAGAAAACGGCCTTCTCGTCCCGCAGTCCGTCATAATCCTCTTATTTGAAAAGTCAGTCTGATCTTTTTCAGTACCTGTCATTTTTTGTTGTCCTGCTTTTTTGGCAGTTCTCCTTTCTTTATTGGTCAAAATAATTATTGCCCGAAACTGATTGGTATATTTTCAAAAAACCAAAAAAAAGTTTTGACGAATTTTAGCGGCTGCATAAGTGAAAAAAATTATTCTGAGGCAAAAAGATATAAACGGCCCGTTTAGTCCTGAACAGCGCTTATGGGGCTGTCGGCCACGAAAGTTTTTTGGTTTTTGCTGTTCGTGACTGCGATTACGGCGGGCATCACGAGAACTGCGCCTGCAAGCGAAAAGCCGACTGCCTCAACTGTCACCAGTCCAAAGTTCAAAATTATCGGAAACGAGGAGAGGAGCAGTGCCGAAAAACCGAAAAATGTTGTCATCCCGGAAATCGTCACGGCAGTACCGATTTTTTGGACGCTCATTCTGATTGCTGTCTGGGTATCGTATCCCTTCCTGTGCTCCTCTCTGAAACGCTCCATTATGAGTACTGTATATTCTGACGCCACACCTATCGTCATCGCCCCAAGGGTTGCGGTAAGAAGTGTATAGTCTAGACTGAAGGTTTACATGACAAGGCCGTTGTACCCGACGGCCATAAAAACAGGTATGACGGCGGATATCGCGGAGAGCTTTCTGTAGACAGCAAGGAGAAACAAAATGATGAGGCGGCAGAAGATGTCTTCTGCGACTGACGTCTCTGTTTTTCTTTTTCCTCTTGAAACGCCGCACTGGTCGGCAAAATTGTTCAAATGCCTTGTGCTTGTAACGGTGTACTTCTTTTTTTTGTTTCTGAGACTGCCGCATATTTTACGGCAGAGTTCTTTTGGGATTTCGTAGCCTGTGTTCAGGAGGTGGAGATATTCTATTATGTCCTGATATTCCGCCGGTGGGATGAACCCGGCCTCCTCCCATATCTGCCGGGTCTTCAGAGGGGCGGATGATATATTTTCTGTTCCGCAGACCATTTGTTTTGCCTTCACATTTTTGTTGAAATGTCTGGCCTCTCCTCGTCCATCCCCGAAAGCCGGGAGAGCCGGCCCGAAGGAAGAGGAGAAGAATTCGGCGGACCGGAAAGCGTTGGAGGACGCGGCCGCACTGACAGCCTGTTTTCAGAATATCTCCTGTACAGTATGAAAATATATTCCTGAAAGTTTTGGACTTTATTTTTGGTGTTGTACCGGACAGAAAAGCAATCATCAAAAAAAGTTGTTTTTTAGTGCGAATTGTATTTGAGCCGGCATCTCGGAAAATTTTGTGTCTCATCTTCTACCGACCAGACATCTGACTGCTGTATCTCGTTTAGAGTCTCTTCTCTTTTCCGGCGGCCGTTGCTTGTTATCAGCACGCCGTCCGGATTTGTTATCCGTTCAAGCTCTTTTAAAAACCGGCCAGTGTCCCCTTATCATGTGGACCATGCCAAGTGCGAAGACGAAGTCGGCTTTATCGTCTTTGAGACATGAACTAGACTTCTCAGAAAGGACAGAGGTTACGTTCGTGAGTTTTTCGTCCCTGATAAGACGGGAGACGGATTCAACGGCGAGGGTGTTTGCGTCGACCCCATAGACCTGTCCTTTGTCCCCTGTCAGTCCTGAAGCCGCTTTTGAGTGACTTCCGGGTCCGCAGCCGCAATCGACGACCGTCATGCCGGGTTTAATCCCAAAAGACTCAGGAAGGCGTACAGGCGGGCAAAGTTTGTCTCTTTCATCAAAAAATGAGAACCTCATTATTTTAAATGAGAAATCCGATCTCTCTTCACGTTTTACTTCTTTCATATCTTATCACCTCCGTTGGGTTTATTCTCTGGTTGCAGCAGCTGTTTTTTTTTGGTTACGATTCTTTTCCGTGACCGGGGCGGCTGTCCGCATTTCTTTTGGAGATTTCTGCTATTCTTTATTTTTCTCCATTTGATGTTTCCGGGCCTGCAGAAATTTGCTCTTCATATTTTCACATCAGGTCTGATTTTTTTGAAAGTCCCGAGTTTTGACCATTTTTTCTGCACATCCTGTGGCCTTTGCATTTTTCTTCAGGGCCAAAAGTGCGACTCCTATAAAGCAGAGCAGTGCTGCGAACGCAGTTGCAGCCGAAGCGGCGTCAGTGACAAGTGCTGCCCCGGCTTTAGTCACGACACCTGTGTAGCCTTCCTGCCGCAGCTGAAATGCAAATATTATCGAGGCCAGTGATGACCCCAAAGCCATTGCAAACTGCCTTGCGGCACTGTTCATTCCTGAGGCGACTGCGGACTTCTCTTTTGGCAGACCGTGCATAATTTCGGCGTTTACCGGCCCCTGAAAAAGTGTAAAGCCGACTGCAAATACCACCAGAGCACCCAGAATAAGTGTCAGGTCGTAAGTCTTTAAAGAACAGGCGAAGGCCAAAAGCCCTAGTGCTCCTGCGAAGAGTCCCGCTCCGGTGAAATATTTCCGGGGGTGTCTGTCGTATATCCTGCCTGTTACAGGGGCTCCGAACGTCAGAATAACGGCTATTCCTATGAAAACCATCCCCACCTGAAGTGGCGAAAAGTTCATGACGCCTTCAAGGTAGAAAGGCATTGCGATACTCAGGATCATATAGGCGGTGAACATAAGGGCCATACATACCAGTGGAACAGTGAACATGCGTTCTGAAAATATCGAAAGGTCAATAAGGGGGCTTATGCGACGGCGCTCTGTTGTGACGAAGGCAACAAGCGAAAGAACACATGCACATAACGCCACAGTGGCATACACCTCTTTTCCTCCGTCTGCAATATATCCCAAAAAAAGCATGGACGATACAATTGCGGCTCCGAGACTTGCTGCCCCGGGCCAGTCGGTTCTGACTTTTTCGGACTTTTCGGGTTTTTTCAGGTCCATCGAATAAGCGCCGAAGGCGACGAGTGCAATTCCCACCGGGACGTTTATCATGAAGATGGCATGCCAGCTGAAGAAACTGAGAAGGAAACCGCCGAGGACGGGACCACTCAGACTTGCAACTGCAATTGTTGACCCGAGAAGTCCCATCGCCTTTCCGTGCTCTGAGAACGGATAAAGTTCAAAGATTATCGCCATTACGATTGAGACCGACATCGCGGCGCCGAGGCCCTGAATTATTCTCAGGCAGATTAATACAGAAAGTGTCGGTGCAAGGGCGCAACCTAAAGAACCGGCGGTGAAAACAGCCATTCCTGAAAGAAACATCCTGTTCTTCCCGACTGACTCTGACATCCGGGCAAAAACAAGCATTGCCGCAGTCATTGCGACAAGATATCCTGTTATAGTCCACTGGGAAAGGGCCAGGTCTGCGTTGAAGTATGATGTAATCGTCGGAAGAGCTATGGAAATTACCACACCGTCCAGTACAGACATGTACATTCCCAGTAGTGCGACGAACATCACAGCTTTTCGTTTATCCGGGCTGTATTTCCCGGAAATATCTGTGTCTGATTTGTTCATGAGCACTAAGTTTCTGGCACAATATATTCAAACTATTACAACCAAAGTGGGTTGTAATGCTGGAAAAACTTGTTGAAGACCTAAAAAATTATGGTTTCACCGAATACGAATCAAAAGCCTACGTGGCGCTTGTCGGCCTCGGAACCGCAACGGCAAGAGAAGTCTGTGAAATTTCAGGAGTCCCGCAGGGACGCATCTATACAGTCCTGAACACTTTGTCTGACAAGGGGTTTGTAAGCATACAGGAGGGCGTTCCGACATTTTATCTGGCTGAAAACCCTGCCGGAATCTTTACCTCCATAAAAGAGGAGTACTGTTCATCAATCGACGAGATGATAAAAAGCCTTAAGAAGCTTAATTATGAGGCGAAGCCGCAGTCGCCTTTCTGGTCAATCCACAGTGAAAAGAGCATTGTCACAAGGGAAAAAGTGATGATTAGGTATGCAAAGCATGACATCATCATTATTATAAAGGACCCCTCGTCCCTCCGCCCTCTTGTAAAAGACCTTAAGGCTGCAAAAAAACAGCTTGACCTGACTATTCTCGTATATGAAGGCAGCGAAGTGAAATGTCCGGGCCTGAAAATCGAAAATATGAGCAGCGGCCTGTCCGGCCTTTTCATTGAGATGGAAGACGAGTTCGGTCAGGTGATGAAGGATTCTGAATGGAGCACCGAGCTGTTTATGCTTGTTGACGGAATGACGGCGTTTACATCCGGTTACAGAGCAGGTAGAAAAAGTGCGACAGTGATAAAATGGCCGCCTATATGCTTTATGATGAAAAGACTTATCAAAATGCTTGAGCCCAACGTTTAAGTAAGTGATTTTGCACTAATTTTTTGTACTGCTTTTTTTATCGGTATTATGATGAAATCCGGTTTCATTTTGTCCCGTATGACCTGACATGCTCCCATGCTTTTTTGAGTTCAGGTCTTATTTCATTGTTGTCGTCGTATATGACGATGTTTTTTCTGTCGTAATAAGTCCGGTCCTTTCCCTGCGGGCAGACCTTTATGCATATGCCGCAGGGGGCAAGACGCCGCTTCTCAAGCCTGGCGCTGTTCTCTGCGCATGCTTTTTTGTCAGTAAGCGATTCCGGATAATTTCCCCCTCCATTTAAGGCTGAAACCGGGCACATACGCACGCATGCCATGCAGTGGCAGCAGAGTTCTTCTTCCATAAGCGGGTCCGGAGGGAGACATGCGGCTGTAAACACTGACCCAAAACGCACTCTGGGACCGTATTCCGGGGTCAGGAGCATGTTGTTCACTCCGAAATTTCCAAGCCCTGCAAGAAATGCGGCGTGACGGTGGGAGAAGAATGCGACCGGCTTTTCAAGTAGTACGTCAATGCCTGTGTACCCGTCCCGGGGAACAGAGACGGAAGGGTATCCGCATTTGTTGAGGTATTCAGCTATTCTGTATGTATACTGGTCCAGAAGTCTGTTAAGGGTGCCGTAAAGCTCCCTGTACCAGACTGACGGTGTTGTCTCTATAACAGGGAGATGGACGGGCAGACCGATTACTATTACCGACTTTGCCTCAGGGAAGACTGACCGGGGATAGAAGTCTTTTGGAATCCATGGTCTGAAAGGCGGTTTTTCCCAGCTTTCTGCGCTGGCAACTCCAAAAATGGGTATGTCCATCTCCCTGCATTTCTCCTTTAGGACTGTTTTCAGTTTCTCTGTCATAACCACCCGAAATTTTTTATCGGCCCTGAGAATAAATATACCTTATTCATCCCTGAAAAGTGCCGGTTCAGCAGGCACCTGAACTATTCAGCGGCTCCCTGAATTTTTTCCGGTGATGTAAATTATGAGGAAAGGGTTCTCTTCAACAATGACCCGGGGAAGAGAAATACCCGTTTTATTCCATCCTGAATAATATGGTGATGTAAAATGCAGGTCAGTAAAATTACCATTGGAAGCTTTTCGCACCTCACGTATCTTTCGCAGAAAGCACTGCGGCTGTATGACAAAAAGGGAATACTTGTTCCCGGATTTAAGGACATGTTTACAGGTTACCGCTATTATACCACAGAGCAGATAGAAGAGGCCCTTAAGATTAAAGTGCTTGCGGGCCTTGGTTTCTCTCTCTCCGAGATCTCGGTTATTATGTCTGCAATAGAGAACGGAGATGAGAAATATGTGTCTGCGCTGATTTCAAAGCGTCGCATCGCCACAATGGCTGAAATTGACCGGCTTGAAAAAATAAAAATCCTTTTGACTGAAAAAAAGGGTTTTACGGAGTTGTTCAGAATGAATGTATCAGAACCGGTAGTTAAAGAGGTTCCTGCTTTAAGAGTGCTTTCAGCCCGCAGGACAGGTACGTATGAGGAAGTTTGCTCAGATATTGCTGACTCTTTGATGGAAATAGTCAGCAGTCCTGAAAACCAGAAAAACGCTGTTAAAGTGACAGGGCCCTGTATTTCGCTGTGCTATGATGAAGAATACAGGGAGACGGATGCAGATATTGAGATGGCAGTTCCTGTTTCGGGACAGGTTATATCAGACAACCCTTCGTTTTCAGTAAGAACCCTTCCTTCATGTAAAGTAATTTCCGTAATCTACAAAGGTCCTTATGAACACGAGGGATTTTCTGTTGCGTTCGGTAACGTGTTCAGATATGCGTCTGAAAACGGACTTGAGACAACCGGGCCTGACAGGCAGATATACCTCAATAACCCGGATGAAAACGATCCAAAGGACTACCTTACGGAAATCCAGATCCCACTGAAATAATCTTTAAAAAAATCATTTCTTTTTGAGGATGTATACCAAAAGTCCTGTTTCGTTTTCGGTTCCGGATTTTATGAAGCCGTTTTTATCAAGAACCCTTTGTGAAGGGATGTTGTTTTTTTCCGTTTTGGCGGTTATTTCACTGGCAAGGCCTGATTGAAATGCTTTTTTTACTATGGCACTAACTGCCTCTGTAGCGTATCCCATGTTTTCAAACTGTTTCAAAACGGAATAGCCTATTTCCGGGAGTGCATTTTCGTGAAGGATAATTCCGCCGCTTCCGATTAATGTTCCGTATTCCTTACTGTCTTTATTTTCGCCTTTAAGTACCCAGTAATAACTGTAAAGTCTTTTCTCTTTGCAAAAACCAAGGAATAACTCAAAAACTTCCTTTGTTACAGTTTCGTGAGGCCAGTTTTCCGGGATGTCTACGGATGAAAGCGTTCCGGGTTTACCCCTTTTCCCAAGTTCATATTCCAGGGTTTCTTCTGTTTCTGGTATAAGGAAAAGTCTTTTGGTTATAATAATATCCGAATCCAATTTTTGTCTTCCTTTTATCAGGGATTTAAGATCAGGTGTCCATAGACTCCTTTTCTGTTGAACCTGTTTTCTATGATATAATTGTAGATTTTAACGTTCTGGTTATACTGCGATACTAAAGACTTTACAAATGAGTTTTTGCTGTTGTACTCATTGACAAGGTTATTGTATTCAGCTACAAGGCTGTTGTATTCTGCTGTGCTGCCTCTTTTTTTCAGGCTGTCCATCCTTTCAGCCATTGAGCTTATCCCGGAAGCCATAACTTCAAGCTCGTTTTCAGAGGAGTTAATTCTGGGCTCAAGGCTTTCAGCCTTCTGCTTTGCCTCAGTCATCCTTTCATAGATATAGGAGACATCCCCGCAGCTGTTATATGAGGTTGTTCCGTTTCCGACCCTGATTATGTATGGGTCTGAACTGAGAGTTTTACCGTCCCTGATTTCAATTACAGGCCAGCCTGGATAGTTATAGTCAGTTACCTCGACATATGCATAGCCTGTGTTTTTATAGGAGCATTCCGGGGATTTAATTCCGACAGACATATGCTCATCATCTTCAAATTCCATCAGTGAGACGTTGTAGCCTTCGGCTGACAAAAGGGCTGCCGTAAGTATGCTTTTGTCGTCACAGTCGCCGGAATTTTCATAAACTGTCTCTACCGGGAATTTTGGTTCCGTTCTGATTTTATCCGTTTTATAAGGAATGGACTCCACGTATGCAAGGATAAGTTCTGCGTACCTGTCAGAATCCAGAGACATCTGCTTCTTTAAGCTTCTGAACTGTTCCAGTATTGAGCTGTAGAGCGGAGAAAGTGACGGGTCGTTTATAAAAGACAAATAATACCCGGATGACCAGTTGTTTGATGATATTTTGTCCTGGCTTAAGTATGCTGATTTGTCGGCGTTGTATGCAGCCTCGTATAATCCCCTGTCTAAGGGTATTTTGATTGTTATGTTGGTGTTTTCAAACGGGAAAGTATGACTGACTGTTGTATATTCTCCTGTAGCTGAATTTTCCGGAATTGAAGGGTACTTGTCCTGACTTTGTCCGGTGAAGGTCGTAGAACAGCCGCATGAGAGAACGGATACGAACAGTAGTAAAAATACGGTCAAAACAGCAGAAAGTCTTTTGTCTGTCATTTTTTTCTCACCTGAAACCTTGCCCTGGGTGGTTCTTAATTCATTTTATTAGTATTCAGCTTTAATTTATTTTATAGGTAAAAACAGTTTTTCAGGTGGCTGACCTTTACTGTATCTGGTGAAGATAATGGTGAAAAAATGAAAAAAACAAGTCTTCATTGCCCTGTCTGCAATTCCCGGGATATATACAGGATGACCGGAGGATTCACAGGAGAAATATATATCTGCAAAAAGTGCGGCTATAGGGGAGCGCTTGTTGTAGAGTACGATAACGACTTAAAGGATGAATTTGAAAAGGCTTCTTCTTTCAGGGAAAGTGAGTATAATTGTGACTGTGGGAATTTCAGGGCAAAAACAGTCCTTGAGATAATTCTGGTTGTCCTTATTCTCCTCTCTGCTTATGCAATTCTTTCAGGATTTTAGGTTTTAGTCGCAGATATATGCCGGTTTGGAAAATAAAAAAGAAATCTGCTGAAAATGGCTGGGATAAATAATTCTCTCAAAAAATAAGTGGTATGATTTAAAAAAATCAGATGTTTCCGCCGGTATAATTAAATCCCTTATTCTGGACTGTGTGTTTTTCTGTAAATGAGTTTGTTATAAGATTTTTGTCGACCTTTGACGATATTTCACCTGTCTTTGCATAATTGTACATAAGAGCAACGAGTATGGCCTGCAGCGCTGAAATCAGAATGGCTGTTATTGCGAAGATGATTATGGTAAGGGCGCCCATGGAAGCTATTACAGTAGTATTTTCTGTTGCAAGCGAAAAGAATGTTCCTGCTAGAAACAGCATAAACGGGATGTAAACGAATGCAAATGAGAACCCGGCAACGACAGTCTCTCCCCATGTCTGCCTGAATAGTGACCCGGACTCTTTAATTGCCGAAAAAGCGTTTTTATGCTCAAATATCATCACTGGTATCACGAAAAACGTTGCAAGTTCCCACGCTGCACCTGCAATCAGAGAGACGATATCACCTATGACCTGACCTGCGCCGCTTTTTTGGTTTCTCAGAAGTCTTAATACCAGGCCGACTGTTGCCGCAATAAGAGACCAGACAAATATTCTTCCTGCGTTTGCTGCCGAAGCTTTTATGCCGTCCATTAAAGCCGGGTCATTTCCATCAATTACGGCTGTCGCGTTCGAGACAATTCCTGCCTTGAAGAAAGACGATATAAAAGCTATTACAAGGTATATCACAAACAATACAGCGACCCATGTTATCCACCCTGTTGTAGTCATGGAATCCGGGTTGAACCCTTCCGACCTGAATACGAAAAGAACAGGGAAGAACAGAAATACAAGGGCTATAAGTATGCAGACCCCTGATAAAACCGGAAATGCCATAAGACTTTTTTCACGTCTCAGTATTCCGAAAGTCTCCTTGAAAAGAGTCCATCCTTTAATTGCGCGATCAAACATAAATAATCTCTCTCATTCTGTTAATATTAAGAATACTGTTTAAGAGTCTGTTCATCAGTACGTTTATTGTGACCGGATAAAAAGAACAGCCGGGCTGACTATTTCTTTCAGGCTGCCCGGAGGTTATAACTCATACTTCAACGCATCTATTTATCGGATTATATTCAGATTATAAAGAACAAATGTCCAAGGCGTTTTTAGGAAAACTTGTTTTAAACTGGTGCGACAAATGCCATACTCCTGTTCTCGGGAAGAAGTGCTTTTGCGGTGAAGAGACAAGAAGCGTATCAATAACTCCCCCGGGAGATATAAGGCCGGCATTCAAAGCCGATATTGATCACATTAACGACCTTTATCTGAAGCAGTTCGGAGAAAAACTTGTACCTGAAGGTCATATAGTAATTCTCAACAAAATACCTGACGTAGACAGGATGGAGGAGGTCATAATGGGCGGTGCCGTTGTCTGTGCGTACAGGTACATACCGTCTGAAAAGAGGTGGGAGCTCCTGCCCAGGGTTCACGCGGCAAAATACTCAAAACCGAAATATAAGTATATTGTGGCAGACGACGGTGCAGTTGAGCCGATAAAGAAAGGTTCGAGTCTTCTTGCTCCAGGTCTTGTCGATATTGAAGAGAGTGTAAAAGCCGATGATGAAGTATTCATCCTTTCAAAGTCCGGAGAATGCATAGCAGTCGGGCGTTCGCGTGTAAGCGCTAAAGAAGCAAAAGAAATGGACCGCGGTCCTGTTGCAAAGACAAGAAAAACGAAACCCGATGTCTGTGTTCCAGGCGAGGCTTCATGGGAGAAAGCTGTTGGAGCCAATACCAATATACTGAACAATGCTGAAAGTGAAGCTGTCAACTTTGTAAAATCGGTTGTCAGCAAAAACCCCGGACTTCAGTGCAATGTCTCTTATTCCGGAGGCAAGGACAGTCTTGCAACTCTTCTGATAGTCCTGAAGGCAATAGGTAAAGTTCCTGTTTTGTTTTCCGATACTGAACTTGAGTTTCCGGAGACCTACAAAAATGTTGAGGAGGTTGTTGAAAAATATGGCCTTGATATTGTAAGAACCGGTGCAGGCGAGACTTTCTGGGAGGATTTTGAGGTGGAAGGACCTCCTGCGGTTGACGTAAGGTGGTGCTGCAAGGTATGTAAACTTCTGCCTGTAAAAAGAATAATCGAGGAGAAATGGGGTGAATGCCTCTCATTTATCGGTCAGAGAAAGTATGAGTCGCTTGCAAGGATGAAGAGCCCGCGGGTCTGGAGAAATTACAAAGTTCAGGTCCAGTTGTCTGCAGCGCCCATTCAGCACTGGACTGCTCTTCATGTATTTTTGTACCTTTTCAGGGAAAAGGCGCCTTATAATATACTATACAAGAGAAGAATCGACAGAATCGGCTGTTTTATGTGCCCGTCAAGCGATCTCGCGACATTTGAAATAATAAAGGCCGAATACCCTGACCTCTGGAAAATGTGGGAAGAAAAACTGTATTACTGGATGAACAAACAGGGTCTTTCCGAGGACTGGGTAAAGAATGCCGAATGGAGAAAGAGAGGAGGAGAGGATGACACAAGTAGTTATACTTGATTATGGTCTTGGAAATCTCAGAAGCGTAAAAAAAGGTCTTGAGAAAGCCGGTGCACAGACTACTATCACATCTGACCTGAAAGTCATGGATTCTGCGGACGGTGTTGTTCTCCCGGGTGTCGGTGCATTTTCCGAAGGGATGGAGAAGCTTTGCGATATGAAGGCTGCCCTATGCGATTATGTAAAGGAAAGGCCTGTTCTTGGTATATGTCTGGGGATGCAGATGCTTCTTGAGGTCGGTGAAGAGTATGGTATCCATAAAGGTCTTGGACTTGTCCCGGGAACCGTCAAACGTTTTCCTGTCCGGAAAGGCTATAAAATACCTCATATGGGTTGGAACACTATATCAATAACGCAGAATGACCCTTTTCTTGAAGGAATAGATAATAACAGCTATGTCTATTTCGTTCATTCCTATTATGCCGAAACGAAACCGGAGTACACTCTTACTTCAACCGATTACATTTGTCCTTTTGCATCTTCTGTAAAAAACAAAAATGCGTATGGGACGCAGTTCCACCCGGAAAAAAGCGGGAAGACTGGCTTAAAGATTCTTGAAAACTTCATTGGGCTTTGTAGTGAATAATTTTTTTACATTCTATTTTTTTCATATACTATGAAACAGGTTCTTTATTTGAATTTATGGCATTCACAATTCTCTCTGATGATTTCTGCAAAGTTGATATTTTTAAGGAATTAATTCATCTGGTCAGATCAGCAATAACGGTAATACGGAATTGTTGTATAAAATGTTTTCATCCAATAAAAGTAGAAGTTATTTTACTTTGTCAGACTGTAGAGATATTATTGAAAGCCTTTAGTTCATTTACATATTTTTCGATAAGATCTCTGTAGTCATGCATGATTCCTTTTTTACATTTTGAGTAAGAAAATTTTTGGAATATTTCGTCTTGTCACTGTGAAATTGAGAATCATATATCGTTGGTGGGGTCTTCTGACTCATCAATTATAAGAAATCTTACAAAAATAGATCTAACTTTTAGTAAAGTGCTGTCGGTGGGATCCGAACCCACGACCTCCAGATATCTCAGATATCAAAGCGCCCCGAAATGTCCTCAAAAACCCTATGAGTCTGGCGCCCTAACCGACTAGGCCACGACAGCACATCTTTAATTTAAATGTCGGTCTTACACACGAAGTGCATAATGAAAACGACGGATTCTCTATTAAAGGTTATGATATTGTTTTGTAAATCTGTATCAAAACAAAGTAACTCCTGTTAAAAATAAAAATGCCTAAAATATTTCTAAAAATTAAAAATTAATTTTCACTTTTTCAATTAATTCTCAGACTTCATAAGCTCTTTTTCAGTATCATCGAATACTTTGGTTATTGATTCGCTAGGGGGCTTCGTGTATATGCTTACAATGTATATCGCCGCAAGTGACAGGAAAAATCCAGGGATTATCTCGTAAAGACCGAAGAATTCAAACTGTTTCCATATCAGGACAGTAATTCCTCCGACTATGATTCCGGCAAGTGCTCCCGGAAGGTTTGTTCTCTTCCAGAACAGGGCCATTATCACAATCGGGCCGAAAGCAGCGCCGAACCCGGCCCAGGCATATGAGACGATATTGAATACAAAACTGTTCGGGTCAAGTGCAAGTATTATTGCAAGTATTGCAACAAGAAGAACGGAAAACCTGCTTATCCATATCAGCTGCCTGTCTGAAGCATCTGATTTCAGGTAATTTTTGTAAAGGTCCTGTGATACTGCCGAAGCGCTTACAAGAAGCTGGGAAGATGCGGTACTCATAATTGCTGCAAGAATACCACAGTAAATTATTCCTGCAAGGAACGTGAAGAAAACCTGACCTGTCATAACCATAAATACTGTCTCTGAGTCTGCACCGACAAGAGGAGTCGAGAGAAAGACTCTTCCGATAATTCCTATAGCAACGGCCGCAAAAAGCGAGATGATTACCCATATCATTGCAACCTTCCTTGCTTCTTTTATTTCCCCGGCTTTTCTGATTGCCATAAACCTGACAAGTATATGAGGCTGTCCAAAATATCCGAGGCCCCATGCAAGCATGGATACTATCGCAATTACTGTAAGGGGACTTCCGTCAGTATCAAGGAACGGGTTTAAAAGTGCGGGGTTAATCTGCTGAATACCTGAAATTGCATTTTCCGGACCGCCAAGCATTGAAAGTGCTGCAATAGGAACGATAAGAAGCGCGAAAAACATTAAAGACCCCTGGATAAAATCGGTAAGGCATACAGCTTTAAAACCTCCTGTGAAGGTATATAATACGACGATTAAAGAGCCCATAAGAAGAGCTGTTCTGTAATCAATTCCGAAAACCGTGTTGAACAATTTTCCGCTGGCAACAAACTGTGCGGATGTGTATATTAAGAAGAAAACAAGAATGAAAAGTGCGGAGATTGCACCTATAATATCCGATTTGTCCTCAAACCTGTTTTTTAGGAATTCAGGCAGGGTAAGTGAATCATTAGCATTCTTCGTGTAGACTCTGAGCCTTTTTGCTATGAATTTCCAGTTCAGAAATGTCCCGATAATAAGACCCAGTGCCACCCATATCGCAGACATGCCGGAAAGGTATGCAAGCCCGGGAAGACCTATCAGAAGCCATCCGCTCATATCGGAGGCTTCAGCGCTAAGTGCCGTAACATACCTGTTAAGGCCTCTTCCACCAAGAATATAGTCGCTGACGCTGCACGTTTTTCTATAATACAAAAATCCTATGATGACCATTATGGACAGATAAAGTACAAAAGCTGCCAGAGTCTCCAGTTCATTGCCAGATAACATTACAATCTCCTATTAAAGCGGTATCCTGTCACTTTTTCAGGCATAAAATATTCCTGAGATTTCACTTTTTTGATGAAAACAGGAGCTGTTCTGTATGAATAAGGCACAAAGCGTCATTTTTGGACCTCAGGCAAAGTCCTGCATGAAGATGCTAGTACCTTATCGGTGAAAACGGCTTGTCAGAATATTCATCTGGATACCCTTGGAAAATCAGTATCGTCTATATTGAAGCGACAGATAACACCTTTGCTTAATTAATCTAAAATAATTATTATATATATCATAAGTACTTGAGATTTTGAGCTGATAAAAGTTATAATGACTGCAAATTTTCCGTATCTTTATTATCTGGACGATTTTTGCCTTTTGTTTTGTAAATTACCAAATGAAGAATTTCCTTTTTTTTCTGGTTATCAGCATTCTTCTCAGCCAGAATAAGCATTGGAACTGCTTTTTCCCCAAGGTCTAAAAGACTCTCTTCTGCGGAATCGGATACCTTGTCATCCTCGTCAAAAAGGGCATTAATAAGTTCATATATGGATTCCGGCCGGTTGATTCCTGAAATGACGAATACAGCATTCAGCCGTTTTTTCGGGTCTTTACTTTTTAGGAGAGATTTTGCTGCATTTAATCCCATCAATCCTTCTTCTCTCAGTGCGACCCAGTTTTCACTTTGGATATAGTGTTTTATTCTTTCGTTTTGTTCAATGAGAGAAATTGTATTTTTGGCAGCGGTATTTTTTTCATCAGGGCTGTTCTTAATCTTCTCATTAAGAGAAAAAACAGCGTCTGTACCATATTTTACCAGGTATACCTGAGCAGTTCCTGAAATTTTTATTTTTTTGTCATCCAGAGCTTTTATAAGAGGATCAAGTGATTCTCTGGTATTTATTCTGCCTATAGTTCTTACAGCATTCAGCCTTGTTTCATCGTTTTTGTCATAAAGAAGTCTGGAGATCAGGGAAATTGCCCCGGGGCCGATTACTTCAAGTTTGTCCCATTCTCTGTTCTGTATATAGAATTTTATCTTTTCGTTCTGCTCTATTTTATGTATAATTTCTTCAATTACTGCTCTATTGTTGTAATCGCTTTTTTCCTCTGCAATAGTCTTTAAAGCAGGTAAAGCAGTCTGCCCCATTTCTGTTAAAGCTTTTTTTGCAAGACATGAAATTTCTTCATCCATATCAGAAAGTGCATCCGAAAGCGGCCTGACAGACTCCTCAGTGCCTGTTTTAATTATAATACTGAGTGCATTTTTTCTTTTTTCAGAGTATGGATTTTTTAATTCGCTGTATAGTGGCTGTATGGAGGTCTGTCCCAGTTTTAAAATGTCGCTCCACATATTTCTGGCAATCATGTAATAAACAAGGTCATCCGCATTTTTTGGGACAGTTTTTGTTATCTCCAGTGCTTTTGCTGCATTTTCCTTATATCTGCTGTTTTTTTCACTTTTAAGGGCTGTAATAAGAGGTTTTTGAACCGCATTCCCGTATTTTACCAGTCCTTTTACTGCTTTTTCACGTATGGTTTCGTTACTGTCGTCAAAAAGGGATATCAGAAGTTCAAAAGACCTGTCATCATTTAGTTCAGCCAAAAGGTTCACTGCTGTAAGGCGGACCCGTGAATCTTTGTCTTTCAGTGAAAATTTTAAAACATCAAATACTCTTTTATCTTTGGTTTTAAAGAATGATTTTAGATAAACCATTTCTACAGCAGGGTCATTTTCAGTATATATCCTGTCGTGCAACGCACTGAATGCTTCACTGTCGTGAGTATCGGGGATTTTTTTTGCAACTTCTGTTCTGATCTCAGGTTTTCCGTAGTTGAGAGTACGAATCATGCCTCTTATACCTGGTTTTCCGATTTTTATCAATACACCTGAAATTTTTTCCTGAAGGGACTGGTCTGCGTTGTTCATTGCATTTATCAGCGGTTCAACCGCAGGTTCGCCTGTTTCTGCGATTTCGTCTGAAAATTTCCTGCTTGTAGACAAATTGTCACTTTTAAGGCCTATCAGAAGGCTTGAGACTTTTATTGCAGCTTTTTTCTTTATTTCAAGCTCTTTTTTGATTATGGCATCAATTTCGTTCTGGGTAAGCTGTTTTTTAATGTCCTTGGCTGCTGTCTCTTCTTTTTTGGAGTTAGCCTGCTGTATAAGGTCATCAATCTCATTCTGGGTAAGTTTTTTGCCAAGGAGTACGGTTGTTTTTTTGTTTTTGAGATATACGGACCTGTGCAGGAGTTCATCAATCTCATCCTGTGTCAGTTTTTTGCCAAGGAGTTTAGATGTTTCATTTTTTTTTGCAGAATATGTTTTTCCGGTCAGTCTGATGATTTCATCCTGACTGAATTTTTTTTCAAGGATCTGCATTGCGTCAGTGTCCTTTGAGTTAAGTATTCTGTCAAGAAGACTGTCCAGTTCATCAGGGTTTAGTTTTCTCCTTAAAAGGTCTGCTGTTTTCCGGTTTGACTGTCTTATAATTTCTTTTTCTCTTTTGAATTCCCTCTCTGTGAATATATCCAGAATTGCCCTTGCATTCCTTTTTACCTCATAATCATTGTCTAAAGCATATTCCCTGACATATGGAACAATTTTTGTATCTTCAATCTTTGAAAGGACACTGAGCATACCGAGCTTTTCCATTTTTGTTCCCTGTATTTCTACCCTGTGAACCTCTTTCATAAGGTAATTGAACATAAAATTGCTGTATTTCAAAAGAGCTTCCATGGCCTTTTCTCTTACACTTTGCTCAGGGTCGTTAAGTGATCGCGTAACAGGGGGAATTCCGGAGGGATCACTTATGTCGCCAAGGGCACTAAGGGATGATATTCTTACAAGTTCATTTGAATTGGAAACCATATTTTCAAGAAATGGTATTGATGAATTTCCAATCTTTGCAACTGAATTTGAACATTCCTCTCTTACATAATCTTCACTGTCTGAAAAATGCCTGATTAACGCAGGTATTGTTGTAATGTCATGTATTTTTCCAAGGGAATATGCAGAAGCTTTTCTTACGCCGCCGTCTTCATCGTCAATAGTTTTCAAAAGAAGGGGTACTGCTTTTTTTTCGTAGATGTCTCCCAGTGCTTCTATTGAAGAGGCCTTTAAACTGGTGTTTTCATCTTCCGCAAGAAGGCAGAATATCTCGTATGACTTTTTACCGTATTTTTTCAGGTTTTCCACAGCTATTATCCTTACAACATAGTCCTTGTCCGAAAGCGCCTGTGAAAACTTATGGATGGTTTCCGTATCAAATTCCGATTTTTTAAGAATATCCTCCCAGTATTCAGTGGAATTAAATTCTGGTTTATTTATTGAATCCTTTTTATCAGTTGTATTATTTTCAGGTTCTTCCTTCTTTTTTTCTTTTATATACGAAAGAGCCTCTATAGCACCGCATTTAATTTTTTGGTCCGGTCCGTTTTTAGCTGCTTTTATGGCATCAGTGCCTGGCTTTCCGATGGAGTACAATAATTCTCCTGATTTTCTGCGGGTCTCAGGGATGTCATCTCCGAGGAATTCGATGAGAACGGGTATTGCCTTCTCGCCTAATTTTTCAACGTCTCTGTAATTTCCGCGCAGCATCAT
This sequence comes from Methanomicrobium sp. W14, assembly GCF_017875315.1. Taxonomy (NCBI): domain Archaea; kingdom Methanobacteriati; phylum Methanobacteriota; class Methanomicrobia; order Methanomicrobiales; family Methanomicrobiaceae; genus Methanomicrobium; species Methanomicrobium sp. W14. The sequence continues at coordinate 412,989 of NZ_JAGGMM010000001.1, forward strand.
TGCTTTGGCAGCCTCCAGGACATTTTCTGTCTTCAGACCTGCTTTTTTTAGAGACCATGAAGCTTCAACCCTGACATCATTGTCAGAGTCATTCATACTTTGTATCAGGAGTGGGTATAGCGATGTGTCCCTTTTTTCAGAAATAGCGGCGACTGCCGACTGCCTTACCTCTTTGTCGCTGTCTTCAAGAAGTATTTTTAAAAGAGAGTTAGCATTTTTACTATCAATTCCACCGAGAATGACGGCTATTCTCTTTTTTATTCCGGGATCCGGCGTTTTAATGCCAAGATTGAGAGCGGGAAGAGCATGAATCCCTGTTTTTCCCAGTGATTCCCATTCGTTCTTAGCCAGGTAATAAAACGCTTTTTCTGTCTGGTTTTCAGTTTTCCAGTGTAGTGAATCAAGAGATTCAGCAGATTTTGCCCTGACATTTATGTTTTCATCCCGGAGAAGGTACAAAAGCGTATTTATGACTGTCTTGGTGGAAGGCGTAATATACCCAAGTACAACTGCTGAACCTTGCCTGAGCCTGTAGTCTTTGTCCATCGCCATAGCTGAAACATTTTCATATGTCTGACTGTTGTTTCTGACAATCCACGCAATTGTTCTTGCAGCGCCATCCCTTGTGTTTTCATTTCCGTTTTTAATGAGGTTCAAAAAAGTGCTGAAAAAATTTCTTTCATATGTACCCAGTATCTCCGCTGCCGCAGATCTGACATTAACACTTTCGCTGCCTAGTGATTTTAAAAGCGGAACAGAAGCAGCATTTTCCATATTCTTGAGCTTTTTAATTGCTTCCCTTCTTTTCTTTTTATCATGAGAGTCCAGAGAGCCTATTAAAATGCTGATTTCGTCCGACAAATCCCCCCACCCGGAAATATTATAAAAATCTAAAAATTTTAATTGAACAGATTCTGCAATTAAATTTTAACTTAAAGTCTGTATGCAGATAAATTTATCCCGGAAATTCGCACTGGAGAAAAATGATGTTTTATTCACGCAATGGCAGTAAAAAAAGGATACCTGAAATTTTATTCTGCCAGATAAATATACTTTTCAGGAACCTCAATCTCTATTTTATACGATTTAAGCATGTTTGGGTTTATTATGAAATAATAATTCCCTGCGCCTTCATAGAATTTGTGTGTCCATACGAATTCATCAACGTTGTCTCTGTCCAGGACCTTGCCATCTCTATCTGTACTGTTGTCGCCGGTGAGGACATCTTCAGGCTTGGAAAAAAGATAATTACTGTAACTTCCTTCAGATTTGTCTATCTCTTTTGGGACTGCTCCTTCTGTCCGGGTATTCAGGATATATACGATACTGTTCGGGTCTTCTGCGTCCATGACCTGAATGTTTATTGATGGAATAATCATATACTGATTTTCGGGTTCTACACCTATTCCTTCACCTTCACTTGCTATAAACCCTTCAATCTCTCCTGAATCACTGTCATCGGTATTTCCCACGTCTCCGAGATTTTCAATGCTGACTTTCATCTCCCAGTAGGGAAAGGGTATATTGATTATCTGCGTTGTGGCATCCCACTGTCCGTCTATTGTTGCATAAGTAACAAGAGTGTTGTTGCCAGGTTCCTCGTATGACGGGATGCTGTATCCAAGGTCTTTAAGGTTCGGTGCCCACTGAATATTATATGTTGAAGGGTCAACGAACTGAATCGATTTAGGCGCTCCGTCCCATGCAGGAGTTTCAGTCGGCGTCTGCGTGACTTTGGATAAAACAGGAGTATACGGGGATGACTGTGCACCTGAGGGTATGGGTATATTGGACACGGTCTGAGGTTTGGACTCAGGCAATACGCTCTCTCCGCTCAATATCGGCTTAACAACAAGTGCCAGAATGATTACGACTGCAATTGCAACAGCAAAGAACATGAGGTCCTGTTTTTGCATAATTTACTTTAGTTTATTTTAATTTATATATGATTTGTTTTTAAAAAATAATTTTAGATTAATTTTATTCATTTTCTTCAAAAAATTGTCAGAATAAGTGTAATGCATATAAGATATGCAAATTCCGTTTTAATTTAAATAAACCGATTAAAATCGTGCATTGATAAATTAATAAAATAGTTGTATTGATAAATTGCCATCCGTTCATAATGTCAGGTTGCAATTCCGCCTGATAAAGCTGACATCTTGGAATGAGCCGGTGAATCATTTTTCCTGTACTCGGTAAACTGCTTTAGGGACACGGTAAGGTCTCTTGTGAACGCGAAATATCCAATCTGGGTATTTTTGCACAGGTTCATAGCCATGTCCATCAGTCCCCTTGGGTCTGGACGTGCCTCCCCGAGCCATATATGGAAAATATTGCCGCCGTCGACTATCGGGAAGAAGACATGCTCTATCTCCATTCTCTTGGTAAGTGATACGTCTGCACCCGGTGTTACATGTGTCCCGTTTGTGTAGTATATGGGGAGATCAAATGTAGTCCCGAGTTTATCAAGGGCTGTTTTAAGATCGCCTTTGACAACTTTCTTGGTATATTTGCTGAAACGTATATCTATGAGGTCGGCTACACCGAAGCGCTGTCCTGTCGTTTCCGCAGGTGTACGCGCAAGAGCTATTGTCATATTATGTTTTGCTGATATCTTTTTGGCATACATCTCAAGCTCGGTCATAGCCCTGACTGCAAGGGCGAATGCTTTCCTGTCTTCGTGAATCTGGTATCCGGTATGGTGCTGGACCATCTCGTTTACACCCACAACGCCTATAGTATATACGAGTCCTTCCAGGTCGACTGCAACAGGACCCCTGAGGGTCCCTTCAGGTGAGTTGGGATCTTTTGGGCGTTGCATTGCAAAAGGCATTCTTCCTTTGGAGCGGATATTCTCCATCCATCTTCTCTTTATTTTGAAGATCTCTGTAGCTACGTCCATCAGTTTTTTAAGTTCGGCAAAAAGCCTCTCATCATCGCCTTCCGCTTTATACGCCGCTCTGGGGCAGTTTATTGATATTACCTGCCATGACCCCATTGAGAAGTGCTTTCCGTCTTTGAAATACATCTTGTCATCAAAGAGAGCGTCCTCGTTTGCCATTGATGAAAACTGGTATGCGCAGCACTGGTAGCATGATATGCCTTCTCCTGCTCCCCTGTATGCCGGGATCTGGTTGTCATAGTACGGTGTCCCGAATTTTGATGCGAGTTCAAAAGTCATAAGGTAAAGGTCACGGTAAGATGGCAGATCAGGATTTTCCATGTTGAATTTCTCATTCTCAGACATGAAGTCGGGTTCGATGCTTATCTCGGGTTTGGGAAAGTTGAAAGGTTTTCCCCAGTAGTCGCCTTCAAGCATGACTTCCATAAGCGCTTTGAATAAGAGACGCACCTCTTTTTCATATTCACCGTAGACTTTCTTCGGAGCCTGTTTTCCGTCCCATATTTTTCCTTTGTAAACACATGGTTTGTCACGCCAGAGTTTCGGGACACCGGGTGAGAGCTGAACAGATGAAAATACGACCTGCCCTCCGCGTGCGACCATCATCTGTGTCATCTCATAGACAAACATCTGCATATGCTGTTTTATGCCTTCATACTCCATCCCTTCAAAGTACGGTGCAAGAAACGTCAGAAAATTGTAGTAGCCCTGCCCGCCGGCAAAGTTTGTCTGCGCACTTCCGAGGGCTTTTACCGCGTGAAGAATTGCCACCTCAGGTCTTTTTGCAGGTCCTGCAACAGAAGCCTTCGTTCCGTTTCCGTCAGGCATAAGCCCGTAATAGAAGAAATAACGCAGGTCCCAGTCCTGGCAGAATGGTCTTGTGCCGAAATACTCCAGGTCATGGATATGCAAATCTCCCGAAAGGTGATAGTCTGCAAGCTCCGGCGGCATCTGCAAAAGGTACTGCTCCTTACTGATTTTATCCGCTTTTTTCTTGTGGGAAGTCTCTGCATTCTCCTGGAGATTTGCGTTGTCTTTTGCCTCAAACCCCCTGCCGACGTCTATTAAGTGTGCGTCGTACACAGGTGTTCCGACGCGTGTTGATACGTTTCTGTACTGTATCAAATCCTCTTCAAGAAGTGATGTATTTACAATTTCTCTTATCAGGGGGCCGGAAAGAAATTTGAGATTCAGCTTAAGAATTTTCTGCTCTACGTTGAAGGCTATTTTGCAGGCCGTTTCCTCATCAATTGGGTTTCCACCGTAAAATTCTCCGACCAGTTCAGTCTCCTTCAAAAGCTGCTGAACAATTCTGTCACGGTTCCACTCAAGAATAAGTCCGTGCGAAGTCCTTACTTTTGGAAGCGGAGATACCGAATAGCCTTCAAAAGTCTGCTGCAAAAACTTCTTTTTTTCACTGACCATTAATCAGTCACCTTTACACAGGGAAAGCACTTCGTCCCTTACAGAACCATTGTCAAACAACTCCTGTGACGTAAGAAATTTGTCATTTACCTGGAGGACAGGAGCTTCCCTTACGAATACATTGTTTAATCTGAGTTCTGTCATGTTTGCCGGATCTGCGAGGTCAAGTTCTTCATATAAAAAGCCGTTTTCCTTGAGGAAACTCTTTAGCATTTCGCAGTTCGGGCAGTTTTCAAGAGAATATACAACTATTTTCTGATTATCGGACACTAAAAAATCCCCCAATCGGTGATTATATGATTGTTTGTTGTGGAAAATAAAAAGACTGTTGGTTATTCACATTTGTTGAATCAAGATCAATTTAAATTTGCAACCCGTCCATGTGCTAATTTTCCCGGCTGTTTGTAAGTTAATCCTTAAACCTGTGCAATCTATTTAGGAACGCAAGTGATTATATGTATAGAAAATGGTGAGGATTTTTGCTGCACTGGACCTCCCGCCCGGGGCCAGGGACAAGATTGCAGATATTGGAAAAGAGATATCGAAATCAGAGGCTGAACTGAACTTTGTCAACCCCGAAATATCTCATATAACGCTTAAGTTTATAGGGGAAGTTGAAGAGGATCTACTCGAAAAAGTTTTGGATTCCCTGTCTTCAGTAAAATACGGGCGTTACAGTATAAGCCTGAGAGGAGTCTCTTTAAACAGCATAAAGTCCCCGCGTGTTATCTGGATAAACGGTTATGACAACGGTTCTTCTGCAAAACTTGCCGGATTAATAGATCTGAAACTAAAGAACCTTGGAATAAGAGAAGAGAGAAGACCTTTTAAAATTCATGCAACTGTTGCAAGAGTTAAAAGATGGCATCCCTCGGTTATGCCTATGATAAAAAAATTTGGAGACAAGGAAATCTGTAGTTTTGAAACCTGCGGGTTTAAACTAAAAAAGAGTACTTTAACCCCGAAGGGCCCTGTTTACGAAGATATTCTGGAGGTCGGTTTTGATGCGCAGTGAATGTGAAGAAGATATACTGAAATTAATCAGGCCAAAAATGGAAGAAAAGGAGAGTATACTGTCACTTGCAGAAAAGCTGGTAGCCTTTGTTGATGAAAGCGGTACTGCAAAGGGCATGATTGTAGGGTCTGTTGCACGCAATACGTGGGTCTCCGGAGACCTAGACCTGGATATTTTCATGCTTTTTGATCCTAACCTTTCAAGAGAGGAGCTTGAAGAAAAAGGTCTTTTGCTTGCAAAAAAAACTGCTTTGTCCTTCGGCGGGGATATTGTTGAAAAATACGCAGAGCATCCGTATATCAACACGAATATCGACGGTTTTGACGTTGATCTTGTACCCTGTTATGCAGTGCCGGACGCATCACAGATAAAGAGCGCTGTGGACCGTACTCCTTTTCATACCAAATACATCTCTGAAAGGGTGAAGGGTCTTTCTGATGATGTCATTCTCCTGAAGCAGTTCTTAAAGTCCTGCGGTGTATACGGGTCTGACCTGATGACAGGTGGATTTTCAGGTTATCTGTGTGAACTTCTCGTCTGCTTTTATGGCGGGTTTCACGAGTGTCTGGAGGCAGCCCGCGGGTGGCACCCCGGAATAGTCATTGATATTGAAAATCACCAGTCAAAGGAGTTTGACGACCCTCTTGTTGTAATCGATCCGGTTGACCCGAAAAGAAACGTTGCAGCAGCCCTGTGTGCTACTGCCATGTACAGCTTTGCCGAGTATTCACGCGGTTACCTGTCGGGTCCGTCATGCCTGTTTTTTGAGAACAGAAAAGTCAGAAAAATATCTTATGAAAGTTTTTCAGAGGAGATAGAAAAAAGGGGAACATTCTTTTACGGAGTTGTCTTTGATACGCCAGGCGAAATACCTGATATTGTCGTTCCGCAGCTTAAAAGAAGCGTTTCATCTGCAAAAGGTCTTCTTGAAAGAAACGGCTTTTCTGTAAACAGGGCTGACTGTTTCATGGGTGAAAAAAAGTCTCTGCTTTTATTTGAGCTTCTCGTCGAAAAGCTTCCGAGGATTGAGAGAAGAACGGGGCCGCCTGTATGGGAGGAGGAAAATTCCATGCGTTTTATCCAGAAGCACCTGGGAAACGCCTTTTCCGGCCCTTATATCTGTGAAGGAGTATATTATGCAGAAGTAGAGCGCAGGTACACAGATGCAGGCGGGCTTTTAGAGTCCGGAGATTTCATCAGCTGTGGCCTTGGCAAACATGTAAAAAGGGTAATATCGGGAAATTATTCAGTATTTAAGGGTTCTGAGTGTTGGAATGAAGAGTTTTCCGGGTTTTTATATGATTTTATAGCTAAAAGCTCCCCTTTGTGCAGAATGCATATTTTAAAAGAACTATAAAAGGCCTGATGTTGTAGCGCCGGGGGGCAACCGGATTTGCATTACCAGGATATGAAACAGATTTATTTTTTATTATGTTGAGTGCGTTTTTCAGTATATATTTTGTATATCTGATATATATCCTATTTTCAATAAATAAAAAAATCTTCAGAATTATCATGATTTTTCAGGACTTTGCAATACCCTGTCTGTCATGTATGGGTGGTCCGGTTATTGGGGGGCATAATTCCCGGGGTATATCTATATATAAAATCTTCCAATACTATATACATTAATAAACTGTGAATTCAGCTATATTCAATAAACCGGATTAGACAATAACTTTGTTGACTTTAAAGGCGGGATTTTCAATGGAAATAAGAAAAGTGCAGATTACGGGAGGGTCGTCTTATATCATATCCCTTCCTAAGGAATGGGTCCGTGATTCGGGCATTGAAAAAAATGATCCTTTGGGGCTTATTGTTCAGCCTGACGGCTCTCTTACCGTAACACCAAAAATAACCGGCAAAATGGCCGAACGGACAAAAATATTCAATCTGAATGATATTGACAACGCCGAAACTCTCTACAGGCTTCTGATTGGCGCGTATGTGACCGGGTTTAATACGATAAAAATTATAACTCCCGCAAGAATTCCTTCTTTTGCACATAAGGCTGTCAGACAGTTTATTCAGGCATCAATTGGCCAGGAGGTCTCAGAGGAGACTGAAAAATGCATTGTAATAAAAGACCTTTTAAATCCCGGAGAAATGCCTTTTGAAAACGTAATTTCCAGAATGTACGTTATTATGGACGGGATGTTAAGGGACTCAATGTTTGCACTAAAAACGCGTGACAAAGACCTTGCCGAGGACGTAATCTCACGTGACAGGGATATAAACAGGCTTTACTGGCTTATATCCCGCCAGTACAACCTTCTTTTAAGAAACGTCTCTCTTTCAAGGGAAATGGGAATGGATGTCGAAATGGCTCTTCATTACCTCCAGGTTTCAAGAATAATGGAAAGGGCCGGAGACCAGGTGGTAAGGGTTGCCGAAAATGTTCAGGGTCTTTTGTTTGTGTCCCTTGAAAGAAAACTGATGGATATTCTGCATATTCTTACTTCTGAAATTATGAACATATTCCACTCCTGTATCGATTCTTTCTTCAAAAGAGACCTTGCAGGTACAGACGAGACTCTTTTGAAAGTTCAGAATTTCAACCGGAAATGCGATGATGCAAGCAAAGAGCTTTCCGATATCAGCCGCCTGGGTGTTATTACGGTAGGATATATATTTGAAAATTTAAAACGGATAAGTGAGTATGCGGGAGTCATCTGCGAGACTTCTCTTAATTATATAGTTATGGAAGATTCATAATGGCGATCCGGGGTTTATATACTAATTTAAAATGATAATCGCCTCCTAATTTGTTATTGCACAGGAATATGATGTTATTCTTGTATCTCTATATTGTATTATATAGTCTATTGAGAATCTAAATTAACTAAAGGGTGAAATATAAATATATCATTTTCATAATTTATTATCATGACAGACGTTTCTACGATGCTGCAGAGAATAAAGGACGATAAAGTCAAGTTCATTCGTCTCCAGTTCTCTGATATTCAGGGACAAATTAAAAATGTCGCAATTCCTGATATACAGGCAGAAAAGGCTTTGACCGAAGGCATATCCTTTGACGGTTCTTCAATAGAGGGTTTTTCCAGGATTGAAGAATCGGATATGGTGCTTAAGCCCGACATGAGTACCTATGCACTTCTCCCGTGGAGAAATGATGTACCGGTCGCACGTTTTATCTGTGACGTGTACAAGCCTGACGGAACACCTTTTGAGGGAGACCCGCGCTATATCCTTAAAAAAGCTCTTAAAGAAGCTGCGGATATGGGTTATACTTTTAACACCGGACCTGAGCTCGAGTTTTTCCTCTTTAAGATGGTTGACGGCGAACCGACGACCCAGTTTAAAGACCTTGGCGGGTATTTTGATCTGGCACCGACAGACCTTGCCGAAGATGTTCGCCGTGATATAGTCCTTGCCCTGACAGAAATGGGATTTGAAGTGGAGGCGTCTCATCATGAAGTTGCAAAATCCCAGCATGAAATTGACTTTAAATATGCTGATGCACTGAAAACAGCTGATAATGTCGTAACTTTCAGGTTCGTAACAAAGACAATAGCTCTTTTGAATAATCTTAATGCAACATTTATGGCAAAACCCGTGTTCGGAATAAACGGAAGCGGAATGCATACAAACTGCTCTCTTTTCAAGGACGGTAAAAATGCCTTCTTTGATCCAAAAGCACCTCTCCAGCTTTCGGAAACCGCGACCCAGTTTATAGCAGGTGTTTTAAGCCACGCAAAGAGTATAACACGTGTTGCAAACCCGACTATAAACTCATACAAACGTCTTGTTCCGGGATATGAAGCACCTGTGTATATTGCATGGAGTGCTGCAAACAGGACTGCACTGGTACGTGTACCTGCACCACGCGGAAATTCGACACGTATAGAGCTTCGGAGCCCTGACCCTACATGCAACCCTTACCTCTCATTCGCAGCAATTCTTATTGCAGGTCTCGAGGGTATAAAGACAGAGATGCAGCCTGCGGTTAGTGCAAACCAGAACATCTTTGCAATGTCTGAAGACGAGAGAAAACAGGCCCATATAGACACCCTTCCGGGCGACCTTTATACAGCAAACAAATACTTTGTTGAGGATGAGCTCATCTGCAAACTGTTCGGAAAGCATGTCGTTGAGGGCATGGACAAGATTGCAAAAATGGAATGGGATGAATTCTGTACAGCAGTTCACCCGTGGGAAGTCGAGCAGTACCTTTCAAGGTATTAACCCAATCCCATTTTTTCGGAAAAAATCAGGTTTTCCATGATGTTCTTTTTTTTCAGATCCCTTGTCTGTTATATGGTTTAAATAGGGCTTTTCTTGGACTATTCAGGTATTTTTTGATTAAAATGCCAATCCTGAAGGGTTTTAAATTACAGGTGAACTCATATTTTTTATAGATTAGCTGAATGGCCGTGGTTTTGCAGTCTTTAACGATAGGGTATTATAACAGTTTAGTTTTAACTCTTATACATTCATTAAACGTGAAAAAATCTTCCAAATTAAATGATATATATTATACCTGGAGGATAAAAGGGATTATATGAGTTTTGTAAGGTCCGAAAGAAAATGCATTGAAATACTGCGGATATTGAAAGACCACCAGGAGCCTGTTGGAGCAAAACGCCTGTCTGAGCTTATGGCAGAGCACGGATTTACACTTACTGACCGTGCTGTCCAGTACTACCTGAGCTATCTTGATAATGTGGGCTTTACGAGAAAAATAGGCAACCGCGGCAGAGTCCTGACATCTGCCGGAGTCTCCGAGACCGAACGTGCACTCGTAGATGAAAGGATAGGGTTTGTTATATCAAAACTTGAAAGGCTAGCTTTCAGGAGCAATTTTGATCCGGAGACTGGCAAAGGGAATGTCGCCTATAATATGTCTTATGTTCCCGAAGAACAGACTGAAGTTATAACCGATATATTTGATGAAGCTATTAAGGGCGGGATCTGTTTCTTCTCAGCATATAAGGTTATTGATGATGACCCGAGGATCCCACGCGGGCACAGGGGAATTATAACGGTATGTAGTATCACTATGGACGGTGTTTTCCAGAAAAACGGAATTCCTGTTAAGATGGCTTTTGGTGGGACTATAAAGATTGAAAAGAATCAACCTGCCGGGTTTACTGATCTTATCGGCTACAAAGGAACTTCGGTCGATCCCCTTATGCTTTTCGTAAATGCCGGGATGACTTCAATCGGGTCTGTTTTGAAGAACGGAAACGGAATTGCCCTTGCGAACGTGCGTGAAGTTCCGGATACGGCTGTAGATTCCGCAAGTGAGATTGCGAAATCAATGAGAGAGGCAGGTTTTTTGTTTCCTCTTAAAATGGGAACAGGAATTCTCAATGTGCGTCCTGACCCGTACAGGACGTCTATCGTTGCCTACAGCGGACTGAACCTTATTGGTTATGCTTTTGAAAAGGGTTTCAGGCTAAAAACAGAGATTGGCGCGGGAAATATCCCTTTTTCCGGTTTTGAAAAATAATATCCGGTTAATACAATTTTTTAGTAGTCACTCAGGTACTTAAGCCTGGATATATCCATAAGGCCCTTCATAGACTGCACTTCTGCCCATTTCCCTGTTTCCATGAATGCAGCGATGGGGTTTGTACCGCCTATCATGGCAATAGCCTGGTAGTTTGGTGTTACAGGGACTCCCAGAAGAGATGAATTGGGTGCGCCGACATCAAGAATACCAGAAAACCCTGCTGAATTGAAATCCTCCAGCACTTCAAAAACTGCTGATTCAGCTTCCATATGGAATTCCCTGATGTTTGCTGTAATTGTGCCCTGTCCGTTTTTAATAACTTCCATAACAGAAGTGTTTCCCTGCGAGATCATCACCGTAATAGGGTCAATTGTTGTATATTCATACTGAAGCATTGCAGTAAACCTCCGCGGAACAAGTCTGTCAATTTCAACGAGTCCTCCTCCTATCGGGTTTACAGGGACTCCTTTGCGGTAGAGTATAGAATCAAGAATAAGGCTGCACAATGTACAGATTCCTGTGTAACCTTTTGGAACCTTGAAATCACCAAATTTTTCACCCTCTTTTGCAAACAAAACCCTGTCACTTATGCAGAGACCAGTTGTATAGGCGTCCTTGAATATTTTTATTGCGGCTTCTGTATCTTCGGCTTTAACCAGGGAAAGATTATATATGATATTGCCCCTGTTCTCAAGGGGTTCATAATCCAGTTCAAGTGCATTTTCTTCTATTTTGTGGTTCAGAAATTTCAGGGGTTTTTGCATGTGAATTCCTGATAATATTTTAATTCAAGATATAATAAACTTCTATTAAGGCTGAAGTTCTTGGTGTTATATGCTCCAGGAGGCTTATTTATCATGATTTTTGTCATTGTTGATAGATACATCTCTTAGAACATTTTTCATGCAGGAGTTCGGTGGACATTATGAAAAACAAGATCACGCTATTGTATGAGCGGCTATCCCGGGACGATGAACTAGATAGAGAAAGCAACAGCATTACCTACCAAAAAAGATGTTGAAGGACTGCGCCCGAAAAATGGTTTTCCACATCCTATTCATTTCACCGACGACGGGATAAGTGGAAATCGGTTCGACCGCCCCGGATTCACAGCCATGATTGAGGAAGTCAAAGTGGGACATGTTGATGCCGTTATTTTCAATGATATAAGCCGTTTGGGACGTGATTATCTTAAAACAGGTCAGATCATGGAGATTTTGAGACATAAAAACGTCCGGCTGATTGCTCTTAACGGTGGAGTAGCTTCAAAAGGCGGCGATGACTTCATATCCTTACACCGGAGAAACATGAAGCGGCAGAAAATCGAGGCCAAAAAAGCGCCTCTGCGCGCTGAATATGTAGCAAAGGGTGTGTTTGTTCCAGCAGGTGTTTTGCCAAAGGCGGAACCACGAAAACATGTTTCCACAGCCACGGCGTCAAACAGACCCTTATTGCACAGTGTATAGGGAAGTAATAACCTGCCCGGTGAAAAATAGAAATCTTTTTGAGGATTGCAATTAGCGGAGAGCCGTGTTAAAATAATATCGTTGAGACACTCATATATTAACTAAGTCACATATGTGGAAAGGAAGAGCTATGTCTGATAATTGCATTCGCGTGTCGGGAGCCAGAGAACGAAACCTAAAAAATGTAAATGTTGAAATACCCAAAAAGCAAATTACGGTTTTTACCGGTGTATCCGGTTCGGGTAAATCTTCATTAGTGTTTGATACAATAGCAGCAGAATCACAGAGACAATTAAATGAAACCTATACCAGTTTTATTCGTCACCGTATGCCACACTATGGGAAGCCCGATGTGGATGCAATTGAAAATTTATCGGTAGCATTTATTATCAATCAAAAAAGGTTAGGTGGTAATGCCCGGTCGACAGTAGGAACGATTACAGATACTTATTCGTTATTACGCCTGCTGTTTTCACGGATTGGCAAACCCTTCGTAGGTTACTCCAATGTTTTCTCATTCAATAATCCAGCCGGAATGTGCGGCCATTGTCAAGGTCTGGGAAAAATTGAAGCGATTGATATTGAACGACTGCTGGATAAAAGCAAATCGCTGAACGATGGAGCTATCCGATTTCCTACTTTTGAACCAGGTGGTTGGCGGCTGACACGTTATATTCATTCGGGCTTTTTTGATAACGACAAGAAAATCAAAGACTACTCTACCGAAGAGCTGGAACTTCTGCTCCACGCTGATGGCATCAAGGTGACAAATCCAGCTCCCGAATGGCATAAGACATCCCTTTATGAGGGACTGATTCCACGTATTGAGCGAAGTTTTCTTAAAAAGGAAGACGGCGAGAAAGTAAGATACACCAAGGAAATTGAACGTTTTGTTTCCAGGCAGGTTTGCCCAAACTGCCATGGAACACGTCTGAACGATAAGGTGCTGTCCTGTAAGATAAACGGCAAAAGCATTGCGGAATGTGCCGATATGCAGATAAACGAACTTTTGGATTTTGCCCGATCGGTTCACGCTCCTGTGGCTGCTACAATCGTTTCAGAGCTAATGAATCGTTTACAGCATATGGTTTTGATTGGACTTGACTACCTGAGTTTAAGTCGTGAAACATCCACCCTTTCAGGCGGGGAATCCCAAAGAATCAAAATGGTTTGTCAGTTAGGCAGCAGTTTGACTGATCTCACTTATATTTTTGATGAACCCAGTATGGGACTTCACCCTCATGATATAAGCAAAATAAATAATTTAATGAAACTTTTGCGTGATAAAGGAAATACCGTGCTCATTGTGGAACATGACCCGGACATGATAAAAATCGCAGACCATGTGATTGATATGGGGCCGGGTGCAGGAATCCACGGGGGGCAAATTGTATATCAGGGCGATTTGCAGGGCTTAAAAACTTCCGGTACGTTGACAGGTAAGTATTTATCGCATAGACCTGAGTTGAAATCCGAGGTACGTATCCCGAAAGGCTGTCTGTCAATCCAGAATGCAACGCTTCATAATTTGAAGAGCGTTTCAGTTAAAATACCCAAAGGTGTAATTACTGTCGTTACCGGAGTTGCAGGGTCAGGGAAGAGCACACTGATCAACCAAGTGTTGCCGCAGTTTTATCCTGAAACTGTCTTCATTGATCAAAAAGGCATACAAGCATCAAAACGTTCCAACATAGCAACCTTCACAGGTATCTTTGATATTATCAGAAAGCTCTTTGCTGAAAGTAATGGCGTCAGCGCATCCCTATTCAGTTTCAATTCGCAAGGAGCTTGTCCTGTCTGCAAAGGCTTAGGGGTTACTTATACAGACTTGGCATTTATGGATACAATTGTAACGGTATGTGAAGAATGCCACGGGAATCGTTACACTGATGACGTCCTGAGATACAAACTGAGGGGTAAGAGTATCAGAGATGTTCTTAAAATGACCGTATCAGAAGCTTTGGACTTATTTCAGGAAAGAGAAATTTTAACAGTACTCAAAAGACTCTCGGATGTTGGTATTACTTATATTTCTTTAGGACAACCGTTGAACACACTTTCCGGCGGTGAGTTGCAACGAATTAAACTGGCCTCTGAACTACAAAACAGAGGACAGATTTATGTTTTGGACGAACCCTCGACAGGTCTGCATATGGCTGATATAAAGCATTTGATTGGTGTAATGGATCGGCTTGTGGAACGAAATTCTACCCTTATTGTAATCGAACATAATTTGGATATCATCTGTAAGGCTGACTGGGTTATCGATTTGGGCCCATATGCCGGACAGAACGGTGGTAAAATAGTGTTTACAGGCTTGCCAAAGGATTTAATTCAGTGCAAAAACTCGCTGACTGGAAATCACCTTGAAAAATATGTCATGAGCGTGTAGGGGGTCATTTTAATGGCTATAAAAGAATTGGAAGACAGTTATATTCCCTTTCAATGTATGATCGTTTCTGATACAAATCGTTTTAATGTTGAGGGGGTTTCAACGGCGCAATACTATATTCTGGATACGTTGAACAAGCAAGGGCCTAAGACTACAAAGGAACTTGCCGAAATGAAGGGTATTTCGCAATCTGGCATTTCTAAGCTGACGAAACGCCTGTTAGAAAAAAAGTACATTATTCAGGAGCGGCACATTGATGATCGCCGTTCTTATAACATTGTACTTACCAGTGAAGGAAAAAAATTTCTTAGCCGTGTTGAAGATTTGGGAAATGAAATCATGAATTTGATTGAAAAAGCCTTAACAATAGAAGAAGTAAAATCTTTTTCAGAAATGTGCAACAAGGTTACAAGGTTATATTCCAACAAGTAGTGATGTGGTTATCCAAATAACGAAAACCAGACTGCCCTAGGATAAATAAAAAAACGTGGTTATGACAGGCTATTTTTTATACTGTTAATTGTACGATAGCCAAACGGCGGTTTTGAACAAAAATTCAAAGCCTTCGTTTTCTTGTTTTCAAAAAATAAGATCGTGGGGGATGTAATAATTGCACCAATTTCCATTTAGTACCTTGCAGGGATTCTCATGCATGGGTGTTTTTTACGCCCGTATTTACTGATCAGCCCCATTCATGACATCAGTACCATACTAAAGAGAATAAAAATTTTTTGTGTGGAGTAATGATTGCTTTTGTATGCAAATTATATTGGTAAACTGCGAATAGATGACTTTGATACTTTTGTATCCATTTTGCAAGAAAATTCATGGTATCTCAAATAAAAAAGGATGATAATGGCTATTTTCCTGTTAACAATCTGTTCTTGGCAGGAATTTTATCTGCTAAAATATTTAGTGATTTGTGTACAGCACATAAGTTCGCAGTTTGGGATGAAAATCTTGAGGTAATAATTGAAACCATTTTTGATGGATGTGATGGAATTGGCGGAACAGATTCAAAGCGCTTTTTATTATACTTTTTCTATACCTTTCAGACAGCTTTCCAAGGCAATTCCAGATAAAAGTAATTACCTAGGTCACTGATTGTGCTAAAGCCACGGACACGCTTACTACAATAAATATATGATAGTCATATTTAAAGCGTAACGGAAAAAAATAGTTATTTGGGATATTTGAAAAATGGCTGGCGATAGGAACCGGAAAAGTTTGGGGCCAAGAACAATATGATGTGCATAACACAGCAAATATTATATTGCCGCTGAATTTCTCTCTCAGTTCGGCTATAACCACTAAGAAGGTATTGAAATAGAAAGTCTCTATAACAGAAATGTTTACTGTTAGAGGGTTTAAATATTTAACGAAAAAGTCCTTGACAATTTGTCTCTGAATACGCCGGAAAAACTTATTTCTTGTCTGCCTGCATTTTTTTAAATACATCTGTCAAAACCCGTTTTCACAGGAGATTTTTGCTGTTGCATATGCATGATGTCCATATTTCTCCCTGCTTGGTTAAACTGTATATTATCCAGCGGTATTTCTGCGACCCTGAGATAAGACCTGCTTTTTTCAAAACGTTTAAGTGATAGGAGAGTTTTGAATCTGCAAGTCCCAGCACCTCCCTGATTGCACATACGCAGAGAGGTCCGCCTCTTAAGAGTGTAAGTATTTTAAGCCTTGTAATATCTGTACATGCCCTGTGCATAACGGATTGTCTGTTCATGCATTCTTCATCGCAGATTTCACCTTTTAGTCCTTTTATTCCACCTCTTTTTAAAATCTCTGATAAAATATCCTTTGGCAGGTCTTCAGGCAGATTGTATTCTTCTGCAGTCATTTCAGGAACATTTGAAATCAAAAACATTTAAACTGTTTGCAGGTACATATCATTTCAAACAGGTTTGAAATGGACCTGTTGGGAATATTTTAAACGGATATGTCCGTTAAAGCAGAGGGAGATATGGGTTATGCTTGAGATGCTGACACAAATGACCTGGTCGCCGTATATAGCCGGGGCAGGGATTGGGGTTATGAGCTGGCTGGCATTTTTTCTGTCAGACAAGCCTCTTGGCTGTTCCACATCATTCTTCAGAACATTCGGGATAATCAGAAAGGCTGTTCACAAAAAGGGTATGGATGAAAATCCGTATTACATAAAATACAAGCCTGAAATAGACTGGCAGTGGATGCTGGTCTTAGGCATTGTAATAGGAGCGTTCTTGTCTTCTGTACTTTCCGGAGTGTTTGAGATTACATGGGTTCCTGATATGTTTGCGTCTGAATTTGGAGACAGTCCTGTACTAAGGTTAATCGTCGCTTTAACCGGGGGAGTTATTATGGGCTTCGGGGCCCGTTTTGCAGGAGGATGCACGAGCGGTCATGGCATATCAGGCACAACGCAGCTTTCCCTGACAAGTATAGTCGCGGTTATATTCATGTTCTGCGGAGGCATCGCAATGGCAATGGCTATCTACGGGGTGTTCTGAAATGATCGAAAATCTGCATAAGAACAGACCTGTTCAGCTAGTAATCGGTCTTCTTATCGGAATAGGATTCGGTTTTTTCCTCCAGAAAGGAGGCGTTACAAATTATGACGTGATTATAGGTCAGCTTCTGCTGACGAATTTCACTGTTCTTAAAGTGATTGCATCCGCAGTCCTTGTAGGAATGCCGGGAGTTTTTCTTATACGTCATTTCGGTTACGCAAAAAAGCATATTGTGAAAGGTTCTGTCGGTTCTGCGGTTGTAGGTGGGCTTATATTCGGGATAGGTTTTGCAGTCCTCGGTCTTTGCCCGGGAACCGCCGCAGGTGCCGCAGGCCAGGGATCAATGGACGCACTTTTCGGGGGAATTGTAGGGCTTGTTGCAGGGTCAGGTCTGTTCGCGTGGCTTTATCCTAAGTTAAGCGAGGGGATACTGGGCTATAAACCTCTAAAACATGAAACACTATACGAACTTCTCGGAGTAAAAGAGGCATACCTTATTGTTTTCTGTCTTGCGGCGGGGGCAATTTTTTTGTATGCGCTTGAGTACTTTGGAATATAACCTATGAAAAAAATTAAGTGCTGTAAAATAAAGATTTGGAGTTGATTAAAATGAATGATGAGATGCAGAAAAAGCCGGATTATGGGAAGATATCAAAGATTTTGGTCGAGACGCTGAAACTGCCGCAGTCGCCCGTTGCAGTAAAACTTGCAAAATCACCTGAAGGCATTCCTGAAGGCGTAGAAGAAATCAAAGACACTGTGCGCCACTGTCAGATGGTAGCCATGGCAGGACGCGAGGGAAAAATATTCTATGCAAGAGCGGATAAGCATGCGTGTGCAGGCGGTGCATGGGCGCTGGGACTAAAGGAGATAACGCCTTCTCTTCAGACCGGGGAGTTCTATTTCAAACTTGGAAAGTTTGAGTCCTGGGCGTCCTGCATGAGGACTATCAAGAGTATTCCAAATGTTCATAAGACATCCTCAACGGAGCCTGCGACGTATGCAACCGTTTACGCCCCCCTTGAAAAGACTCCTTTTGACCCCCATGTCATAATAATTGTCTCGCAGCCTGTTATGATGCTCAAGTTTGCACAGGCCCTTTTGTACAAAATGGGAGGAAGAATTCATTCCGAGTTTTCAGGAATCCAGTCCGTTTGCGCCGATGCATGCACACAGCCTTACCTGACGGGAAAGGCAAATATATCCCTCGGGTGCGACGGCTCAAGGAAGTTCTCTGGAATCGACGATGACTATATGGTCATGGGAATTCCTGCCGAGATTATTGAAGAGGTTGCAGAGGCAGTACCGATAGTGTCCGGTGCGCCGGGCTCAAAAACAAGAAAATAATTTTTTTACTTTTTATCTTTCAAAACCGGATTAAACTGTTGTTTTTTTAGTTAAAGTATCAATAGCAGCAGAGTTTTTAACGGTTAAATTTATGCTTCACGGAATTTATTGTAAAAATTGTAAAGATAGAAGAAATATTCTGACTGAAAAAAAGTATCAGTCCGTTTTTCTGCCCCTGAGGGCCTTTTTATCAGCAAGCCTGTTTATTGCCTTTATATCAATGTCACCGGACATGTCGATGTACCCGTTGTTTTTTGCGCTTTCGACAAATCCTGCCCCTGTCTGTGTCCTGATGATAAGTGTCGTAAACCCGTCAGGACTTCCGATGGCACCTGCTGATATGTCAGATTCTACGCCTGTTAAATCGGTGCATATGCTGCATCCAGGGCGCACTGTGTCCTCGAGTTCGGAAAGCGGGACATTCTTTTTCGAACCGTCTGTAAGGAATATCTCAAGTTTTCCACTGACATTCATTCTTTTAATTTTCCAGCTGTCGATTTTCATCTCCGACTCTATTTTCCCTTCCATGAGCTTTCTGTAATCGAAGACTTCTGTGCAGAAAAGACCGAAAATAAGTCTTATAGCTTTCCCGAAGGGCTTTATTAAATCATTAGAGCTGTTTTTCATGAGCCTGAGAGAGGTCACGGCGCATGGTGTCCCTATTACTGCAACGTTTTTGTATTTTCTTCCTACGACAGCTTCCGAAAGGGCCATAAGAGCAGGCGTCCACCAGTTGTATTTGCTCCCTGCCGTTGCAAACATGGCCTCTTCGTTTGTTATCAGAACAGATTTTGGTTCTTTTGTCCAGTTGTCCTGCGAAACGGTTACGACTGCGTCTATAATTCCGGTTTTAAGCGCATTTGCAAGAATTGCTGTCACGGCACCGCCGCTTTGTTTTCCCGGAGTATCTGAAACCGATTTTGCAGATATTATCTCAATGTAATCTCCCAAAAGCTCTCTTTTCTTTTCTGCCTCTTTAGTTCTGGGGCAGACAGAGTAGCATGCTCCGCAGTTTACAAAGTCCGTTGCATCCTTGCAGTAGCCGGTGTTTACAGGTTTCGAATTGTCGCCATCAGGAAAAATAATTGCATCTGCCGGGCATACGGCACAGCAGGCGCCGCATCCTGAGCATCTTCCTGTATCCCAGACTTCCTCTTTTAATTTTTCATAATTTACTCGGGACATTTTATCCTTCACTCCCAGCAGTATTTGTTTGCAAAAGGCCTTGCACTTGAAGGCACTATCTTGACAAACTTTGAGTTCAGAATTTCATCTGCATTGTAATCAAAGTATTTTGCAAAATTCTCGATGAAAGGCCTCATATCATCAATGTCTTCCTGCGTAAGATCCTCTTTTTTTGCGCCGATTCCAAGTTTCAATTCATCGACGTCTCCTCTTAAAATTATCTTGCCGCCGTGAATCCCGCTTCCTACGCCTCTTTCGTCAACAGGGCATTCCCCGCAGAGACCGAGTACAATCAAAAGGCCTCCGGCAAGGTCTTCTCCAAGAAATGCCCGTCCGCATCCTCCCACAACAAGTACAGGCCTTTTTTCCTGGTATTCCTTCATGTGGATACCGCCGCGGTAGCCGATGTTGTCTCTTACGTACACTTCGCCACCACGCATACTGTGTGCTGTTGCATCCCCGGTGCTTCCGTGAATAATTACTCTGCCGGAATTCATGGTGTTTCCGGGAGCATGATCGCAGTTGCCGTTAACAGTAACAGTAGGCCCGTTCATAAACATTGCAAGGTCGCCTCCGGGAAGACCATTTATTGTAATGTTCACATTGTCGCCACGCAGACCGTCTCCTATGAACCTCTGTCCTAAGACGTTGTTTATTACTATTTCCGTTGTGCCTTCCGATACAGCCTTTCTCAGCATTCTGTTAAGAGGTGTATAATGAAGATTTTTGGCGTCTATTGTCATCTCTTCTGCCATATTTGTTATGCCTCTCTCTTCAGGCCCCCACTGTCTTAACGTCAAGGACGTTCATCAGTCCCTCATCAAGCATATATCCGCGCAGACGGTCGCGGTTTCCGCGCAGACTTTCAATTGAATTTATTCCGGCGGCACCCATGAGCTCGGAAAGCTCAAGAGTCCAGCCTTTAATAAGATTTGCAACGTTCTTTGAAGCCTCATCCGGGTTTAATCTTTTTACAAGTTCAGGTCTCTGAGTTGCAATTCCCCAGGGGCATAGTCCCCTGTAGCACGAACCGCAGACCCTGCACCCCATTGCGACAAGGGCGGCTGTTCCTATATATACCGCATCGGCCCCAAGTGCTATCGATTTTGTAAGGTCGGCGCTGTTTCTGATACCGCCGCTTGCAATAATCGATATCTCGTTTCTGACTCCCTGTGAACGCAGTTTGCTGTCTACCGCTGCAACTGCCGCTTCTATCGGTATACCTACATTGTCGCGGAATACGCGTGGAGCCGCTCCTGTTCCACCCTTAAATCCGTCTATTACGACTGCATCGGCAGAAGACCTGGCAATTCCAGCTGCAATTGCAGGAGCGTTGTGGACTGCCGCAATTTTTACGAAGACCGGCTTTTTCCATTCGGTCGCTTCTTTGAGGCTTCTTACAAGCTGTGCGAGGTCTTCGATGCTGTAGATATCATGATGAGGTGCAGGACTTATGGCGTCGCTGTGTATAGGGATCATTCTTGTTTTTGATACCTCTTCCGAGACCTTTTCACCCGGGAGATGACCTCCTATGCCGGGCTTTGCACCCTGGCCAATCTTAATCTCAATTGCAGCGCCGCGTTCAAGATAGTCTACGTCAACACCGAATCTCCCTGATGCGATCTGGACTATCATGCGGTCCTGGTATGGGAAAAGGCTTTTGTGAAGACCGCCTTCTCCGGTTCCCATATATGTGCCCACTTCATGGACGGCCTTTGCCATTGCAAGCTGTGCATTCAGAGAGATTGCACCGTAGCTCATATGGCCTATCATTACAGGGGTATCAAGCTTCAGGTTTGGAGCAAGTTCTGTATTTAAGTCGTAATCTCCGCTTGAATTTTTGGAGACTTCAACCTGTCTGGGTTTCTTTCCTATATAGGTCCTGATCTCCATCGGTTCGCGGAGAGGGTCGATACTCGGGTTTGTAACCTGGCATGCGTCGAGTACAAGCTTATCAAATATTATCGGGTAATCGCCTGCATTTCCCATGCCTGAAAGAATTATCTTCCCGGATTTCGCCTGGTTGTATATTGCCTCCCTTGTCTCGCGTGTCCATACCGGGTGCGACCTGTAGTCGTTCGGCTTCTCATGCAGGTTTATCGCATCACGCGGACACATGGCAATGCACCTGTGGCATGCTGTGCATTTCCTTGAGTCGGCTATAATTTTCTGGTCTTCTTTCCTGAATACCCCGTATGAACAGTTGTCTATGCACCTTTCGCAGAGCATGCACTGGTCCCTGTCAATAGCTATCTTGTATTTTGGAGGTACGCTGCCGATTGTCATCTTTTCACCATTCCTATAACGGGTTCTCCGGCCTTTGGCATCCATACTCTGTCAAGGTCAGGGTTCATTCTGCGAATGGCTGCTTCTTCGCTTGATATATAAAGACAGTCGCCGGATTCAGCCGCAATCATGGGCCTTAATTTTATTCTGTCGGTAAAACCTACTATCCCTTCAGGTTTTGCAACAACTATGGCGAAGGGACCGTTCATCATCGCAGACCCGTATGCCATCCTGAGAGTCGTATAAAGTTTCTTTTCCTTCTCAGGCATTCTGTCTATTTCGTCCCAGAATGGTGGTGCCAGGGCTTTTACGGATATTTCGTCCGGAAGTTTGTGTCTTCTGCCGAGAAGGTCGGCAAGATACGCTACAACTTCGGTATCGGTTTTCATTGTGCACTTGTACCCGAAACTTTCAATATATCGCCTGTTAGTCCCGTATGATGTTATTTCACCGTTGTGGATGACACTCCAGTCCAGAAGGTTGAACGGGTGTGCACCTCCCCACCAGCCGGATGTGTTGGTAGGATAACGGTTGTGTCCCATCCAGATGTAACCTTCATAATCCTCAATTTTATAGAAGTTTGCCACATCCTCAGGCCACCCGGATGCCTTGAAGACTCCTATATTTTTGCCGGATGAGAAGATCAGTGCACCGTTTATCTGGGTGTTGACCTTGTTCACGATGTTTATTATCGCATCTTCTTCAGGGGAGCACGACCCTGCAAGAAGTTTCGGGTCAGGTTTGAAAAAATATCTCCATGGTATATGCTGTTTTTTTAATCTTTTCTGTTCATATGTTGGGATTTCTTCAGAATATTCGATCTCTCCCCATTTGTTCAGCAGCTCTTCTACAGCCTTTTTTGGCTCTACCAGATTGTCGTAGAAGACATGGAGGGCATAGTAATCCCTGAAATCAGGGTATGCACCGTATACTGCATATCCTGCCCCTTCACCACTCCCTCTCTCGTTCATTAGGGCAAGAGCGTTTTTAATCGCACCTCCGTCCATGACGTTTCTGGAGCGATCTATTACACTAATTATTCCACACATTTTACTCACAAACCCTGTGTATACTGATATTTGATACCCTTGAGTAACCTAATTAGGTTGGATGTGCTACATATATATAGTAATATGTAGAAGGGAAATTCCTTCCTTTGATGTCCTAGAATGAAGAAAAAAGCATATTCACTTAAATCTTTCTTTTTGCGTCCTTAAGCCGGAGTAGTATCCGGCTTGCTGATGAGAATGGAAATATATAAATATGGTGGAAGATAACTTCCTTCTGTCACATGCGAGGCTAACCATTTATTATGGGTAACATAATAGTGGAAAATGGAGTGAAGAAAAAATGATTGATAGTGGAGATACAGCATTTGTTATCATCTGTACAGCGATGGTCATGCTGATGACACCTGGTGTCGGACTGTTTTATGGAGGAATGGTCCGGAGAAAAAGTATCATCTCGATGGTCGCGCTTGCATTTGTTGCATTTGCTCTGGTGAGTATTCAGTGGGTGCTTTTCGGGTATTCCCTGGCATTCGGAACTGATATCGGTGGTTTTATAGGGGGCCTTAATCACTTTGCGTTAAACGGAGTCGGACTTGACGGCGATGGGATTCCTGACATACTGTTTATGGTATTCCAGCTTGTCTTTGCAGGACTGACACTTGCAATCCTGACATCCGGACTTGCCGAGAGGGTGAAACTGGGTTCGTTTATCGTTTTCGGTCTTCTCTGGACAACACTGGTCTATGATCCTCTTGCGCACTGGGCATGGGGCGGCGGCTGGGCGTCACAGCTTGGTGCACTTGACTTTGCAGGCGGAACAGTTGTCCACATAAGTTCAGGTTTTGGTGCTCTTGCAGCGGCACTTATAATAGGAAAGCGTCTTGGATTCGGACAGGACTCAATGAAGCCTTCAAACATTCCGCTGACTCTCCTTGGAGGGGCACTTTTATGGTTCGGATGGTTCGGGTTCAATGCCGGCAGTGAGCTTGCAGCAAATGGAATTGCTGCAAATGCATTTGTGGTAACAAATACCGCTGCTGCTGCCGGTGCACTTGCATGGATGGCAGCCTCGTGGATTCACGGAAAACCAAGTTCGCTTGGTATGATTTCCGGAGCAGTTGCAGGACTTGTTGCCATAACACCTGCTGCAGGGTTCGTTGATGCAATGTCTGCAATCGTCATCGGCATAGTTGCGGGTCTGATATGTTATTCGGCGCTTCTCTTCCGTGTCAGAAAAGGTCTTGATGAGTCACTTGACGCCTGGGCCATTCATGGCGTTGGAGGATTCTGGGGTGCTATTGCAACAGGTATCTTCTGCACGGCTGCAATAGGCGGTGTTGACGGACTTATGTACGGAAACGTGCACCAGTTCCTGATTCAGTGCGTTGATGCCGTTGCAGCAATGGTATATGCTTTCGTTGTAACATATGTGCTTGCACTGATAGTAGACAAGACTATTGGCCTTCGTGTTAGCGAAGATGAAGAGTATGTAGGACTTGATATATCTCAGCACGGAGAATCAACACAGATTTAGGGTGTGTATTAAAATGAAGAAGATTGAAGCTATAATTCGTCCTGAAAAACTTGAAAGGGTATCAGATGCTCTTATAGAAAAGGGTCATCATGCAATGACTGTCACAGAAGTACGGGGAAGGGGGGCACAGCGTGGAATTGCCCTCCAGTTCCGTGGCAAGGAAATAATGGTGGATTTAATCCCCAAGGTAAAAATAGAGATGGTCGTTCACGATGAGGATGTTGACGGGGTCATTGCCATCATTAAGGAGTTTGCCCGCACGGGCAAGAACGGTGACGGCAAGATCTTTATTTTTAATGTAGAAAAGTGCATGGGAGTCAGATCCGACTGAATGTAATCATATTCTAAAGGCTAAATGAATGAAAAAGATTAGAAATATATTTTCTAATTTTTAAGAGAATGTTTTAAACCCCTCTCTAAGGAACAAGTGAAATCCTGTGAGAGTGAATGCCTGTGTAACAGGTATCCGCAAAAAACCGGGTTTTCTGTTGAAAACCCAAATATCTGAATTTGTAAACCTTTAATACATCAAAAGTCCGCAAAACCGGGAAATTGCAAAAAAATCCAGCCAGAATCCTTAAAGAAATGAGTAAAAACTGGTCTTACGACTATATTAACTATAGAGGAGCTTTGGATGATTTGCAATAATCTATTTATGGTGGTGGAAATTAATTTCCTACTGTCAAACTATCGGTGAGGATTTTATGGTTTTTGAAGCAGACTCTTTAATGATAAATTCAGCTTTTGTCCTAATCTGTACGGCAATGGTTATACTTATGACGCCTGGTGTGGGATTTTTCTATGGGGGGCTTGTCAGAAAGAAGAACCTCATATCAATGGTTATGCTCTCTTTTGTTTCACTGGCACTTGTTACCGTGCAGTGGGTTGTTCTTGGGTACAGCCTTTCTTTTGGCCATGATATCGGCGGCATTATAGGCGGCCTGGATTATTTTATGCTCCAGGGAGTCGGAATGAATGGTGAACCCGTCCCTGATATGCTTTTTATGATATTCCAGCTTGCTTTTGCTGCTATTACTCTTGCGATAGTAACCTCTGCTGTTGCAGAAAGGATAAAATTAAGTTCATTCATAATATTCGGACTGTTATGGACAACTTTTATTTATGACCCGCTTGTTCACTGGGTATGGGGCGGTGGCTGGATGCAGGCACTGGGTGTTGTTGACTTCGCCGGTGGTATTGTTGTCCATATAGGTGCTGGTTTTGCCGCACTTGCACTGGCACTTGTTATCGGAGCAAGGCTTGGATTCGGAGAAAACAGCCTGGAACCGCATAATATTCCGTTGACTCTTCTCGGAGGAGCACTTCTGTGGTTTGGCTGGTTCGGCTTTAATGCAGGCAGTGCACTTGGAATAAATGAAACTGCAATAAATGCATTTGTCGTAACGAACATTTCGGCGGCTTCCGGAGCTCTTTCGTGGATGGCAGTCTCGTGGGTTAAGAGCAAGCCAAGTTCACTTGGTATGATTTCGGGTGCGATTGCAGGACTTGGTGCAATAACACCTGCAGCTGGTTTTGTAGGCCCGGTCTCTGCAATGTGTATCGGTGCAGTCGCAGGAGCCCTGTGCTACGAGGCACTTTTATTTCGTATGAGACACAGTCTTGACGAATCGCTGGATGCATGGGCGATACACGGGGTCGGTGGTCTCTGGGGGACAATTGCAATTGGCATATTTGCAGTGCCTGTAATCGGTGGTGTAAGCGGACTTTTTGCGGGAGGAAATACCCAGATGGTCCTGCAGGTTGCAGGAGCGCTTTCTGCCGTGTTATTTGCCTTTTGCGGTACATTTGTTATTTCAAAATTTGTGGATACAATCTTTGGCCTTAGAGTTACAGAGGATGAAGAATATGTCGGACTTGATATCTCACAACACGGAGAGACTATGAATTAATCTGCTGAAAATATTTCAATGCTCGTATTTTTGGCGGTTTCGAGGTCTTTTGAGGGTTTAAAATGAATGAATGCAAAAAAATACTCCGGAAACTGAAAAATGAAAACTGGAAAGTGCGTAGCGAAGCGGTTGATCAAATCGGGTCTATATCCAGTCCTGAACAGGCTGTGGAACTGATATCCATTGTTGAAAATGAGAAATGGTTTGTCCTGGAGTCTGTTGCCGGCGGTCTTTCTCTTATTACCGACAGGTCAGTTTTAAAGGCAATAGATGAATCACTGAAAAATCACAGGTGGTTTATTCCGCAGGGTGTGCGCGCCCTTTTGAAGGCTGGATATTATCCTGATGTTTCTGCTGTTGCCGGTGCCCTCTCTGATTCCGATCCTGTGATAAGACGGTACGCGGCAGATGCCCTTGGGCTTATCGGGGATATCAGGGCTGTTTCCTTCCTTACTGATTGCGTGGAGGACAATGACTCTGGGGTAAGGACAAGGATAATTCTTGCTCTTGGAAAACTTTCCGAATCTGAAACGAAACCTTCAGGTGCAGTTTTAAATGCACTGTCTGATGAGTCTTCTGATGTCAGAAAAACGGCGGCATTTGTTATCGGCAAAATGAACCTGAAAGAGGTTCCTGAAGAACTTACGAGACTTCTTGACGATAAAAACAAGTATGTCAGAAGGTCTGCATCTGATGCAGTCGAGCGTATATCTGTCAGAAAATAAGTTCATATTTTTTAGAACCGAATAATTAATAGCCCCCCGGACAGGAGTCTTCTGCATGAGCGGGATATCAGGAGTACTTTTTGATCTTGACGGGGTCTTTTATGTGCGGGACAATTTGATAAAAGGAGCCTTAGAGGCCGTTGAAGTGTTGACTGAAGCAAAAATCCCCTTCAGGTGTCTTTCAAATACGACAAGAAAGTCTTCCGCGTCAGTTGCTGAAAAACTGGAAAGTTTAGGATTTTCAATTCCCGGTTCACACATAATTACTCCTGCTGTTGCCGCATCCGAAATGCTTTCCTCCCAAGGTGTCAGAAAATGCTTTTTTATGATAACAGGTAATGTATCAGACGATTTTTTGTCAAAAGGAATTGTTCACGATGAAGAGAACCCTGAAGCCGTTGTTGCAGGTGATGCCGGCGACAACTTTAACTATGGGTCATTAAATAAGGCTTTCAGACTTCTTAACCGTGGTATTCCGTTTTATGCCCTAGAAAAAGACAAATACTGGATGGATTCTGACGGCCTTTCATTATCGGCCGGCCCGTTCGTGAAAGGACTTGAATACGCTTCAGGGGTAGAGGCTGTTCTTGTCGGAAAACCTTCGCCTGATTACTTTAATGCGGCACTTGCTTCAATGGAAAAAAAACCTGAAGATGTCATGATGATAGGAGATGACATCAACACTGATGTCGGGGGATCACAGAATGCCGGTATGAAGGGAGTTCTTGTAAAAACAGGAAAATTCAGCGGGGACAGATTTTTAAAATCAGGTGTAACCCCTGACGGTATAATAGATTCTGTTGCAGATCTTCCAAAATTTCTTGGAATTGAGTGATTTTATTATTTTCTGTTTTGCTTTTCTTTAAAGGTTTTTTAAAATACATCCGTCAGCCTGTGCGTATCAAAAATCTCAGGTCAGGCTTTAGGATGCAATTGTAAAAACAATCCGGTAATATATCTGTTTTGGAAAAAGGATATTTGCAGGTCAGGGCTATAAATATATAAAAAAAGATGTCTGGATGAAAATGTCTTTTTAATTTTAATTAAGGATACTGTTATGTCTGATGAGGAGAACCGCGGTACACTGTTTATCGAAAATGATGATGATTTTTTAAACGAATTATCAGAATACCTTGACGTATTGTCAAATCCGGTAAGGCTGAAAATACTGAAATATATAGAAAAAGAGCCGCATGATGTCAGGGAAATTTCTTATGAAGTAGGAGTAAGCTATGAAAATACGAAAAAGCATATCCAGAAGCTTCACCTTGCAGGTATAATACGAAAAGAAACCGGTGTCAGCAGCAGAAAATCAAAAGGAATTCATCCTGTATGGAAATATTCAATCATGCCCGGAGGTATTGAAGCCGTATTCAGAAATCTCCAGGTATTCAGTGAGATAAACCTGGCTCCTGACAATGCGTTTATAGGAGAAAGGATACAGAATTTAAAAAAACGCCTCTCCGATGACGTTTCCGGTGATACTCCCCTTTTATTCATTGTAGGAGGTCCTGATGACGGTAAAGCGTATCCTCTGGATAAACCTGTTATGAGAATAGGTCGTTCTGACGGGAATTCCACTTATGTTCCGAAAGACGGGGATGTCGTGTTCCCTGATTTTTACGGGGCGGTTTCGAGAATTTCAAAGCCCCACTGCACTCTTTATGATGAAGGCGGGAGCTGGTATATTGAAGATAAAAGCAGTACTGGTGGTACTTACATAAACGGTGAGCTTATTGAAAAAGAAATCCGGCACAGAATAAACGACGGGGATATAATAGAGCTGTCCACTGGTGCAAGGTCAGGAAAAATTGTTGTTTCATACCCTGAAGAATAATTGTATATCTTAAGGGTTTTATTGCCCTTCCTCTTTTATGTTTTCACTTATCCCTATAGTATTATACGTTTTTCTTATTTTCAGAGGGTTTTTTTCTGACTTATTTCATCCTGTATTTCTGAAATCATTATTTATTATTCAAAATCCAAAATATGTGCATAATATATTCCGGGGTTGCAGTTTCTTTGCCGTATGATAGATTTCTTTTATTGATTTTTTTTGTGGCAATGCTTTTACCAGCTTTGGCTGTAGCTGCCGGGACAGATAATGTCTCTGAAAATGCAATGGTTTCATATGAAGACGGCGGAAGTAATCCTGTTTTGAGTTCCCAGAATACGTCTGCGGATTCAGCTGATGATGAGAATTTCAAGAATTATATGAGAGCTTTCAGCTCCAATATAATTCTTCTTTTCATCCTGTGCATTTCTATTTTCGTTCTTGCTGCACTGAATATAGCAGGGAGAAAATATTCAAAAAATTATTATTATCTTGAAAGATTTTACCTTAGGGTAATCCTGATACCGGCATATTCTGTTATGGGGATTCTGCTGGTTTTAATATCACTGTTTTCAATAGCCGTTATAGGAACATCTGAATTTACGTTTTCCGGAGATATAGTATATTCTTTTGTTTTTTCGGTTTTTCTCTTTGCATACGCGATGTCGTCGTTATGGCTTGCATATTCCATTGTCATAAAAAAGGTATATATGTTTATTCTCGGATTTGAGATTGCGACACCTGTCATACTAATGGCTTTCTTTTTGTCCGGCATAATAACTGTAACAGGGGATGAGTTCATTACGGCTGTTCTGTTGCCGTTAGTAGTTTTTATAGCCCTGATTCTTGTGCCTTTTATGCATATCTTTATGATTAAAAAAAGGAGGGGCTCTTCCACAGTATATTCCCCTGACAAAGACGAAGTTAATGACGCAGGCAGTACCACATATCCCTTTGATGAGGACAGTGAGGCGATTTTTATGCAGGCAAAAAAAATAAACAGTCTCCCTGTCGATCTCTGTGATAAATATATGGACCCGGAATTCATCGGAAAAGGCGGGACTGCGAAGATCTTTAAAGTAAAGCGGCGTGAAGATGAAAAAGTTGTCGCAGTTAAGATTCCGATAAATTTTGACGAGAGAACAGGTAAAATATTCTTCAGGGAGATGAACCTGTGGAAAAAACTTGACCATAAAAATATCGTAACTGTCTATTCAGTAAACATCCTCCCTGTGCCTTACGTAGAGATGGAATACTGTGAGATGTCTCTTGCCGATATAAAAAAACCCCTGCCCCGGGAAAAGGCACTGTACATAATAAAGGAAATAGGCTTTGGAATTTTGTACGCACATGGAAAAGGTGTTATACACAGGGACATAAAGCCGCAGAACATTCTTCTCTCAAAAGACTTTGTTCCGAAACTGACCGACTGGGGTCTTGGGAAAATGGTCAATGAAGGAGGAGAGACGACAAAGACTATAGCTTTCTCGTTAAACTACGCTGCACCGGAACAGGTCGCACCGAAAATGTTTGGAAGAAGCGATGAGAGGACTGATATTTTTCAGGCAGGTGTTGTTTTTTATGAACTTTTGACGGGTTTACTCCCGTTTTCGGGAGAAGGTGTG
The DNA here is from genome assembly GCF_017875315.1 of Methanomicrobium sp. W14. Taxonomy (NCBI): domain Archaea; kingdom Methanobacteriati; phylum Methanobacteriota; class Methanomicrobia; order Methanomicrobiales; family Methanomicrobiaceae; genus Methanomicrobium; species Methanomicrobium sp. W14. The sequence goes on from NZ_JAGGMM010000001.1 coordinate 443,628, forward strand.
GGTGAGTTTTCGGCTGCTATAATAAATGAAGAACCTAAACCTCCTTCGTACTTTGATTCGGACCTGAAAAAATATGACAGAATCGTTATGAAATGTCTTCAGAAGAATCCTGAAAACAGGTACAGGACAATGGATGAACTTTTAAACGATCTTGACAGGCTTTGATCTGACTAATTTTCTTTCAGGCGATTTCTAAAAAATTACGGACTACCTGTTCATTTCTTACTTCGGGGTGAAAGACAATACCATAAACAGGTTTTTGACTGTGTGAAGCCACCTGGACCCCTGAGCCGGATTCTGCAATTGTATCAAAGCATTCAGGCATTTCAACGGAATTAAGGTGAAGTTCATACGCTTCAAATTCATCCATGCCTTTTAGAATCGGGTTGTCGCGTATTTTTTTCACCGTTGTCATCCCAATTTTTTTGTCCGGAATTATTTTTCCGCCGAAAATCTTTGCAATTATCTGGATTCCGGCACATATCCCAAGGACAGGAACTGTGGTTTCCTTTATGAATTCAAAGAGAGAAGCGGATTTGAGGAATTCGTTATCCATAAGCGTGGTCCCGCACAGGATAACTGCGTCAAAGTCTGTGATTTCAGAATAATCTATCTTGGTGTAATGGACAACCCTGTACTCCTTTCCGAAAGTCTTTACTATTCTCTCCATTGGTTTTATGAACTCGTAGTATGAAAGTGAGCCGGGTTTGTAGCAGAGGTCGCAGAGAAGTATCATTTATTCTCCAGGTGAGCTTTTTTAATCGAAAAAGTGCCGTTGTAGTTTTTGTATGACACTTCGTATTCGTCAATTACAATCCTTTTTTTAAAGAAAGGAGCGTCACAGACGAAGGTCTCGTATTCGCCGCCCTCCCCCGTGAGTGTAATTATGTATTTTTCCGAGAATTTGTGCAGTTTCAAAAGAGCTTCTCTGTCAATTTTTTTTCCAAGCCACGATTCGTCGAAGGGAGCGGAAAACACGCCGGATATTATCACTTCAAACCCTGATTTCAGGATGCTGTCCATGTAACCGGCCTGGTCAGCGTACCACAGGGGGTTAAAGCACCACAGGTTATTTTCAAGGCAGATCTTCTGAATCCTTGATGCCTGGTACACGGACATAACAGCGCCTGTAACTATTCCTTCAATCCCGTATTTCTTTTTGGCAAGACAGACTGCCGCGTCCAGGTCTTTTAGTTCGATCTCCTTTTCACCTTTTGTTTCGTATTCCAGAAGCGGGATTTCACATGCCTTCGACTGGAGTGAAGCTAGGTTTATGTTTGGCGTATGAAACATATAGCTCTCCATGTTTTTCGAAAGCAGCGATATCAGGCATACGACCTCCTCTTTTTTCATTGCCATGCAGCAGGAATACGCCGAATCCTTGCCGCCTGAAAACAGGACTCCGAGTTTCATGATAGTTTATAAATTTTTTTTATGTGTTCCAAAGGTTTGGGGCAGTCAGGACATAAGCACGTCTTTTCTTTTCCTGAGGGTTTTTACGTCCTTTTCAACCCCTATTTTTTCTCCGGTGCGTGGGTCGTACCCGAGGTAATACATCGCGGCAGACCGTGTCATGGGAGTAGGGGTGAATATCTGGAACTGCTTTCCTGAAAGTCTGTTTTTTCTCAGTAGGTCTCTTGTCTGCTTCAGCTCTTTTTCACCTTCTCCCGGGTGTCCTGTAATAATGTAAGGGATGATATATTTTTTAATACCCTCTTCTTTTTTAATTCTCTCAAATTTTTTTATGAAGGATTCAAAAACCTTTGTGTCAGGTTTGTTCATATAATGAAGAACCGGATCAGACCCTGATTCAGGAGCTATTTTCATCTGGCCGGATATATAATGCCTTAAAATCTCTCTTAGAAAATTATCGTCCATTATGCATGAATCAAATCTTAGGCCTGAGTTAATCTGAATATTCTTTACATTGTCAATTTTTTTGGCCTCTGATAACAGGTCAAGGTATTCCCTGTTTCCGGGAATGAAATTCCTGCATCCTTTCGGGCCCTTCAGGCAGTCATTGGTTTCGCATCCTCCGATTCTGCAGCCAGATGCATACATGTTCGCTGTAGGGCCGCCGATATCGGTAATTGTTCCTGGAAAGTCTTTTTTTGACGCTATAACCCTTATCTCGTTTAATATGGACTGTTTGCTTCTTGAGACGACTTTTTTTCCCTGGTGGTTTGCGATTGCGCAGAACGAGCAGTCCCCATAGCATCCCCTGTGGGATGTCACGGATGTTTTTATCATGTCAAATGCAGGGACATTTTTAAAATCGGGGTGGATTTTTCTCTCGAAATCCGTATCATAAATATAGTCCAGCTGGTCCTGTGTAATCTCCATTCCCGGGTACTGGACAAGGTACCTTGAGTCCTGCTTCTGGACGACCGTTTTTTTGTTGTCGTTGTCCTCAAACAGGATGTGGGCCCGTGCAAAAGATTCCCTGTCCTCCGAGACTTCTTTAAATGATGGGAGAAGGACATAACCCTTAAGGTCCGATATATCTTTTCTGATAACAGCAGTGCTTTCCGTTTTTATGTTCTCCGGTGATTCTCCTCTTTCAAGTGCCCGGACTACATTTAAAAGCGGATATTCCCCCATTCCGTATATGAGAATGTCCGCCTTTGCGTCGAAAAGGATGCTCCTTTTGATTTTGTCTGACCAGAAGTCGTAATGGGCGATTCTTCTCAGAGATGCTTCTATTCCGCCGATTATAACCGGTTTGTCTTTGCAGGCCGCTTTTATCTGGCTGCAGTAAACGTTTATGCACCTGTCAGGTCTTATCCTGTATTTTTTCTTATCGCCTATGCTGGAAAAATACGGATTTTTGTTTTCGCAGAAGAGGTCTTCTTTTCTTGGAATTCTGGCCGAAGTATAGTTGAGGACCATCGAGTCCATCTGGCCGCCGGAGACTGCGAATGCGATTTTTGGTATTCCGAGTTTCATAAAACTTTTAGGGTCTTTCCATTTCGGTTGCGAGATAATCCCTGTTTTGTACCCGTTTTTCTCAAGAAATCTTCCCAGAATTGACATTGCAAATGACGGGTGGTCTGCATATGCATCAGGAGTTACTATTATGACATCGCAGCAGTCCCAGCCCCTTTTGTTGAGATCCTCTTTTGTCGTCGGCAGAAACATAAAAAAACAGTTGTTAACGGTTTGTTTATTCTATATTATGACCTTAAAGGTATTAATACCTGTGAAAAAAGAGGAGTTTATTCAAGAAGAATGTCCAGGGCTTCGTTTTTGTATGAATCCATGACATACGGGATGCCCGAGACTTCTGAGGCGTCTTTTGTAAGGGCCATCAGGTCGTCTCTTGATATTGACGAGAGGCTGAAGTTTCTGCTCCCTGCCATAATCTGCTGCATTCCGGTCCTGAAGCGCTGGGTATATGTGTAAATGGCTATTGCCCCGAGAGGAATATCCTTTATTCCTTCGCCGTATTTTTCCTTCAGCTCTTCGTATGAAACAAATATCTCTTCAACGGATTTTCCGTATTTGGAAACAGTTTTCGGAAGGTTGTCCGAGTCCAGCCATTTCTGAATGTTCTTTCCTACCATGCCTGGTATCATCAGTGCACGGCCCATGCATACAGCTTTGAAGTACGGTGCACCCATGCAAAGCGCCTTGAATGCGTTTGCCTCATCCGCAAATCCGCCGGCTATAGCAAGGTCAGGGACACGCATTCCTTTGTTTTCAAGTTTTCCTGCAAAATCGTATGCAAGGGACTGAAGATAGAATGTCGGTATACCCCATTCGTTCATCATAGGCCACGGGCTCATGCCTGTCCCTCCCGGAGCACCGTCAATAGTCAGAAGGTCTATTTTTGCTTCGGAAGAGTATCTCATCGCCATGGCAAGTTCTTTCATGGAATATGCCCCCGTTTTCAGGGTGATGCGTTTGAATCCTATGTCACGCAGGCGGTCCACCTCTTCGAGGAATCCTTCTTTTGTAACAAACCCCAGGCGTGAATGGCGTTCAAATTCTTTGATTGCACCGTTTTTGTATGCTTCCTGAACGTCATGTCTTGTAGGGTCAGGAAGTACTATATAGCCTCTTTTTTTAAGTTCAAGTGCACGGTCCAGGTTTTTAACTTTTATCTCACCGCCTATGCACTTTGCTCCCTGGCCCCATTTGAGTTCCAAAGTCTCGAGGTTGTGCTTTTCTGATACGTATTCCGCAGTTCCAAGCCTTGTATCTTCAACATTCATCTGGACGAGGATCTCACCGTAACCGTCGTGAAATTTTTTATAGGTATTTATTCTTCTGTCCATCTCGGGAGATTCTATAACTTTTCCTTTACTGTCAAGTTTAAGGTCCGGGTCAACGCCGCATACATTTTCACCGCATACAAGAGTAATACCTGATATTGCTGCTCCTACAGCAAAGTGCTCCCAGTTTGCTCTTGCAATTTCAGTTGAACCAAGTGCTCCCGTAAATATAGGAACTTTCATAGGGACTTTAATATCCCACCCGTATTCTGTCGTTGTATCAACGTCGTCAAATACTGCTGTATCAGGATTTCCTGAAATACCTTTCATCAGACCTTTTGCACCAACGGCGTACCCGTGTATATTGAGGTGCGAGTAGTCGACAGGGTAATCTTTATCTGCACCGGCCGTAATTTCTCCGAAAGGTCCGGGGTATAATACCTCCCTTCCCCTGAAAGAGGACAGCCAGATATCACAGTTTCCTTTGCATCCGTCGACACATCTTGAACACATTCCGGACATTGGAACAACGTCCTTTGAGCGGGTCTGGGTATGAACAGCCTCATCCGAATTTGGAGTCCTTAAATTAACCAATAGTTTTCCTCCTTTTGAATTCATGCAGCATGACTGCAGAATAAAATCTATAACTGATAATTCTGCTGACGCAGGATTTCACCTAAAAAGCTTAAATCGTCAGGTAGTATGAATTATCGTTGCATTTTTCAATGCTTACATTCAACTTCTTTCTTAAATGGTATAATCTTTGCTATATACACTATAGAATCTATGTAAAATCAATAATGAACTGATCTTCAAAGAGTTTACATGCCGGGTTGGATCTTTTTTATCGCTTTTTATTAAAAAAGGGAAAAAATTTATTTTTTTGGGTTATTCCGTTAATATTTCATAAAAAAGCAGTTTTCAGTTAAAAAATAATTTAATATATTGCGAATGGTCAGAATCTCTTAATGTCTGTTTATGATGCAGGAAATTTTTTTCAGATGAATTTTACTCCTACATCCTTCATGTCATTGTATTTTGCAATATTGAATATAAGCGGTGTAATACTTTCTACAACAGATGACATTGCAAGTGGCCCGGCATCAATTGCCTTTAACTTTGAAACTTCATTTACAAGATTCATTACCTGTTTTTTTGCATCTTCGTCGTCGCTGCACACGGCGACCGAATAGTTTAATTCCTCGTCAATGTGCTTCCATTTATTTGCTGATATGTTGTTGAATGCCGAAACAACCTTCGCACTTTTTGGGAGAAGACTTTTTACTGCAAGTGCTGCTGACCCTTCCTTTGGAGGGTCATAGTAGAAGTAATCACCTTTCCCTATCGGATTTATTGGACTTATTACAATTTTGTCCTCAAACCCTTTTAGGGGCTCAAGAGTTGCTTTAAGGTACTTATAATTTACAGAAAGCACTACAATATCGCCTTCATCCACAGCCTCCTGGTTTGTAGCCCCTGTGCATTTGGATTTGATTCCTTTTTCATTCAGAGCATTTATTATGCATTCCCCGGCCTCCGATGCTTTATCCTTTTCCCTTGATCCAAGGATAATTTCATGATTATGTGAGAGACGACATGCAAGCCCCTGCCCGATGTGGCCCGTACCACCAACTATGCCTATTTTCATCTTATTTACCTTTGAATTGTGTGTAAAATTAACTTCCATTAACGATAAAAATCTCTTTTCCAAAAGAGTGTATCAGTAATTATTAATCACTTGTTTTTATTAATGATTGACTGTGTATGCAGTTATTGTATTCCGTAAAAAAGATTTGTCAATTAATCCTAGTCGGATTAATTGTCTTCTTCCTTTATTTCTTCCAGTATGTTTTCCATTACTTTTTCGACGTGCTCCCATGTAGCCTTGTTCTGTTCTGTACCGTCGTGGCGGACGATAAAAGGCCTTCCTTCGTCGCCTGACTTTCTAAGGTCAGGGTCCATGGGTATGGCGCCGAGGAAGGGAACTTTAAGTTCTTTTGCGGCTTTCTTTCCCCCGCCTGCACCGAAGAGGTCTATCTTTTCACCACAGTGCGGGCACACGTAGCCGCTCATGTTTTCTATGATGCCCAGAACTTTAATACCCAGTTTTTCTACGAACATAACCGACTTTGATGAGTCAAGGATTGCAACTTCCTGTGGTGTTGTCACAATAACTGCTCCTGCGATATTTGGAGCAAGCTGTGCAACAGAAAGTGCTTCGTCTCCTGTTCCCGGAGGGAGGTCAACTACCAGAAAGTCTAAAGACCCCCAGTTTACATCTTCAAGAAACTGCCTGATTGCGGTATTCTTCATGGCGCCTCTCCATATGACAGGGCTTGTTTTGTCAGGCAGAAGAAAAGCCATTGAAACGACACTGAGGTTTCCCGTAACCATTACAGGCTCAATGTGCTTTCCGTCCATTGATGAAAGTTTTTCATCTTCAATGCCAAGCATTTTTGGAATATTGGGGCCGTGGATATCAACATCTGCAATACCGGTTTTATAGCCTTTGTTTGCAAGTGACATTGCAAGATTTGTCGCAACTGTGCTCTTGCCCACACCGCCTTTGCCGCTTAAAACCAGTATTACGTGCTTTACGTCCATGTCAATCTTTGGCGGAAGACCTGAGTTTGCTTTTTTAGGGTCATTGCAGGATGCCGCAGATGCACATCCGCTGCAGTTTCCGTCGCATTCAGAACCCTGTTTATTTTCAACCATTGTAATCTCTCCAATATACGTGGAAATTTAAATTTTGTGTGTAAATATTCAAAATTATTTAAGATAAATGTATCAATACTGTCATCTGCCTCTGGTTTGGTCATTATGCCTGAGTAAAAGTTTATATTGATAAATGAAGGCATTATATGAGAATATTTTCCTGAATATAGATAACTTCTTTGTTTTCTCCATAACTATATATTATATATAAAGCGAAATATTTATTAAAATGACTAATACATAGATTATTGCCTGTTAATTCAGAAGCGTGGGTGTAGGTCATGTACTTCAGCAGAATTAAGATGTCGCATAAAGCAAGAAATGACAAACAATTCTGGGAGCAGACAAAGGACGAATATTCCCTTTGCTGGCTGTTCAAGCAGCTTTTCATGAAAAAAGAGAATTCTGAAACTCGTTTTATATTCCGCCAGGAATTTGGGTCTTGTTATCCGTCCTTTGTTTCTGTGTCTGAATCAATTCCGGGAGACGAATCAGAAAACTGGCATATATTTTCTGAAGTCTATAACCCTTCTCCTGAATGCGGGGATATTTATAATTTTTCTCTGCGCCTGTGCCCGGTTATTATGCAGAGAGAATCACATTTTTTAATCCGTTATGATTTTGTCCAGGATGCACTTTGCAGGAGAAAGAAAAATCTTTTCTCAAAAATTGAATTTTGTGACAGTTCAGATGTAATAAAGGACGCTGTAGCAGAATGGCTTATGAAAAATTCAGACCGGTGCGGTTTTTTGCCCCTTGAGGGTTCCCTTCGTGCCGACGGTTTTATGCAGCATAAATCGTGTATATCTGACGGCATCAGAATACCTGCATACAATACAGTTGAAATCTCCGGACTGTTAAAGGTGAATAATACGGAAAAACTAAGAAAAACCCTTTTTGATGGTATTGGAGAGTATCGTAGCCTCGGATGCGGTATGATTTTTGTAAAAGACCTGACTCCACAGGTTTTAGTCTGATTAAAAGAGCATTAACTTCTGTCTGAAGTTTTAACGACTGTATTTTGGTTTTTCTTTATCTTGGTTATGCACTGGCACAGATCACAGATTGTAACCGATCCTTCGCCTGTGATTACTCCGTCTGCCCATGCATTGATAATTTCATTCAGTTCATCAGAGATTTGAATATCCCCAAAACCCCTTTTGCGGCTAATATACTGACATACTGCCGCTCTTGTGATCCCCATCCATTTTGAAACCTTTACCTGTGATATGCCTCTCTCTGTTACCAGACGAAAGACCAGTTCCGCCCTTACCTGTGGAAGATATACTCTTGCAATCTCGTCACAGGTCATTATATCACATTGGTACGTATTCATGTTGTTGCCATTTCCATGGTATTTTCAGATTTTGGAATTATGTGCTTCTGATATAATACTTGTCTGGCATCCTTGAAATTGAACTTTTCGATTATGAGTTCGCTCTCTTTAAGGCGCTTTAATGCGTACCTTATGGTTCTTGGTGCTATGTCTGCTTCATTGGTGACATCCTTGAATGTTTTTGGTTTTCCATCTTCGAGAATCTGGAGAACTACCCTTGCTGATGGGGGAAGCCTCAGCTTGTTAACAGTGTTAACGTCTACCATAGATAATCAGTACGCGTTATCCATATATAAATATTTTGCCTATCAAAATCATTTATCCAATATGCGGCCGGATCTAAGAAATCCTCCTGTTTCTGCTCTTAAAATTAAAAATCATTCAAAAAAAATTGAAACAATACCATGGAGTAACCTTCTCTAAAAATCACATTAATATGCTTTTTAATTTAAAAAATACCTTCAAATTTTATTTTATTATGGTATCCAGATGTTTCTGCCCTTCGAAAAAGAGAGCATGTCACCAATGCAGATTTTCTGATTGCAGATTGTCCATGCCTGCGCTTTTTTTGTTAATTTTTCTGTGAGAAAAAAGCATGAAACAATGTTTTTGTCAGGATTTATAAAATTATGATTACTGAAAAGTCTTTGATATTCTTAGACGGCTTATCTGTGATACATAGGATATGTCTTTATATAATCAAATGTGCAGACAGTGGAAAGTCTATATACCAAATTTTACCTTCAGGGTGTCAGACACTATTAAAATCAATTTAAAGTTGCATGGTTTTGGTCATCTCTCTAAAAAGAGAATTGTCTTTTAGAGACAATATTTTTTCATAAAAAAAACGTTATTATCTACAGTTATGCAGAAAATGTAACGGAGGTGACACCTTTATTACAGTTTTACTTGCATGTAGCTTTTCAGGACGCCGGAATAGATTTCAGTCGCCTTAAAAAGGTCATCTGCAGATACCTTCTCGTTTATACCATGTATTGTTTTGATATCTCCCGGCCCGTATTCAAGGACATTAAAACCGCTTTTCCTAAGATACCTTGCATCGCTGGCTGCCCACTGGACTATCGGGCAGGGTTTACTCTCGTAAACCCTTTCAACCTCTCTGCAGACAGTTTTTACCAGTTTTGAATCCGGATGCGTAATGTTTGGGTCGGATTCTTCATGTACCTTTATTTCAAAAGACTGACAGCTCTTATAAAGTTCATTCTTTACATAGCCGGTGCTGCATCCCCAGGGAATTCTTGTTTCAAGCTCAAGAGTGCATTTCTGTGCCGTAATATTCATCTCTTCACCGCCTGTTATCTTCCCCGGATTATACGTAACTTTTTTCAGCACTTCTTCAGCGTTGGAAATTCCGAAAAGCTTAGAAAGTACACGTGAAGATCTGGCAATTATCTCTTCAATATCAGGACTGCATGAAAATGTTTTGCAATAGAGGCGTTTTACAGAGTCCAGAAATTTTGATGCATTCATTATAGCACTGACTCCTACAGCAGGATACAGGGAGCCGTGACCCGGAACACCGGTGAAATTGATTTTCATTCTTAAAAGCCCCTTCTGCCCTATCGCAGGGTTCAGGTGAGGAGTTGGTTCTGCGATAATGCAGTCGCAGGGATGAATTATCTTTTTTGCAAGAAGAAACTGTATGCCAGCTTTTCCTCCGTTTTCCTCGTCGCAGACGAAACAGAGGTTACAGGGAAGGTCGAACCCGTCTTCGATGGTTTTTGATATTGAATATAATATTGAAGCACAGCCGCCTTTCATATCTGTAGAACCCCGGCCGTATACAAAACCCCCGGAAATTTCTCCTGAAAATGGTTTTTTGTTCCAGCCTTCATCAATTGCAGGAACGACATCAAGGTGACCTGAAAAAAGGAGAGGTCTTTTTTTATAATCTGTATATATGTTGCATCTTCCTGCACCGTCATCTGTCGATTTATACTTAAGACCCTTTTTTTCAAGAAAATCCCCTATGTAATCCGCAACTTCTGCTGTTTTTCCCGGGGGATTTTCACTTCTGATCTTTACAAGATCAGAACATATTTCTGAAACATTCATAGTCTAATTTTTTGATTTTAGGAACTCGCTGAAAAGTACATCAAGAGAACCTTCCCTGTATATGCTTTTAATCAGTTTTTGATCAAAGAACTCCTCTATCCACTGGTTAAAAGAGCCTGCCGGAGTAGGCTGGTTGCTGTCGGGGTCAGTAGAAATCCTAAAGCTTCTGTATTCCGCACGATTTGATTTGTCATATATTGATTTCCAAAGGTAAGGCAGCGAATCGAACTTGTCCCTGTGGTTTGATTTAAGCCAGTTTATGAATTCCGGGAAATGTGCCCTGTCACCTTTTTTTTCTTCTTCAATTCTCCACCGCATATACTCCATATTCATTTTATTTCTTATATTGTGATAATTGAAGGCAAGTATGCATATGGAGAAGTCAATATGTGCAAGTGTATCCATGAAATAAAAATACAGTACCTGGTTGAAGTCCCCAACCGATTCAAGAACAAGTGATTTCGAATATAAATTGTCCAGAACCTGATGATACTCGTTTTTTTCCTGAAGCATGTTTAGGTATTGATTTATATCCCAGAAAAATATTTGCAAGTATATGCAAAAAAAAGACTGTCACCTGAAAAAAGGTTCTCTTCTGCCTACAGCAAGTTTAAATAGTTCTTCAAGTTCAACGCCGCGTTTACCTTTTATATCGATATGGTTGTCATGTCTTAGAAGGCACGGTTTTAATTCCCCGTCTGACGTAACTCTCAGCCTGTTGCAGAAAGCACAGAACTCATTGTTGTGCATAGGTCTTACGACTTCTATTTCGGCGCCGTCTATGCAGTATTTTTTCCTGTGGTGCATACGCCTTGTGTAAATTATTTTTGACCTTTTTTTCAGCTCTTTTTCGATAGAATCCATTTCATTATCATTATCTTTGGATTTTAAATCCATATACTCAATAAACTGGAGTATTATATCATTTTTATTTTTTACAAAAGATATGAAGTCTTCTATTTCATCGTCATTACAGTCTCTTAGTATTACCACGTTCAGTTTTACCGGAGTTAATCCTGCCTCTATAGAAGTGTCGATTCCTTCAATAACCCTCTGAAGGTAATCTTTTCCGGTAATTTTCCTGTATTTTTCAGGTTTCAGGCTGTCAAGACTTACGTTTACTCTTGAAAGTCCGGCATCCTTGAGGTCATATGCCATCCCGGAGAGAAGAGTGCCGTTTGTTGTCATGGACGATTCCATTGACGTGGGAACGGCTTTTACAATTTCAATAATATCTTTTCTTAGTGTAGGTTCGCCACCGGTAAATTTGACACTTTTCATATTGAATTTGGCAGCTGTTTTTAGTATCTCGGCTATATCTTCAAAAGAAATTTCTTCTTTGGGAGATACCTCGCCTTCCCTGTGGCAGTACCTGCATCCAAGATTGCATTTGGAAGTCAGGCTGATTCTGATATTTGTAACAGGCCTGTTATAACTGTCCGTCAGAAACATTTGAGAATCCTTTGAAGTTTTTTGCAATGATATAAGCCTCTGTGCTTCCTCTGCGGGTGGCTTTTGTCCTGTAAACCTTTACTGCGTAGAAGTTGTCTCTTGTTGTGTTTAAAAGTTCTGCAAACATTTCACCCTGAAAGGATTTAACGACAAAATTACCGCCTGGTTTTAATATAAGACATGCAAAATACAAAGCCTGTTCACAGAGGCCTATCGCCCTTGCCTGATCATAAGACTTCTGCCCGGACAGTTTCGGAGCCGCATCGCAGACTACGACATTGACCACGTCAACATAAGACAATACCTGTGCCTGCGTTTTTTCGGATGTGAAGTCCCCGCGTATGGTTATCACGTTTTCTACCGGTGCTATCTGGTTGAGGTCTACTGCTACTACCTGTCCGTCGGTCATATCGCGAATTGCCTGCGACCAGCTCCCCGGCGCTGCTCCGAGATCAACTACATTGTCATCTTCCCTTATTACGCCAAATCTTTTTTGAATATCAAGAATCTTGTATGCCGCACGAGACCTGTACCCTTCACGCTTTGATTGCCGGTAATACTTATCTGCGCCCCATTGTGAACCCATATTTATCCCTATTAAATGCCTTTTTTAATTTTCTTCAATTTTCCACTTCAATGGCAGACTTTTACTGAATATTTTGAAAAAAATACTATCCGATAATTGCTTATGTATATAATTTACTCTTTTGATGAAATATAACTTATGAGTTTAATAAATAATAACTGCCGTAACAAATTACGCTTAAATAGTTTATAATAGAGTTATATATAATCAGTTGTGATCAACCGATGCAATTTGCTCCTGATTGTTGTGATTGCAGGGGCAAAAGCATCCTGACATAACTTCAGAGAGACAAAAAGCCGTTTTCAGGCTTAACGTAAAATTCCAAAGAGGTTTTTAAAGCAGAGCCAACAATTTATATGTTATAATTCAAACGGGGTAAATAAATGTTGAAGGCAACCATAAATACTGAAATTTTTAAGGAAACAGTTGACGTTATAGTGGCAATCGTGACGGAATGCCGTCTGAATGTAAGTGAAGCAGGGTTTATGGCCCGTGCTGTTGACACAGCAAACGTAGCAATGATCTCTATTGAGCTTTCATCAGGTGCGTTCTCAAAATATTCCGCAACAGAGACTGTTGTGGGAATTGACGTAAACAAGATGAAGAACATTGTGGGTATGATGGGAAAGGAAGATGCTATATCCCTTGACCTGGCAGAAGGGGGCTATAAAATGGAACTTGCATTCGGCGGGTACAAGTATTCCCTGGCACTTCTGGATGTTAATACGGTCAGAAAAGATCCTAACATGCCGACAATACAGCTGCCCGGGAAAGTTGTCATATCCGGTTCTGAATTAAATGACGCAATAAAGGCGGCGTCTCTTGTTTCCGATAAAATAGCATTCGGTATAAACCCTGAAAAAGGTACTTTTTACATGGAGGCCGACGGAGATACCGATCATATCAATCTTGAAATCAGTGGAAGCGATCTGAAGTCATTTGTACCTGCAGAAGCGCGTTCACTGTTTTCCCTTGATTACCTGAAGGATATGGGCCGGGTTATGAGCAGGGCTGAAGAGGTTGAAATCCAGATCGGAGTTGATCACCCGGTAAAATTTGCATTTAGTATAGCAGATGGCAACGGAAAAGTCGAATATCTGCTTGCACCACGTATAGAAGCAGACTGATTTATCTTATAATAGTTATGCTCGTTGAACTTGACAAGAAAGATCTGGCAAAATACCCATTTTTAAAGGAAGCACAGAGCCTTGTCGGCAAAAGGGCTGATTCAATAGAACTTTTTTTAAAGAGCAGGTTCGGCGGCAGGATTGGAGAACGGGCTGTAATCCGTATAAAAGCGGCTCTGGAGTCTGATTTTGTATTCAACGAAATAAGGCTGGATAACCCCGAGGATGAAATCCTTTCATATGCGGTGTCAAGGCTTATTGTGTCCTGCATGAAAGAGCGGCAGATGGTAGATAAACTCTGCCGTTATGAGTCTGAACGTGCTTCATATTTTCTTCTGACCGAGGAATACCCGAAAAAAGAGTATGTTGCAAAAAGTGTCGGAATTACCTTTGGTGCAGACAAAATCAGGGTCTCCGATTATGTGGAGCTTGTCCCTAATCTGCGTGATGCAAAGTGGCAGCTTGTAAACCGTGACGTATCCGAAGGTTATGTCTTTATACAGAAGGATGAGTCTGATGAACTTTTAAAGGAGAGAATTCGTTCGGTTCTTCACAGCCAGCTGCCTCTTCCTGTGACTGAAAGTCTGTGCAGTCTCCTTGAATCCTCGTCAGGGGAAATCTCACGAGTATACCAGGAAAAACTTGTCGAACAGTTCGGTGAGGTTGACGAGGGTGCATTTCCCCCGTGCATGAAGGCTATAATCAATGCCGTATCGGCGGGGACAAATATACCTCACACGGCAAGGTTCTCCCTTACCGCGTTTATGCATACCATAGGGATGGATACGACAGGAATAGTGGAGGTGTACACACGTGCACCTGATTTTGACGTTGAGAAAACCCTTTACCAGGTGGAACATATTTCAGGAAGAAGCGGTACTGAGTATACTCCTCCCGGGTGTGCGACAATGAAAACTTATGGATTGTGCGTAAATCCTGACAGTCTCTGCAAAGGAAAAAGCATAGCTCACCCTTTAAGTTACTATAAGTTGCGTAAAAAACACCTCGATAAAAAAAATCAGGAAAAAGAACATTCTGTTAAAGACAAAATTTCAAGCGATAAAGACAGCCTGAAAGACACAGAAATGGGTAAAACAAATAATACTAAGATAAACCCCAAATAGAATTTAGTGCTTTATTGATAAATATAACATGTAAATAAACGACTCTCTGTGCGAAAGTGGCACAAAAAATATATAAAAAAACTGTTTTTTTAATTCTTTCAGTTTGAAGTCTATGTCCTGATATTGTTTTTGCTGATGTAATACCCTCCTGCGCTCATAAATAATATAAAGAGGACTATTGCAGCCAGTGTTGCGTATGCCGCGGGGAAAATGGCCGGAAGGACTGCAAGGCACAGTATGAGTATTATTATGCTGCTGATTGCTGTCACACAGTCTAAAACCACTGAATTCATACAGTCTGTTTTGTTCTTATATGATAAAGAAATATTCATGTTTATATTGAATACCCTGAATTGTCTGTACCTATTAAAAATTGGAATACAAAAAGTGAATAATGTTTGCAGGTACACCTGAATACCATGCGTGACGAGGAAAAACAGAATGCTACAGACATGCTTTCGCTGGCTATGGAAAAAATAGCTGGCCTTGTTCCGCCATGGTTTATTCCGGAAGTTGGTATGAATGTCGCATATGCACTTCCCGATGCGCGTGTGACCGGCGATGTCGCAGCAGTTGAAGGCAGAATAGTAAGGCTTGGAAACAAAGTCCACCCTGTAGGAGATATAAAATTCGGCGCAAGCAGCCATGTGGCAAGAATTGTACTGACAGCCATGAAGTTTGACAGTGACATAAGAAGTGCCGTAAACATCCGTTTTTCTGAAGAGATAATAAAAAAGGCAGAAGACCTGCTCCTTGAAGTCAGGAGTTTTGACAGGGAAAAAGAGCCTTCCGGGGTCAGCACCATGGACTGGGGTGTCGCCTTCTGTTGCAGCGAGGGGGATGTTCCCGATGTCATATATGACCGCGGAGGAGTCGGAAAAGAGCCCATGATAAGATTTCTTGGTGAGGACCCGCTGACAGTCGTCAATAATATTATTATGATAGCCGAGCGCATAAATAATAAAAATAAAAACTAACAGGTAAGAGAAATGGGAATTAAACCGACATACATAAAGGCTCTGAGCCAGGAACTGCTTTCTAAGAACACAGGAAAGTTCACAAATGATTTTGACGGGAACAAAGTTGTCGTTGACGAAGTTGCAGTAATCGATTCGAAACGTGTCCGCAACAGAGTCGCAGGCGCAATTACAAGAAAAGTAAATAGAAAGAAAGTCATATAAGCTCTTTATGTTTGAGGGAGTATATCCAGCATTAATAACTCCTTTTAAGGATAATCAACAAAGAGAGCTGGACCTTGAAGGTCTTAAATCCAACATAGACTTTCTTATTTCACAAGGTGTCCACGGGATTGTGCCATGCGGTTCCACCGGCGAGTCCGCGACGCTTACGTTTGAAGAGCATGAGGAAGTAATCAAAAAGTCCGTAGAGGTAGCGGACGGGCGTGTCCCTGTCCTTGCAGGAACAGGTTCCAACAATACTGCGGAAGCAGTAAGGTTTACAAAAGCCGCCAGAGATATTGGTGCTGACGGTGTTCTTGTTTTGAGTCCGTATTACAACAAACCGAACCGTTCGGGACTCGTTAAGCATTACGAAAAGCTTGCAGACCTGGATATTCCTGTTGTAATCTATAATGTTCCCGGAAGGACCGGGCAGAACCTTTTGCCTGACCTTATCATAGAGCTTGCCGAATACCCTGGTATTGCTGGTATAAAAGAGGCAAGCGGGGATATAACTCAGGTGTCGGCTATAATAGAAGGCACCCGTGATTTTGATTTTACGGTAATTTCCGGAGATGATGCTATGACACTTCCGATTCTTGCCCTCGGCGGCGGAGGTGTGATAAGTGTTACGGCAAACGTCGAACCTGAAATGATGGTGAAGATGTACGAGAGCTTTGAGTCAGGTTCTCTTGATGAAGCACGTAAAATGCATTATCTGCTTTCCCCTATGTTTCGGACAATGTTCATAGAGACTAATCCGATTCCTGTCAAGACTGCCGTAGGAATGAGAGGTATGGCGGCGGGGCCTCTCAGGCTTCCCCTTGATGAACTGGACAAAGACAAAAAAGAAATTCTCAAAGGAGTTTTGGAAAGATATGATTAAAGTTGGTATATGCGGAGCTCTCGGAAGAATGGGGACAAAGATAGGCGGACTTGTAAATGATTCGCCGGACCTTGAGCTTGTCGGAGGAATAGACGTAAAAGCCGGACAGTTCTATGGCACTGAAGTATATGAGTCCTGCCGAATAGATGAGTTCCTGAAAGAGAAAAAACCTGATGTCCTTGTTGATTTTACGGTTGCCGGCGCTGCTGTTGAAAACGTAAAAGCTGCATCAAAAAACGGCGTTGCGGTTATTGTCGGGACAACAGGTTTTTCCGAAGAACAGAGAGAGGAACTTGATAAAACTATCACAGGCCGTATTCCGGCGGTAATTTCAAGCAACTTCAGTCTCGGCGTAAACATATTCTGGAGACTTGTAAGAGAGGCCGCAAAACAGCTGAAAGACTATGATATTGAGGTCATTGAGGCCCATCATCATTTCAAAAAGGACGCCCCGAGCGGGACTGCCAAAACGATTATAAAGATATTAAAAGAAGAGGTTGGTGACCGTAAGGAGGTCTACGGGCGTGAAGGCATGGTCGGAGAACGTGGTGATGAAATAGGTGTTCACGTAATACGCGGGGGAGATATAGTCGGCGATCATACAGTTATGTTTGCAGGAAACGATGAGGTTATAGAACTCACTCATCGCGCATATGACAGGCTTGTATTTGCGCACGGAGTAGTTCGTTCAATACCATGGATCTATAAAAAATCTCCGGGCATTTACTCAATGGACGATGTCCTTGGTTTTAATGACTGAATATTATTAAATTATCCTTTATTTTGTAAAAAAACGAAATTTATTTTATTAGTACTGCCAACCTAAGACCGAGGAATTAACTATGGTAGCAGTAGTAGACAAAGATTCTTGTACAGGTTGCGAAAACTGCGTTGACGCATGTCCATCGGAAGCAATTACAATGAATGACGGTATTGCATCAGTGGACAAAGACAAATGCGTTGACTGTGAAGCATGTGTGGACGAGTGCCCTGTTGAAGCAATCAGCATGGAATAAAGCGGCCGGTATAGATAAACAAACATTTTATACCTAAATCAACGTATTCTTTTTTAATCCATGATCAATGTAGGAGTATTAGGTGCAACCGGTGCAGTAGGGCAGCGGTTTGTACAGCTGCTTGCCAGTCATCCCTGGTTTAATCTCCAGACCCTGACGGCATCTGAACGCAGTGCGGGAAAGAGTTACCGCGATGCGGTAAACTGGCGTCTTGACGAACCCTTTCCGGAATCTGTTGGTGATATCGTAGTAAAAAACACTGATGTAAACAGCGTAAAGGATTTGGATCTTGTATTTTCTGCTCTTCCTGCAAGTCTTGCAACAAATCTGGAGACAGATATTTCGCGTGCCGGTGTGGCGGTATGCAGTAATGCATCCTCCCACAGGATGGATGAAAAAGTTCCTCTTGTGATTCCTGAAGTGAATCCCGACCACCTGGGCCTTATAGATCTGCAGCGTGACAGCGGCAGTGACGGGTTTATTGTAACGAATCCTAACTGTTCAACTATAGTTATGGTTTCTGCGCTAAACCCAATAAAGCACCATGAAATTTCTGATATTCGCGTGGCAACAATGCAGGCCATATCCGGGGCCGGTTTTGAAGGTGTTGCGGCAATGTCAATCTATGACAACGTGATTCCTTTCATCGGTTCTGAAGAGGAAAAAATGGAGAACGAAACCCAGAAAATTATGGGGACCTTTGATGGTTCACAGATCATCAGTGCGCCGTTTTCAGTCAGCGCGAGCTGCCACCGTGTACCCGTAATAGATGGGCATACCCTGGCAGTCTGGCTTGGAGTCAACGCTTCGGTTGAGGAACTGAAGAATGACTACAGGAATTACAGGGCACCGTTTTCAGGTCTTCCTACACAGCCTGACAAGTCCGTAATTCTTCTGGAACAGGAGGACAGACCACAGCCCAGACTTGACAGAAATCGTGGCAGGGGAATGACGGTTTCTGTAGGAAGGGTTCGTGAAGGCATACGCTTTATTGCTATGGGGCACAATACCATACGTGGAGCAGCAGGTGCATCTGTCCTTAATGCAGAACTAATCGTTAGCAAAAAGTATCTTTAATTGAATTAAAATTAGGAGGGGAAACAAATTGACAGACAATACAGTGTTCGTAGGTAACAAACCTGTAATGAACTATGTTCTTGCAGTAGTTACGCAATTCAACCAGGGAGCTGAAGAAGTTTCAGTTAAAGCGCGTGGGAAAGCAATTTCCCGCGCTGTTGATACAACGGAGATTGCATTAAACCGTTTTTTGGAGAATGTCAAAAAGTCAGAGATAGAGACTTCTACAGAAATCGTTGATACTGAGAGTGGTAAAACAAACGTCTCCAGTATTGAGATTAAATTGACGAAAATCTAAGGAAAGTCTTAATTATCTCATTTATTTTTTTAATTTAATGCTTTTTTGTACATTTATATTGTTGCTTTTTCTGCAACAGGTTCTACCATAAAGAATATATCGTGTTTTTGATAAACGTTTAATCTAATGAAAATCATTTATGTGCTGTCTGCACTGCTTTTGCTTTCATTAATAGTTCCGGCTGTATCTGCAGATGAAGGCAGTCAGTACAGCTACATAGGAATAACCAATCTGTCTGTGGAGCTTTCCGACAATGAGGCTGTCTATGATGTTCACTACAATATTGATGAAGG
This sequence comes from Methanomicrobium sp. W14, assembly GCF_017875315.1. Classification (NCBI taxonomy): domain Archaea; kingdom Methanobacteriati; phylum Methanobacteriota; class Methanomicrobia; order Methanomicrobiales; family Methanomicrobiaceae; genus Methanomicrobium; species Methanomicrobium sp. W14. Next base: position 463,009 of record NZ_JAGGMM010000001.1, read on the forward strand.
TGTTCAGTTTCTTGTTTTGTTCCTCGGGAAATCGGACCTTAAAAGTAAACTCAGCAGGGTTATGAATATTAAAAACGGCAGGTTTGATATTGTTGATATGGATCACGCCGTTATAACTGTTGACAATTCGTCGGTTGACAACGGTGACGGCTCTCTGTGGTTCCCGAGAAAAGAGCTTATGGTAAATATTCCTGTGATATCTGTAAAGACGCCAAGGACATCTACAACTTATAATGATACGAAGGAAATACCGGGAATCGGTTATTTTGCAGAAAAAGTCTAATGAGCTTTTTTCTGCCTAATGTAATTTTAAAAAGTAAACCTTTTTTGATTTTTGGCAGTAATCTGAATTATATCTGTTCAGTTTTTTTATGCGTGTATGATTGACCAGCTTTTATCTCTCTTAGGGGTGCTTTTCAAAAAAACCTGAAAATTCTTATTTTCTAGACAGGTAATTAATTTTTTCGTTTCTTTGATTCTTTTCTTTTTTTATATTTTTTCTATAAGACATACGTAATTGTACTGAAAATTTTTGGTGCCTGGTTTTATGTCATCACCTGAAGAAATTAACCTGATGCTAATTTCAGGTTCTCTGAATTCTTCGCAGTCTTCGTCAGATGAAATAAATTCTGTATTAATGCATCGGATTTAGATGTAATGTTTTGGTTTCATTGTTATATTCAAAATCCGGAACCAAAAAAGGAGAAAAAAATTTAATAGCATTTCAACTAAAAAATGAAAATTTTATTTTTACAGAATTCCGGCTGTTAAAGTTCAGAATTCAGTTTTATTTTTGTCCACTTTATTATGTATTTTTGCAGGTACATTCCGGTTGCCGCAAGTATCAGCCCGATTGACGTTGTGTATACAATAACTCTTACACCTTCAATTCCGAGGAACGGGAAGTCCAGGTTACTGCTGACTGCAAGGATGTATATGCTTGCACCGTATATGATAATCCCCACAGCTGTGACAAAGAAAGGTATTGAGATATATCTCCCGAGAATTGTTATATCATTGAGATAAATATCGATGATTTTGCCTATGGACGCTATCAGGACTGCTATAGTGAAGTAAGCTATTGATCCGTATGTGAACGAAAGCAGATAAAACAAAATTCCCTGCTCTACGGAATACCATTCAAGAAGACTTGTAAGTCCGATAATTACACCGATTATTCCTATAAGTATAGCCGAGATGTAGGCAATGAACGTAAATCTCCCCCCCAAAAAGGAAGAGTGGAGGGCATTGAGGGCATAGTTGAAATATTCGTCAATTCCCATTCCTTTGAAGAGCAGAAACAGTCCTAAGACGCCCACTACTATTACAACAGCTATCTCCGGGGTTCCCATAAGGTTTGCAATAGCATAGAGAAGCATTGCAAGACCTATAGGCACAAGGAAAGTTCTTGCTACCTTAGGGTCATCCATGAATTTTTTGATTATATAGTAGGTGCCCTCAAGATTGGGCATCTGGTTCACTATAACACGCTGAATGCTTTTGACGTCCACAACAGACTGAATAATAGGGAGTACAAATTCGTCCTCTGCTCCGTCAGTGACGAGTATGCATTCATTGATCTCATTCTCCCAGACAATCTTTCCGAGTTCTTGTGAGATCCTCCTGTCTCCTTCTATTTCGTTTGTGTGGTTGCCCCCGATAACTGATATGTATACGTCTTCGCCTTTTGCCTTAAGCTCATCATAGGTTTTCAGAGCCTGAAACATTGCATTGACATCGGAATCCTCAGGATCGGAGAGAGCCAGACTGTTGGCCGCATTAAGGCAGTTGTCCCTTCCGACAACCGGTTCATTTATGTTTGCCTTAAAACCGATATCATCATCGCGATCGACACACAGAATCAGTGTTTTAACATCCGGCATCTATATTAAAATTCATTTTATATGTATAAAAAATTGTCTAAAAAAAGGATATTTTTTGTTTAGATCAGTTTTGCACGCTGAAGAAGCAGTATATCATCAGTCGTGAGTTTTTCACCGCTTCTGAACTGCTGGAATACCTGTTCAGCTTCTTTGCGCACAGCTTTCTGTTCTTTGGTAACTTTTGACTTCTTTGTCTTCTTGCGCAGGCCGCCGATTACCTTATCATAATCACGGATCTCTTTCTGGCATGCGATGAACTGGTTGTGCTCTGAATCCGCGGATTCCTGTGCTTCAACAAATTTTTTGTGTGCTTCATCGGCAGCTTCACGTGACTTGTCAGCCTTGCGGTAGCATTCAACCATAAGATCATGGTATTTCTGTGCAAGTTCAGCGGCTTCTGTTACCTGGGCATGAAGTTCTGAAGCTTTTTTGCGGAGGTCACGAGCTTCCTGAAGCTTTGTGTGAATCTCCTTGTTCTGCTCAAGTTCTTCTTCCTGGTCTTTTATGGAAAGCCTGAGCTGCTTAATTTTCTCAATAAGCTCGCGCTCTTTCTCAGTGTTCATCACCCTGGTCTGCTGTTCCATCTCAAGGTGTTCAATCTGCTTCTGCAGTTCTTTTATGCCGCGGTTGTTGCTGATTGCACCGTGCTCTTTTTTATGAGCATCTATTTCTTCGAAGAGAGCATTTGCCTTGTCATTGTAGACATTTCTCTCGTCTTTTAAGCGGTGAACATCATTATTTGATTTGTCACGAAGTTCCTTGTTTTTCTGTGCATCGTCAACGAACTCACGTGTCTGCGCATTAAGCTGATTGCGTTCGCGTGCATGCGAACTTGCAAGAGCATTTAGTTCATTTCTTTTTTCTTTATGTTCCTCTGACTGCTGGAGAACAACTTTTCTTTTTTCTATCAATTCATTCAACATGCTCAACACATACCTGTAGTCATAAACCCTGCATTCCCAAAACAGCCGTTTTTACAAATAACTGTCAATGTTGATTAAGGATAATTAAATTAACGAAACAAAAGATCTCTTTTCCCGGGTACTCCTTTTTTGGTATCCGTGTTCTACATGCTGTTCGTCTTTTGTTCGACTCCCTATTCCACCAACGGAAAGCTTTTTACATCACTTTTTAGACATTTCCGTTTAAGTTATTTGTGCACTCTTTTTAGGTCTGCACAATGATTTCTATAAATTAGAGGGCTTATATTAAATAAGATTTTCGTTAAGAGATTTTCATCTCTGTTGCACAACTAATAACAAGTTACTGATCTGCTTTGTTCTTTTAGAAATATATCGGTTGTTGGCTTATGAAACATTTGCGCTCAACGTAAATAATACTAAATCTTTCCTTGCAGATTGCATTAATTTTTAATGTTTAAGGCCACCTGTCATGTTTTTTTCTATAACCCTTATTGCTCCGGCAGAATGGATGCGGGTGACTCTGCAGGGGTCGTTAAGCTTCTCTTTTAGTTTTGGCAGTGAATTCTTTACAAGTTCAGGGTTGTATTTTCCGATAACCCTGAATATCTCGGGTGCTTCACTTCTTACATATTTTTCATCAGGGTCATCCAGCAGACTTTCAAAGACAGTGATGTACTCTTTAAACAAAACGGGATTTGTATTTGCAATATTTTCACAACACCAGATCATTGACATGCGAACCTTTGGCTCATCATCTCTATGCATGTTTATAATATCTTCCAGTCGTTGCGAAATTGTTTTAGTTTTTGCTCTTCCTGTTCTTCCTATGGCAAACAGGGCGTTCTCCCGGACTTTGGAAGATTTGTTTTTCAGGTGACAAAAGGCCGTCTCAAGGTGGCTTTGCACAATCTCTGGTTTACTGATACCTATCTGTCCGACGGCCCACAGGGCTCCTGCGATAATTTCCGGATCATTTCCTGTTAAACATTTTTCAATGAATAATAAATCGTTTTTTGTTACTGAATCGGGCTGTTTAGCTCCTCTGCGGGATATTTCCTTTACTTTTTCCAGTGCGGATTTTTCCATAGTTTAGATAAATTATTATTTTCATTCCTAAAAACAGGGCAGGGTTTTTATAAATGTCCGTACTTTTTCCTAAAGAGACAGTTTCTCTGGCAGCACTGTAACGGCCGGTCATTTTGTTTTACGCTTTAATGTGGGCATTTTCATACTGCTGTAAAATAGAGAAATACCAGATATCCGAACATGATAACCTGAAAAAAATATTTATGCCGGATTTTTGCTATATGGCGTGGTAAATACCCCTGACAGTCGTCTAAATAAAAATTATGCCATTCCTTTATTTTGGACAGAATAGAAAAATATATTTTAAGGCGGAAAATCTGTCATGTGGAATAAATAAAAAATATTTTATTATTGTATGGTGGTGTTGAAGATTTATGTCTGAGTTATCTGAATTTTTTTCAGTTTTTAGCGGATGAAATCTATAAGACCACCGCTTGTCTGTTCAGGTGTAGCCCTTCTTGCAGAAGAACCGAGAACGTTGTTGTGACGTGAATTATTTCTTTCAAACGGGCCCTGGGCGATTTCAGACCTTGACATGCTGGCTGTAGCGCTATTGCGCCCGATGACCTGCGCACTTTTTACACCTGTCATAATTGCCATGACTCTTACTTTTCCCTCGAATTCGCTGTTTATGCGTGCTCCCCAGATAACATCGGCATGCGCGTCAAGTTCATAGGTAAGTGTACTTGCAATTTCTTCTGCATCAGCGAGTGTCAGGTCGCTTCCTCCTGTGATGTGAATCAGGCTTCCTGTTGCGCCGCGGTAGTCGATATCAAGAAGCGGGTGGTTGAGACACTCGTGAACGACACTTTCGGATTTGTTCTGCTGTTTTGACTCTCCGACAAGCATTACTGCGACTCCGCCTTTGCTCATTATTGCACGAACGTCAGCGTAATCGATGTTAATCAGTGACGGCTCGGTTATCGTCTCAGATATGCCTTTTACAGTCTCTGCGATTAGCTGGTCCATAACCGAGAACGCCTGCCCGAGAGGAAGGTTGGGCACAAATGTCATAAGACGGTTGTTGTCCAGTACAATTACCGAATCAGCCGCATTGGACAGTGCTTCCAGTCCCTCTTCTGCACGCATGAGACGTGCTTTTTCCACCTGGAACGGATAACTTACCATCCCTACAACAATTGCCCCCTGCTCCTTTGCAATCTGGGCTACAACCGGTGCAACACCTGTACCTGTTCCGCCGCCCATGCCGGCTGTAATAAATACAAGGTCTGCATCCTGCAAAAGACCTTCAAGAGTTGTCCTTGCCATTTCTGCAGCACGTTTTCCGACATCCGGGAAACCTCCCGCACCAAGTCCCTTTGTAAGGGACTTGCCGACAAGAACCCTTTTGTCAGCCTGGATCATCTCCAGGTGCTGCTTGTCTGTATTTACGGCTATTGTCTCGGCACCGTTGACCTTCATGTGGTACAGACGGTTCACAGTGTTGTTGCCTGCTCCCCCGCACCCGACAATAACAATTCTCGGCTGACCTATGAAGTCTTCCTCTCCAATAACCCCTGTTCTCCTTTCAATTTGTTCAGATTCTGCGTGCTTTAAAGCCTCGTTGATAATACTTTGCATCCAATAAACCTCCTTTCCTCGTTTTAAATTAAATCAGATTTTGGGTTTGATTTTTTGAGACGGAATGCTTGTACTTAAATCTGTATCCCCTTTTGTTTACATCTCAAAGGAAATCTGTTCACTGTCTCTGATTACCCTGTTTGCGTGTTTTCCGATGAGTTCTCTAACAGAGTATCTTATTGCTTCAGATACTGTGGGGAATTCTCCAGCCTCCACCAGTTTTTCAAGCATTGCAACCTGCTGTGAAGGTAATCTGATTGTAACTCGCTCCATCATTGAAACCACATGTCCGACATATGGCAGACAATTGTCTGCTATTTGTCTGACGTATGTTTACTTTTTGTCAGACACTAATCTTCAGACAATCATTGATACAATCTATAACTATATAAAGGTTTGTTTTTAAAATCTGCATTATTCAAAATTTTTTTATCTACCTAAAATCAACTAACTGTATAAAAGGGAGAGATTTTTTTGGGACGCTATTTTCCCCGTAAAGTGTGTCACGGCGGAGCATCGCAGCTTCATGAAGAGTTAAACAGTGGAGGTATACTGGATTTTAGTGCCAATTTGAATCCTTTTCCCCCTGTGTTTGACTGGAATCCGGATATTTCATCTGCTTCTTTTTATCCGGATGATTCATATTATAAACTGAAAAAGAAAATTGCAAATAAATTTGGTTGCCACGAGGATGAAATCTGCGTAGGAAACGGGTCTATAGAGGTTATAAGGTCTTTTTTCTATGCTGTAATTGAAAATGGTGATCTTGTCAGGACAGATCCTCATACGTTTGGTGAGTATGCTCTTTCGGTGAAACTTGCAGGCGGGATATGTTCGTCTGATAGTATAAAAAAAGCAAAAGTCCGGGTCATATGTAATCCCAATAATCCCACGGGGGATTTGCTCTGCTTAAAAGACCTTCAGAATATTGCAGATGATATAAAATTATCCGGAGGCATGCTCTTTGTTGATGAAGCCTTCAACGAACTTGCAGAAGGTGCAGAATCCATGATTGGAAAAGGATTTTCAAATGTTTTTGTCAGCAGGTCGTTTACAAAATCTTTTTCCGTTCCTGGTCTAAGGATTGGTTTTGGTTTCGGTGACCCTTCACTCATAGAAAAAATGGAAGTTATCAGACCGCCCTGGACCCTTAATTCATTTGCCGAGAATTTTGCATATAATGCTCTTGATCATTATGATGAGCTTTTAGAATCCCGCTCACTGATAAAAAGGGAAAGAAACTGGCTCTATGAAAAGTTTGATGAAATCGGAATCAGTTATAATGAATCATGCACGAATTTCATCCTTCTGGATATATCCAGAAATGCAGGTGATTTTACACGTGATATGCTTAAGAGAGGAGTTTTCATACGTGACTGTACTTCTTTTGGTCTTCCCGGGTCAGTGAGGGTTGCTGTAAGGACGAGAGAAGAGAATGAGGTTCTTGTGGAGGCTTTGAAAAAGTGCTGGCTTTAATCATGGCCGGAGGTCTTGGGACCCGGATGAATCTTGGTGAAAAGCCTCTTGTCACTGTTCTTGGGAGACCTATGATATCATATGTCATATCAGCCTTCATGGATGCAGGTTATGAAATCCTTGTAGTAGTTTCGCAAAATGTGCCTATGACAAGGAACTGGTGCAGGGCCAACAATATTGATTTTTACCAGTCGAAGGGAAACGGGTATATTGAAGACCTTGTTGACTGTATAACTGAGATTGGCGTCACTACCCCTTTTTTTACATGTGTTGCTGATGTTCCGGGGATAAGGTCCGTTGATATTGAAAGAATCCGTGACCTTTACGAAAAATCAGATCTGCCGGCGTGTTCCGTATGGGTTCCGAAGATTTATTTCAGTGAAAACAACTGCAAGTGCAGCTATTATGAGACAGTGGACGGTGTTGTGTGCTGTCCTGCGGGGGTAAATGTTCTGGACGGGAAAAACATAGCTGGTGAGCAGGAAGAGCTTAAGGTTCTTCTTGATGAGCCTGCACTTGCCTTCAATGTCAATACCCGTGAAGAATTGTTGCAGGCTGAAAATTATTTTAAAAAAGTTACGATCTGATTCCTGTATTTTGTATAGGTCAGAATTAAATAAAACGATTTATTTTTCCAGATATTATCTCATTCTCTCTTTTTGAAATTGTTCCAGTATTTCTTCTCTTTTCTCCAGATGTATGATTCATATGCCATAAGAACCAGAAGTATTGCACATCCGCCGGCAAAGAACGATATTAATAATATATTTTCATCGAAACCTTCTCTTTCTTTGGTATTTTGAAGAATAATGTTAGATAAGTTATTTTCGTCTTCACAAGGTGTCATTTTCTCCTGGAATGTTTCGTTTTGAACAGTTTCGGTTCCAAAAGCTGCACCTGCACTTTTCGTACTGCCTTCGCTGCTGATGTTTTTCTGTGAAGATGTGGTATTATTGTTGGCGGTTACGTCGGTTGCTGCAAAGTACTGGCAATCTTCATTTTCTGCCCCAAAGTCATGTTGCACAGAATCCTGTGGTGATAAGCCCCCCTGGGGCTGGGACGTTTCAAAGTATCCTGAACCGGACAGGAGAGACGATGAAACCGCCGCTATGACAAGTGTTGCTATAATGAACAGCCCAAATACTGAAGCATATTTCATCAGTATCTGGCGGATGTCTTTTCCTCCTGCCGATACGATAACCACCTGGTCGCATACGCTGTATACTTTTACTTCTCTGCCTTTTTCACTGTATTTTATTCTTTTTACTTCTATAAGTCCTGCTTCAAGGAGATTTTCTACATGGTATTTTATTGTTGTCAGGGGCTGATTCAGATTTTCTGAGATCTCAGTAAGGGTCAGTTCCCCGTTTTTCAAAAGAGACAGAATGTCATTTGCTGTCTGGCTGGCCATGGCTTTGCCTATTTTTATTGCCCTCTCATCGCCAGGTTCAAGCAAAATTACGTTGTCTGTCATTTAAAATTTAGATCAGTTTTTTAATGAGATCTTTTCCTGCATGCAGGGCATTTTTTATTTGTGTCCTGTCGCTTCCGATTCCCTGTGCAAGTCCCGTGTTGCCTCCGCCTTTTCCTCCGAGAATGTTGCATACGGTTCTTACAATCTCCCCGGCGTTTACTGATTTGACGCCTGATGCAACGACGACATGAACCGGATCGCCGTCACTTACAAGAAGGCTGACGCCGCCTTTGTTGGACAAGTTTGTTGCTATTGATACAAGCTCTTTCTGGGAGGCATTTACTTCGTAAGCTGCAATAAGGACACCATTATAATCCTCGCCATGAATGGATTTTTCCTTTAACTCCACCAGCTCATTTCTGAGATTTTCAATGGTTTTTTTCTGTTCCTTCCATTCATTGAAGAACCTTTCAACAGATGACGACAGGTTTTCACGCTGAACACTCAGGACAGACGAAGAGTCATCTATTAACGCCTCAACCTTCTGCATGTACTTTAATGCAGCCATCCCTGCGGCGAATTCTATTCTTTCTATACCGTCCTGGACGTGCTCAACCCTGATTATTTTTATCGAGCCAATTTCACCTGTGCTGCGGCAGTGCGTACCTGCGCATGCCTGGATATCGTCAGCTACCTTGACGATTCTTATTTCCTTTCCGGGAGGCACGCCACCCTGGTAGAGACAGAAACCATATTTCTGTTCAGCTTTTGTTCTGTCCTCCCATTCGGTATACACGTGAAGGTCTGCAAGGACTATTTTGTTTGCGACTAATTCTATTTTTTTGAGTTCCTCCGGCGTTATATGCCTGAAATGCCTGAGGTCGATACGCGACGATTCATAGCCTTTCTGGGCACCAGCCTGGTGGATATGTGCACCAAGGACCTCCTTTGCCGCATGCAAAAGGACATGGGTTGCCGTGTGGTGGCGCATCATAGTCCTGCGGAAGTCCTCGTCGACAACACCCTTAATCGGCGTGCCGCGTTTTATAGCACCGCTTTCTTTTATTTTATGAAGAATGACGTCTCCGATTTTTATAGTGCTTATGACCTTCACCATTGCCTCTTTTGAGACAAGGCATCCTATATCCGAAGGCTGTCCTCCTCCTTCAGGGTAGAAGAGAGTCTGGTCAAGGACGATGTAATTGTCGAACTGGTCGATTACCATAGCCTCAAATTCGGTATCGGAGGTCTGCTCGTAGTATAAACGGCGTGTGGGCGGAAGAGCGTTCACTCTCTGCCTGATGTCGGCATAAGGGTCTTCTTTTGCCTCCTCTTCAGACTCTGAATGAAGGTCCGCAACAAGTGAATAAAAGTTGTCAGGAAGCTCTACCTCTTCTCCTTCCTTTGATGCAACGTCTTTTACAATCTCAGGGGGGATACCGTGAGAATCGTAGAGTGTCATGAGCTCTTTGAGGGGAACCGCCTGGTTCTGTTTTTTGTATTCCTTTGAAATCTTCTGGACAATTCTTGTTCCCCTCTCCATTGTCTGGTTGTATTTGCCTATTTCGTTTGAGATGATTTCACGTATTACCGAGGGTTCCTGCTCGAATGTGCCGGCTCCGATTGTTTTCATCTGCGCTTCAATGAGGTCAGACAGTTCATTGTCCATTCCTATTTCGTTCATCATGCGAAGCGTTCTTCTGATAACAAGACGTGCAAGGTATCCTTCCTGTACATTTGACGGGACAATGCAGTCTCCGAGCATATACGCAAGACATCTTGTGTGATCAGCGATTGCATATACCCGCTCTACAGGCTCCATTATCGACTGGAGCTTTTCATAGGAGACACCGATGTTCTGTGCAACCTTTTTCCTCATTGTAATGAGGTTTGAGCCGGTGATATCCATCATGCCTGCATATTTTGCATTCATACCAAGGATCTTGGTAAATTCGGGTTCGTCGAGAAGGTGCTCGATTCCTGCCGAAACCATAAGGTCGTTGACCATTTCCGGGAAAATTGCGTCATATATTGTAGGCGACCCTTTGGACGCCCAGACAAGACGCTCAAGGCCGTACCCGGTATCGACAATCTTTAAGTCGATAGGGTAATATGGGACGCCTTCAAGGTCAACAGGCTGTTTATCGTTTTTGGTTTTGCCAAGGCTCATGAAGACAAGTGTTGCAACCTCAAGACCGCTTATCATAATCTCAACGCTTGGCCCTGCATTTCCTCCACCTATCCACGGGTGTTCCTTGTATGTTACGTCCATCAGGTTTCCGCCGATGGATTCAAGGAAATTATCACAGAGCTCTACAGTCCTGTCTTTCCAGTAAATCTGCTCATTTTCAGAATTGAAGGCGTGATGTGCCATCATCTCGAAGGTTGTAAGATGTCTTCCGGACCTTCCGACCGAATCAAGGTCGTTGAGCCTGATGCACGGCTGTGATATCGTAAGAGGGTTTGCAGGCGGAGGGACGACGCCGCTTGTTACATACGGCTGAAAGTCTGCTATCGATGCAATTGTTAAATATATGTCATCTCTCCATCTTGCAGCTACAGGATATCTTTTTATTCTAGTGTGGCCGTTCTTTTCAAAAAATGAAAGATATGCCTCACGCATCTCATCAAGTGAATGCGGTTTGAAAACCGGATTGCCTATAAAACTGTAAGGCACACAGGGGGCGTCTCCGCAAACTTCGCGGTCAGGATCGCGTGTCCAAAAAGCAGAACCGCATTTTTTACAGATTTTCCTGACAAGTCCCTGAGATTTAAAATAATCTAATTGATACTCATCTTCGAGCATAGAAAACCACGTTATATCTCTTCAGTTTATAATCCTGAAATAGTATTAGTGTTTGCAATTTGTCGGATAATGCTATTTTACCCATTTATCCTGGTACCATTTGTTTATTTCCGTATACTCTTTTGTATACTTCGCGATTCTGACAGCAAGGATATGCCAGCACTCTTTTTGCCTGAAGGCAAAGTCATGGCATGTGCAGAAGTCATCCTCGACGACATATTCTCCTGAATTCCCTATAACAACAAAAAAATCGAGATATTTCAGGACCCTGTTTTCCCTGACTGCCGTTAACGCATTTTCGCCTTTTCTGCCGTATATAGATATGACTCTGTCCCAAAAATCCTTTTCACAGGTCTTTTTGTATTTAGTTGAGTCTTCTTCTGTACCAGGCATGATTTTTCACGGAATAGTTGTGAGAAGAGGTTTGTCTTCTATGTATGTCCATTTTTTATTCTCTGAAAGTCTTTTCATGCCGACTGATTCAAGCGCATAATGCGTGGACTCAATCAGGGGTAGTGATGATTCGAGAAAGACATTGTATTTCAGCTCGGCCGATATAAATGCATCAGCACCCGTCTCTTTTGCTTCGTTTATAAGTTCCAGGTCAAAGCCGCTTCCTCCTACAACCGCGATTATGTCGGTTTTTTTCAGGTCCCCGTAGATTCTGAGGTTTCCACCTAAAAGCTCTGATATTTCACTTATATCATGCCTGCATTCTCCGACCACTCCGAGGGACATCTTCTTTGTGTTTGTAAGACCCAGCAGTTCCGCAAGGGCATCGTTAATTCCTGATTCTGCATGGTCAAAATTGGTATGCATTGCAAAGATGTTCAGGTTACCTTCAAGTGCCTTTTTAAGGATTTTTCTGTCTCTTCCGGAAATCTTTGCGAGGGGGTCCCATATCGGCGGGTGGTGGACGACAAGAATATCAGCTTTCAGTGATATTGCTTCTGATACGGTATGCTCGGTCGCATCAAGAGCGCATGCAATTTTTTTGATTTCTCTGTTTCCCTCGACCGCAAGACCGATTCTTTTTTCATCGAAATCTTCGGCAATTTCAGGAGGCGCGATTTCGTTGAGTTCACTTATAAAATCTTCAATATCCATGTGAATATTATGGACAATGAGGCGGGATATAGTTTAATATTACCTCAAGTAATAATCAATACAAATAAATATTCACAGGTACAGACTCATAAACATGGAAAAGTCCATTGAAGAGATAAATACTAAGATAATAGACGGCTCTGCAAGAGTTGTCACGGCAGAGGAGATGCCTGACATAGTAGCCGAACTTGGTGAAGACGGTGCATTAAAGGAAGTGGACGTCGTTACGACAGGCACTTTCGGCGCTATGTGTTCATCGGGAGTCTTCTTCAATTTTGGACACTCAGATCCCCCTATAAGGATGGAGAAAGCATGGCTCAATGATGTGGAGGCTTATTCAGGTCTTGCAGCTGTAGATGCCTACCTCGGGGCGACACAGGAATCCGAAACAAGAGGAATAGAATACGGTGGTGCCCATGTACTTGAGGATTTGATTTCAGGAAAATCGGTTGAACTCAGGGCTTCATCTAAAGGAACTGACTGTTACCCCAGAAAAACCATTACAACCGAACTTCTCCTGGAAGACTTAAACCAGGCGACTATGTGCAACCCGAGAAATGCATACCAGAGATATGATGCGGCTATAAATTCCACAGACAGTCTTTTGCATACGTATATGGGAACTCTTCTCCCGGAGTTTGGAAACGTAAGCTATTCAGGTGCAGGGTGCCTGTCGCCACTTATAAACGACCCGAAACTTGAGATGATTGGAAGCGGGGTCCCGATATTTTTGTGCGGTGCAAAAGGAATGGTTATAGGTCAGGGGACGCAGACTTCACCTGCAAATCTTTTTGCAACTCTTATGACTACAGGCAACCTTAAGGAGATGTCACCGGATTTCCTGCGTGCAGCTTCTTTCACGGGATATGGCGTCTCAATATACCTCGGTGTAGGCGTCCCGATTCCCGTGACAAACCTGGATGTTGTAAGAAATACCGCAATTCGTGACGAAGATATAAAAACCTCAATAGTCGATTACGGTGTTCCGAGCAGAAACCGTCCCGGGGTTTTGGAGGTAAATTATAACCAACTTAAGAGCGGAACGGTTGAGCTGAACGGCGAGGAGATAAGGACTTCATCACTTTCAAGCTTTAAAAAGGCAAGGCAGGTGGCAGAAGAACTTAAGGGCTGGATCGAAAATGGTGAGATGACCCTATGTCTTCCCACGAGAAAATCAGATGCCTCAATCCGTGTAAGGCCCATGCATGAGTCGAAGAGGACACCATCCGTCAGGGAGATTATGAATACAAATGTCACATGTATAAGAGAAGAGGAGGACATCAAAACAGCTGCAAAACAGCTTCTCCGTGACGAAACGAATCACCTGCCGGTTATAAACAGCTCGGGAAAGGTTGTCGGCATTGTAACCACATACGATATCTCAAAGGCAGTCGTAAGGGAGACGAAAAAGAACAAGGTCTCAGAGATAATGTCAAAGAACATTGTTACGACGACCCCGGGTGAAGCAGTTGACATTGCAGCGATGAAGCTTGAGAAGAACAACATCAGCGCCCTCCCTGTCGTTGATGACGACATGCACCTGAAAGGTCTTTTAAATGCAATAGATCTTGGAAAGCTTTTCGGAAGGAGGTGGATGAAATGAAGCTTCTTGTAAGTTTTTCAAGAAAAAAAGGTTTTGAACCGCTTATTGCAAAGACGGTTATGGATACTCAGGTTTTAATCAACGTGGAAAGGGCCAATATAGAATCAATGTCAGGAGAAGTTTTAATTGATGTCCCTGATAAGGATGCACATAAGGTCTGCAAAAAATTAAGAGAGGCCGGTGCGGACGTTGAGAGACTTGACGAGTCGGTAAGGCGCGAGGAGGGAGAATGCGTCGACTGCGGTGAATGCATAAGCATATGTCCGCAGGAGGTCTTTTATTTTGACGAAGACTGGTCTATACAGATGAAAACCGACAACTGCGTTTTATGCGGCAAATGCATAACGTCGTGTCCCCACGGTGCACTCAGGCTTCTCCAGTAAATACGTTATGATAAGAGAATACTTCAGGTACAAATCCACGATAACCACAATTCTTGCCGGTTCGAAACTGCATGTTGATGCGGCGAAAGAGGCGATGATCTCGGCAAGGCAGGAGATCGAACGGACAATTCTTGATGAGCCGCTATTTTCCTCATCTTTTGAGCCCCTGCACATGAAGTCCTGTTCTGTTCCGGTCAAAAGAATGCTTAAGGCATCAGAGTCTGCCGGTACAGGGCCTATGGCCGCAGTTGCGGGAACTATTGCATGGAGCGGTGTTGAGGCGATGAAAGATGCAGGAGCAAAGTTTGCGGTCATAGATAACGGCGGTGACATCGCCTATATCTCGGACAGGGTTCTAAGGGTAGGACTTTACTCAGGCAACTCGTCATTAAGCAGAAAAATGGCTTTTATTCTGCTACCTTCTGAAGAAGTCTACGGTGTATGCACATCGTCTGCAACGGTAGGGCCATCAATATCATTCGGAAAAGCCGATTCGGTTACTGTATTTTCATCTGATGTTTCTCTTGCAGACGCATGGGCAACGTCGGCATGCAATGTGCTGAAAGCTGATGACAACAACGAACTTACTGAAAAAATTAAAAATACCGGTGTTGACGGTTTTTTTGGAGTAATCGGCGATGTCGTTGTAAAATGGGGTATTATTCCAAAAATTGCCTGTGCCGATGTTGATGAAAACCTTATCACGTCAGGATGATTTTACAGGAAATCTCCCTTGTCAAGGTAGTCAAGCATTTCTTTGTATGCGTCTTTGCCGGTAAGGCGTTTGTATATTGTATCACCGTCTGATATGTAGATTTCAGGGGTGCATCCGGAGATTTTAAAGAATATTTCCAGAATGTCGTATTCGTATATTAATATCCCCTTTTCGGAAAAAGCCGATGTTGCAGGCTCAAGGAGCAGTCTGTCTTCTATAATTTCTTTTGGTTCTGTCCTGAAGAAGTAGTAAAAAACCTGGTATGCATTTAAAAAATCTGAATTTATGAGCTCTTTACGTATATCCGGGTTTAAATCATCGAGAATGCCCAAAAGTTTCTCAGGGTCTTCTTCAGCAACACTTAGTATCTGATCGGCAAGTTTTGCCAGTTCAAGGTAGTCTGTCACCTTTAAAATCCACTCCTGCCAGAACTATTGTCTGTTTTGTAAAAAAATATATTGTATATTCGGGAAAAATCTAGAAGACATGCGGGAAGAGGATTTGGACTGGAAAATCTACCATATTATAGCATACAGGGAAAATATCCCGATAAATGAACTGAAAAAGGTCAGCGGGGCCGGGGAAGCTGACCTTTTCGGGTCAGTCGAAAGGCTGGTGAAAAACTGTCTTATAGAGAAAGACGATGAAAAAGTCAGGGTTCTTTCACTCCCGGAGACTATTATGAAGAACAATCTTTGTTGCCTTTTGAAAAATGATGATTCCGAAAGTCCGGTGATCATTGAAAACGGTGTTATAAAATCAAATCCAAATTATACCGAGAAAATCTGATGAAAGAAGTCTGTGTTTTAAGAATAGGCCACCGTCCCGAACGTGATCAGCGGGTTACGACACATGTCGGACTTACTGCGAGGGCTCTTGGTGCAAAGGGAATGTATCTTGCCTCCGATGACAAAGGCATAAAGAGGTCAATAGATGATGTTGCACAACGCTGGGGAGGAAATTTTTTTGTTGAGGACAATATATCCTGGAAAAAGTGCATCCGTGAATGGAAAGATGAAGGCGGAACTGTCGTTCACCTGACGATGTACGGGTTAAGGCTTACGGATGTAGAGGAGAGTATCCGCGAAAAAGAGAAAATTCTCGTTGTTGTCGGCGCGGAGAAGGTTCCGGGAGACATGTATGAGCTTGCAGACTACAACGTATCGGTTACGACGCAGCCACACTCCGAGATTTCAAGCCTTGCGCTTTTTATGGACCACCTGTTTGAAGGAAAAACGCTGAACCTTGATTTTTCAGAACCTGAAATTAAAATAATCCCGTGCGAACATGGCAAGAGGTTTGAGAGTTGAGCGGGGTCCTTGTTGCAGGTTTTGCCACCCGTCATGTCGTCTGTTCTGCTTATAACGCCGGTTATAGGGTTTATGCCATAGACAGTTTCTGTGACCAGGACTTAAGACGTGCAACAGAATACTGCAGAACTTTTGAAGAACTTGCTGAGATCCCGGGAATCGTCGAGGAGCTTGACAAAAAGGAGGACTTTGACTTCATTGTTACAACATCCGGTGCGGAGAACCTTGAGTTTACAAAGAAGGTCTGCGGGACGGACCCGAAGACCGCATCCTGCTTTCTTAATAAGAAAAGTATCCAGGATTTTTTTGAATCAAACAGTATACCTGCACCTGTAATTGCAGAAAATGGGCAATATCCCGCAATTTTAAAGCCGTGCACCGGGGCGGGGGGATGGAGAAACCAGAAGGTCTCAAATTTGCAGGAAGAAGAGGAATGGGTTTCTTTGTGGCCTGATGAACCTTATATCAGGCAGGAGATAGCAGAAGGCATCCCATGCAGTGTTTCCTGTATCTCGGACGGGAAAAAGGCTGTTGCAGTGTCTTTTAACGAACAGTTCATAAGAGGCGGCAGCGGTGAGAAGCATTATGGTTTTGCAGGTGCAGTTACGCCTTTTACCCACCCGTTTGAGGATGAGATAATCAATACGGCTGAAAAAGCGGTTTCCCTGAGCGGGTGCAAAGGCTCGGTAGGAGTTGATTTCATTGCCTCCGAAAACGGATTTTGCGCAGTTGAGATAAACCCGCGTTTTCAGGCTACAATGGACATAGTGGAGAAATCATACGGCATAAACCTGTTTTCCATGCATATAAATGCGTGCAGGGGAGTGCTTCCAAAAAGCTGCGTAAAAAGTCCACTGCAATACACGGCGAGAAAAGTGATTTTTGCGGACTGCGACATTGTGGTGAAAGACGACCTTTCCGGGTTATGTCCGCGTATTGCCGACGTTCCGTGTAAGGGGACGCTTATAGATGAAGGAAGTGCGGTCCTCAGTGTATACGGTGAAGGGCCGTCAAGAAGTGATGCCCTTGGTTCACTGGATAAAACTATAAAAGACATTGGCAGATATATAAGCAGATGGTAGCTCCAGATGAAGTATTAAAAAATGAGGCTGTCAGGGCTTATATTCTCCGAATGATCGGTGAAGAGGGCATGGAACTGATAGAAAAGTTCCCGCCGGAGGGTGAATATAGTGATGAAGATCTTGCTGAGGTCACCCAGATTAATCTGAATACCGTCAGGCACACACTTTATACCCTTTACGGGAAAAGACTCGCAGAATACAGGCGCATAAAAAACGCAGAGACGGGATGGCTTACTTATCTGTGGGTTTTAAAGCTTGAGAACATGAACAGCTGCCTTTACGAGGATATAGATTCTGTTCTTGAGATCCTTGAAGCGCGTGAGAAATACGAGACTATGAATGATTTCTATATCTGCCAGAAGTGTGGTCTGCGCTATACTTTCGACGAAGCTTTGAACAGGGATTTTGTGTGCCAGAACTGCAACGAGAAGATGGAACACTTTGACAATGAGCTTCTTGCCGAAGCCCTTAAAAGCCGCGTGGATAAAATAAAGGAAAATATGGGGCGCGTTTGAATACGGACTCCGACTGCTTCGCGCTTTTAAGAGAGGCCGGGTGCGAGGAGAAGGTCATAGAACACTGTATTGCAGTAAGAGACCTTTCGGTTGTCTATGCTGTTAACGCAGGAGCCGATGTGGGTCTTGTGAATGCAGGGGCCCTTCTTCACGACATAGGCCGCTCTAAAAGCCATGCAATAGATCACGGCCAAATTGGAGCCATGATGTGCCGTAAGATGGGACTTCCCGAAAAACTGTGTCTCATCATTGAAAGACATGTGGGTGCAGGTCTTTCTGCTGAAGAGTGCAGAGAGATGGGACTTGTACAGAAAGACTGTATTCCGTTATCGCTTGAAGAAAAGATTGTTGCACATTGCGACAACCTTATCAAAGGGAAAACTGAAATTTCGGTTGAAGAAAGACTGAAACTTTCGCAGTCCTCAGGACACAGCCAGAAGTCTATAGAAAGACTTTTGGCCCTTTGCGATGAAATTGAGAAATACCGCGTGAAAAAATAAGATTTCCTGATATAACTTTTTTTTAAATTATTATCTGCCGGACCTGCGGCAGTTTTTTAAGCTCTTCGTATACAGATGAAGGAGGGTTTTTTTCAACGATAATAACAAGTCTTGGGTCTTCTGAAAGCTGCGAGTCCGTAACGAATATCTGTCTTATAGAAAGGTCGTATTTTGTCAGGACTTCTACGGCGGCGCCTACAATTCCTTTCTGGCCTGCATCTTTGGGATATATTGTAATTACCGAGAGATCCAGGTGTTCTGCAACATTTGAAAGGTCAGGTGTTGCGCGAAGGTTTAAAAATATTTCACGAATGGAAGGTGTCGACAGTATTCTTTTTGCAGTTGCATCAACGACTCTTCTGTCAGTTTTTGTAATCCTGCCTATGTGTGTTGCCGGAATCTCTATTCCGTTGCATATTATGCGTCCTGTCTCGTTTACTCCAAAACCGTTTTCCAGAAGATACTTTACAATTAATGTCTGTGACGGAGAGTCTGAAAATTCACTCAGTATCGAAGCCCACATGAAAGATAATTTGCATTTATAATAATATAAACACTGATCTTGGGAAAGGATGTTTTTGGGGCCCGGTTTTTCTAAATTTGTAATGCCTGATACCGGCAGGGTTTAAGAAAAATGTTTCATTGAAAAATAGTTCTGATATTATTTTTATGCCTTATTCTCCTGTTAATACTCTTATTTTCCGTTCAAAATCGGAAGCTATTTTAGTCTAAACATCGTTCTTATTAGGGTAACACAGGCGAGGGTTGCCGAGCCAGGTCAAAGGCGCAAGGTTGAGGGCCTTGTTACGTAGGTATTCGAGGGTTCGAATCCCTTCCCTCGCATTTTTCGTTTTGTTTATTGTGATTTAAAGTTTTAATCCAGAGCTTTAGATGACTTCTTTTAAACAGGGTGTTTTCAGGACCGAAAATCCTTGGGATTTACAGGGTTTTATGGTATTTAACTGCCTGAATTTTTTGAAGTGCTCTTTACGTTGCAGTTATAAAAAACTGGATTTAAAAAAGCGCACAGGTATGTTTTAAGTGTGCTTTTTTTGGAAAAGTGAATTATATGCAGGCTTTCTTTTTGAAGTGCTTTATTAAAAAAATATTATGGTCTTCCGGCAGGCCGGATTTTTCAGGTCTTTGTCCGGGATATTCTTTGCAAAATGCTGATTCACCTGTAATTGCCGGGAAGGGGAATTATTTTCCCGCATGGGTAAGGACATGTTTTATCTCAGGGATTATAATGTCGTTCATTGCAAGTTTTACGGCGCCTGTTGAGCCGGGAATGCAGAAAACAGCTTTTTTACTGATAATCCCCGCCGATGCCCTTGAAAGGAGTGAGCGTGTTCCTATTTCTTCGTAGCTTTTCAGCCTGAATATCTCGCCGAAACCGTCGATTTTTTTGTCAAATAATGGTTCGACAGCTTCTATTGTCACATCGTCATGTGTAAGGCCCGTTCCTCCTGATATGACAATACAGTTTGAAACTTTGAGGGCTTCTGTACATACTTTTTGAATTTGCGGTTCTGAATCCGGGATAATTGTATAAAAATCCACATTAATGCCGTTTTTACGGAATATGGTTTTGATCTCTTTTCCGCTTTCGTCACTGGATTCATTTCTTGTGGATGATACTGTAATAATTCCCGCCCTGATCTTGATATCCTGAATATGGCTTGAGTCCATGATAAATAATTATTCTTTATGCTCAAAACTATTGCTCTTTTATGTAGTTGTTTAACCTGCCTGTTTTTTTAACCGGTTCGCATTTTCGGGAAAAATATTAAAATTTGCCTGCTTAATTATTGAAAAGTTTCATTAAATTCTCTAAAATATCAAAAATTAAATATTTGTTGTGCAAATGTAATGTAAGAATGAAATATAAAACTGGTCTGATCTTTGGTTTATTGATTTTGGTTATAATATCTGCGGGATGCGCCAAAATGCCCCAGGAGTCTTCCTCTTCTTCCGGCAATTCAGCCGATACCAGTACGGGGTCAGCATCTGTTTCAGCAGGGACTGCCACTACAGAGCCTGTGGTTTCGTTTTCAACAACATTTCCCACTCCCACTGATAAGCAGGGGCCGACATTTAGTGTTCCGCCTCCTGATAGTGTTAAACCGGAGGATAATCTTTCTGTTATTTATCAGGAGACTGTAAAGTTAAATTATAGCGTAATATCGTTTGATTATTATCTGAAGTACCCCCCTATGGTATTTTATTACTCGGCTGAAGTCCCTGTTGTCTCACGCACGAAGACGGGAACAAGCCAGTTTGGAGGCAAGGATGATTATTCATACAGCAGCGAGGTTCCAAATCCTCTCGCAAATTACAGGGTGACAGTATATAACAGGGATAACGGAGAGGTTGTCAGGGATTATGATATCGAAAGGTTCAATGACAAGTCCGAAAAGGGGGACTTTAAAATCCTTGAAGGCGGCGATTATCACATAGAGATTACAGGAAATCTTGCTACTGTAAATACAACTGTAAGGGTGCCCCTGGAAAACCTGAATACTGATAATCAGCAGTGAACATTGAAAAACAGGACATTCAAAATTTTTTCCGGGATAACAGTTTCAGCTTTATCTGTGAATATCATCCCGTTTGGCCCGGTTTTGTCTGATTACCTGTCAAAACAAATTGAGCAGGTATATATGTAAGTAAATCTTATTTATTTAGGCACAGATTACTAAGTTTCTCTGCTGCAGCAGGTCCCGGTAGGGTAGTGGATATCCTAGAAGCCTGCGGAGCTTTTGACCCGGGTTCGAGTCCCGGCCGGGGCGTATTTATTTAAGTCCGGTTTCTTTTTTTATATCAATAAAGTTTCTTTCTGATTATAATCTGTAGAATAAGTTATTATTCTCATAATATGATATCTGTGGGTATTGCTATGGCCTCTTTTAAAAAAGCGTCTGAAATCCATGAAATGGATAAGAGGGCTTTTGTACCTGAGATTAAAGATGTCCTGATAAGACATATCAAAAGTTTTGGAAGACCTGTTACAGTTACGAGTGCTATTGTTGAACTCAACAAAAACGGCCTTAACCCGTCAAGGTCAGTTGTGCGCAGGCACCTGGACGAACTGGCCGAATCGGGATTTCTTGACGTAAGTTTAAACGGGAATGTCTATGAATACAGGATAAAAAGAAAAGTATGATTATTGCCTGCCGCGGTAACAGATGTTGTGTTCTGTGGCGGGAATTTGAATTGATCATTTGTCAATCATTTCAGCTGTTATTTCTACATTTATGGCATATTTATTGTCTCAATACAAGAGCTATGGAAATATATTTCCCATGTATTTCATTTTATCGGGGCGGAAATCCAAAAAAAAGCTTTAAAATTTCTGATTTTTTGGGGACATTTTCTGTTAACATAACATCATGTGTGCCTATGATAAATATACGGGCATTCCGCGGAATTTTTTGAATTTAATCTGATATCCTTTAGTTTATTATTTATAATCATTTGTCATCGAATTTATTGTAAAGTTAAATGAATGATATTTACGCCTTACAAATATATTTATATGAGGTATAGGAAAGTATATTCCATAATAATTAAATAGTAATTTGTGGATTTCTATTTGTAGAAAGGAAAAAAGTTGGTGTAGACATAATGCGACAAATAGCAATTTACGGAAAGGGTGGTATTGGAAAGTCAACTACCACGCAGAACACAGTAGCAGCACTTGCAGAAGCCGGAAAGAAGATTATGGTGGTCGGCTGTGATCCAAAAGCCGATTCGACAAGACTTCTGCTTCACGGCCTGTGCCAGAAGACAGTACTGGACACACTCCGGGATGAGGGAGACGACATTGAACTTGATGAGGTCTTAAAACCCGGGTTTGGTGGTACACGCTGTGTTGAATCAGGCGGTCCTGAGCCAGGTGTCGGGTGTGCAGGAAGGGGTATTATCACTTCAATTAACCTGCTGGAATCACTTGACGCCTACACGGATGACCTGGACTATGTGTTCTACGATGTCCTTGGTGATGTGGTATGCGGAGGATTTGCAATGCCAATCCGCGAGGGAAAAGCACAGGAGATATACATTGTCGCATCAGGTGAACTGATGGCCCTGTATGCTGCAAACAACATCTCCAAGGGTATTCAGAAATATGCCGAGACAGGCGGTGTAAGACTTGGAGGTATAATCTGCAACAGTCGTATGGTTGACCACGAGTACGAGCTTTTGAAATCATTTGCAGAGGAAATCGGTTCCCAGCTGATATACTTCGTGCCACGTGACAATCTGGTCCAGAGGGCAGAGATTAACAAGAAGACCGTTGTGGACTTTGATCCCGAGTCAAACCAGGCCAACGAGTACAGGCAGCTTGCAAAGGCAATAAATGACAATAAACTGTTCGTCAAACCAAAGCCAATGACCCAGGACAGGCTTGAGGAACTGATGATGGAACACGGGTTCCTTGGACTGTAAATTTTCAATTTAGGATGTGATGACAAATGCTGTTTGTAAGAGCAATTATCAGACCCGAAAAAAAGGACGAAGTGCTGGGAAAACTTTCAGCCGAAGGTTTTCATGCAGCAACTATCGTCGATGTAGTAGGCCGCGGTAAACAGAAAGGAATCAAAATGGGTGATGTCTATTACGACGAAATTCCAAAGACCCTTATTCTGGTGGCCATAGAGGATGCAGATAAGGACAAAATCGTAGATATAATCCTTAAATGCGGGAAAACCGGAGAGAAAGGAAACTTCGGTGACGGTAAAATTTTCATAAGTCCTGTTGAGGAAGCCTATACAATTTCCAAAGGGATCAAAGGTCTGTGATAGGAGGCGGCTTTTGCGATGAAAGAAATTATGGCTATAGTCCGGATTAAAAGAACGGGTGCCACAAAAAAAGCCCTCGTAAGTGCAGGTGTTGCCGGTTTCACCGCAATGAAAGTCATGGGCCGCGGTAAACTGGTGAAAGACGAGGAAGTCATCATGCCATGCAAGGACAAACTTATGAAAATGGCCACAGATGACGTCACAGACAAAAAGGAGTCTGAAGAAGAGGTTGTTACGTTTCTTGACGATACCAGGCTTTTTCCGAGAAGACTCTTCACGATACTTGCCTACGACGAGGATGTACCACGTATAGTTAAAGCGATTATAGAGGCGAACCAGACAAAACGCGGCGCCGGAGACGGAAAGATATTCGTAACACATGTGACCGACGCAGTCCGTGTCCGTACAGGAGAATCAGGAGATGCCGCAATCTGGTAACTTAGCGTTACCTGGAGAACAAGAAAGATGACAGTTACAGAATCAGAGATCGAAGACGTGATGGCCACATATCCGCCTAAGGTGTTAAAAAACAGAAAAAAACACCTTGTACTTAAAACGGATGACTGTGCTGCCTCGTGTCCCCAGATCGAAGCAAATACGCGTACTGTTCCGGGTATCATATCCCAGAGAGGATGCTGTTATGCAGGCTGTAAGGGTGTGGTTGTAGGTCCCATAAAGGATATGGTCTCAATAACTCACGGTCCTATCGGCTGCGGTTATTACAGTTGGGGAACACGGAGAAACAAGGCAAGAGCGGATGACAAAACACCCCCCGAGCAGATATACACGGCGATGTGCTTTTCGACCGATATGCAGGAGAGCGACATTGTTTTCGGCGGAGAGAAAAAGCTTGCCAGGATGATAGACGAAGTTGTCGAGGCGTTTCATCCAAGGGCCATAAATATCTGCTCCACCTGTCCAATCGGGCTTATAGGCGATGACCTCAACGCTGTTGCAAAGGCAGCCGAAGAGAAGTATGGTATTACTGTAATTCCCTACAACTGCGAAGGCTACAAAGGGGTAAGCCAGTCATCAGGCCACCACATAGCCAACAACCAGATAATGGACAAGATTATAGGGACAGGCACGGATGAGCTGAAAGGCAAATATATCCTGAATATCCTCGGCGAGTACAACATCGGCGGAGACGGATGGGAGATAGAGCGTATCCTCGGAGATATAGGTTACACCGTAAATTCCATTCTCACCGGAGACTCCGCCTACGTGAATATAAAAAACCTTCACAAAGCCCACCTGAACCTTGTCCAGTGCCACCGCTCCATCAACTACATAGCAGAGATGATGGAGACAAAATACGGAATACCGTGGATGAAATGTAATTTCATCGGTGTTGAGGCTACAATCGACTCTCTCAGAAAACTTGCCGAAAGTTTCGGTGACGAAGAGCTTATGGCAAGGACTGAAGTCGTAATCGAACGTGAAATTGCAAGAATTACACCCGCCCTGGACCAGTACCGAAAGATTTGTAAGGGCAAGACCGCCTTTGCATTCGTCGGAGGTTCAAGGAGCCACCATTACCAGTA
The DNA here is from genome assembly GCF_017875315.1 of Methanomicrobium sp. W14. NCBI lineage: Archaea > Methanobacteriati > Methanobacteriota > Methanomicrobia > Methanomicrobiales > Methanomicrobiaceae > Methanomicrobium > Methanomicrobium sp. W14. The sequence continues at coordinate 487,736 of NZ_JAGGMM010000001.1, forward strand.
CCTCCTAAGGGACCTCGGGATGGAAGTTGTCGTTGCAGGATACGAGTTCGCCCACCGTGACGACTATGAAGGCCGCCAGGTAATCCCGACAATCAAAAGTGATGCGGATTCAAAGAACATCCCGGAGCTTCATATTGAGCCCGACCCGGAGATGTACGAAGAACCGTACCTGCACCTGAACCTTTCAAAGGAAAAGTATGACCAGATGGTAAAGGAAGGTCATTTCGGGTACTATGAAGGTATGTACCCGGTTATGAAGGACGGGACTGTGATGGTTGACGACTGCAACCATTATGAAACCGAGGAGCTACTGGAGATGTTTCACCCTGACCTGATATTCTCGGGAGTAAGGGACAAGTACATATCCCACAAGATGGGTGTCCCGTCAAAACAGCTGCATTCGTATGACTACAGCGGACCTTACGCAGGGTTTAACGGTGCCCTGATATTTGCAAAAGACGTTGCGCATGCACTTACGACACCTGCATGGAAGATGATCACCCCGCCGTGGGAAAAAGAGACTGAGAAGAAAGAAGGTGATAACAATGCTTGACTGTGTCCCTGATAAACCGGTTGCACATACCGCAGGAAAAATCAATCCGATTAAAGCATGCCAGCCGCTTGGTGCAATGTATGCGGCTCTCGGGATACACGGGTGCCTCCCTCACAGCCACGGCTCGCAGGGGTGCTGTGCATATCACAGGATGGCTTTAACACGTCATTTCCGTGACCCGGCAATGGCATCCTCGAGTTCCTTTACGGAAGGTGCATCAGTGTTCGGAGGAGGTTCCAACCTGAAGACGGCAATAAAGAACATCTTCCAGATTTACAACCCGGATATAATTGCAGTCCACACTACCTGTCTCAGCGAGACAATCGGAGATGATATCCCGACTATAATAAAGCAGTCCGAGATCCCTGAAGGAAAATATGTAATCCACTGCAATACCCCGAGTTACAAGGGTTCGCATATAACAGGGTTTTCAAACATGTGCAAGGGCATGGTATCATACCTTGCCGGGTCAGACGGAAGCGAAAAGAAAAGAAGAGTCAACATATTCCCGGGATTTATAAATCCCGGAGATATGAGGGAGATTAAGCGTATCGTATCGGAACTGGGTGTTTCCTATATAATGTACCCTGATACGACAGGTGTCATGGACTCCCCGATTCTTCCGAAATACGAGATGTTTCCGAAGGGCGGAGCAAAAATAGAGGATATCATAGACTCGGGAAACTCGCAGGCGACCCTTGCACTCGGTTCCTGGGCTTCTGATGAACCTGCCGCATTGCTCCAGGAAAAGTGTAAGGTAAAGGGAATTCCGCTTAAGCTTCCGATTGGAGTTAAGGCAACCGATGACATGATAATGGCGATAAAAAACGAGTTCGGAGTTGAGGTTCCGGAATCCCTTGACATTGAAAGGGGACAGGTCCTTGACACTCTTATAGACACCCATTTCCATTACCAGGGAAAGACGGTTGCGTTATTCGGAGACCCGGACCATGTCATAGCAATGACCGAGTTTCTGATTACAATGGGAATGGTCCCGAAGTATGTCCTTACAGGGACGCCGGGCTCCAAATTTGAAAAGATTATCAACGGAATGCTTGAAGATGCAGGAATAGAGGGAAGCAAAGTCAGGGCTGAAGGAGACCTCTTTGATCTCCAGCAGTGGATAAAGGAGGAGTCGGTTGACCTTCTGATTGGAAACTCCCACGGCAAGTACATTGCAAGGGCCGAGGACCTTCCGTTTGTAAGGTTCGGGTTCCCGATAATGGACCGTGCTGTTCACCCCCTTATGCCTGTCACCGGCTACAGGGGATGCCTGCGTCTGATAGAGATGATAAGCGATGCACTGCTTGACCGCCGCGACCGCGACTGTCTGGACGAAGACTACGAACTTGTATTGTAAGATTTAAAGGAAGGTGATTGATATGGAGAATACTTGTCCTCTGATATCCGAAACGGACGCTGCACTGATTACCGACAGGCAGAGTTCGATAATGACTGCAGGAAACAACAAGAAAAGCATAAGCTGTGATGTTGACAGCCTGGCGGGTTCGGTAAGCCAGAGGGCATGTGTTTTCTCCGGTGCAAGGGTTGTGCTTAACCCTGTCACAGATGCAGTGCACCTGGTCCACGGGCCTATCGGATGTGCGTCCTATACGTATGATATACGCGGAAGCCTTTCAAGCGGCCCGAATATGTACAGAAGAAATTTCTCAACCGATATGAAGGAGAAGGACGTCATATTCGGGGGAGAAACAAAGCTGATTGCATGTATCGACGAGATTGTTGAAAAGTACAGCCCTCCTGCAATATTTGTATATGCAACATGTGTTGCGGGTATGATAGGAGACGATATAGTTGCAGTCTGCAGGGGAGCTTCAGAGAGGTATGGAATCGATATAATCCCTGTCGAGTCCAGCGGCTTTCTTTCGGGCAACAAGATTATAGGATACCGTGCGGCGGCAGAGGCACTTCTGAAGCTTATAACTCCTAAAGACGGCGAAGTTGTTGAAAAGACCAGAAAACTGAATTACCTGGGCGAATACAACCTCGGCGGAGAGAAATGGGTTGTTGAACGCTATCTCAAAGAGATTGGAATAGGGATAAATGTTGCTTTCACCGGGGATTCAACAGTCGCCAAACTTAAGAAAGCACCCGGTGCATGTCTCAACCTTGTCCAGTGCACGGGCTCGATGCACTGGCTTGCCGGTATGCTTGAGGAGAAGTTTGACATCCCGTATATGGACGTGAACTTCTTCGGCTCGCAGAACACCATCGAGAGCCTGAGAAAGATTGCGGCCTTCTATGACGACCCCGGGATATACGCCAGGACAGAGGCGCTTATCGAGAGGGAGATGAAGGCTGTAACACCTGTAATCGAGAAGTACAAAAAGAAGCTTACCGGGAAGAGGGCCGCAATATACGTTGGCGGCGCTTTCAAGGCCCTTGCAATCATCCGCCAGCTAAAAGAACTGGGAATGGAGATTGTTTTCACCGGAACCCAGACCGGGAAGAAAGAGGACTACGAAGAGATAGGAAATCTTCTCAACGAGGGATCGATAATTGTCGATGATGCAAATCCTGCTGAGATAGAGAAGTTTCTTATTGAAAAGAAGGTCGATGTCATGGCAGGCGGGGTCAAGGAGCGTTTCCTTGCATATAAGCTGGGAGTCGGCTTTATTGACCACAACCATGACAGAAAAGACGGTCTTATCGGATTCGAGGGAGCCGTCAAATTTATACGTGAGGTCTACGTGACGACGTGCTCGCCGGTCTGGAAATACATGAAAGAAGGTTTAAAGGAGGAAGATGATGACAGAAACAGTCAGCAAGACGACAGTTAAGCAGGTCAACGAGAACCAGTGCCATATGTGCATGCCTCTCGGAGGTGTTGTCGCTTTTAAGGGCATAGAAAACACTATGGTCCTTGTGCACGGTTCACAGGGGTGCAGCACATACATGCGTCTTGCAAACGTAGAGCATTATCATGAGCCTATCGACGTCGCTTCCTCCTCTCTTAACGAAAAGCAGACTATTTACGGCGGGGAAAAAAATCTCCGCAAGGGCCTTGACAATGTAAGAAAGGTGTACAATCCCAAAGTCATAGGTGTTGTTACTACCTGTCTTGCAGAGACTATGGGCGAAGACTTAAACAGAATGATTGCCGCGTACAAGCTGGACAACAACCTTGATGACGTCGATATAATTCCGGTCTCGACTCCAAGCTACACCAATAGTCATTCGGAAGGGTTCTGGTCAGCGACGCGTGCAGTCATAGAGTATTATGCAAAGCCCTGCGAACAGCACAACAGGATAAACGTGATAATAACCCATATAAGTGCAGCAGATATCCGCGAATTAAAGAGGATTCTTGATGTGTGGGGCTTTGAATACACGCTTATACCCGACTATTCCATGACCATAGACCGTCCGTTCACAGGCAAGTATAAAAAGATCGGTGCCGGCGGGACAAATACGGGCGATATCTCGCGTATGCCTGGTGCTCCTGTGACTATTCAGTTCGGGAGGACCTGTGAGGACAAGATGTCTCCAGGTCTGTACCTGAAGGAAAAGTTCGGTGTGCCCCTGGTAAACCTGCCGCTTCCTATAGGAGTGGAAAACACCGACCTTCTTATGAAGGCTCTTGGGGAGATTGCAGGAAAGTCCATGCCAAAGTCAATTAAGAACGAACGCGGGTGGCTAATCGACGCTATGGCCGACTCACACAAATACAATGCGTCGGCAAGGCCACTGATTTACGGTGAGCCTGAGCTTATATACGGCTATACCTGCATGTGCATGGAGAACGGTTCATACCCTGCCGTAATCGCTACGGGTTCACAGAGTTCGCTTGTCAGCGGTATGCTTGAAGAGGTCCTTGTGAACTCGGACGAAGAGGCTGTAATAATCGAGGATGCAGACTTTGCAACGATTGAGGATGCCGTATTAAAGGCAGGTTCAAACCTTGCAATCGGTCATTCCGGCGGCAAGTTCCTTACCGAGAATTACGGTATTCCCATAGTCCGTGCGGGTTTTCCGATTCATGACAGGGTCGGAGGGCAGAGGATTCTGTCTGTAGGCTATGCGGGGACACTCGCATTTCTCGACAGGTTTACGAATACCATCCTTGAGAGAAAACTCAGCACATACCGTGAAGCAAGAAAGACCGAGCTTTTGTCAAAGCTTGAGTCGGTACCAGACAAAAGCTGTGTGATGGAATAGACTTTGTTTATTCCAATTTATTTTAAAAAGAGGTGAAAAATTGCAGAAACCAAAATATCATATATTTGTATGCACGAGTTCAAGACCAAACGGCCAGCAGAAAGGGTTCTGCCTCTCGAATGACGGTGTGGAAATCCTTATGAAGTTTGTCGAAGAGATTGAAGACCGTGAACTTGAAGGAGAGGTGTTTGTTACGAATACCGGATGCTTCGGGGTCTGTGAGCAGGGCCCGATTGTTGTCGTGTACCCTGACAACGTATGGTACGGGTCAGTTACCCCCGATGATGTCGAAGAGATAATGGATGAGCATATTGAAGGCGGGAATCCAGTTTCACGCCTGGAAATCTGAGTTATGAGTACTGATGCGAGTGGTAAGAAAAGAGACATTGCAGTAATTCTTGATACAGACGGTGAAACGGGAAGGCTTTCTGATCCCGGAACAATTGTTGTCTATTCAAAGAACGGTTATTCGTGGGAAGTTGCCCGTGAGACCGAATTTTCGATAGATAAGAGCCAGGGCCTTCCTGAGCTTCGCCAAAAGATGCTGGAGCTTAAGGACTTTCTTGCAGACTGCCGGATATTTGCGGCGAAGTCCGCAAGCGGGGCCATGTTCTTTGAGCTTGAGAAATCCGGGTTTAATATCTGGGAAGTTTCGGGAAGGCCTGCCGAGTTTCTGGACAGTATTGTCGAGCAGGAGATTGCGGAAGATCGGGCGGAAAAACCGGAGCCTCTGGAAATTCCGGTCCCCCTGGAGGTGTCCCCGAAAAACTATTACATCTCGATTAAGGAAATCCAGGGAAAGGTACCTGATCTCAGCAGCAAGATGATCCTGCAGGACTTCATAAACCGCAAAAAGTTTGAGAGTCTTGAGATTGCCTGCGACCATGTCCCGCCGTGGATTGAGCTTGACGCCCGGAGAATAGGACTTATGATGGAGACTGAAAAAAAGGCCCCGTGCGAGTACCTTGTGAGGCTGGCACCAGACAGCTAAAAGAAGCTGGAAAAGACAAATAGAGAAAATCAAAAAAGTAAAAAAAAGTAGAATTGTATACACCCCTAAAAATTTACTCCCACAGATATCAGTGACCGGGAACTTGTTGATATTAGTTAACCCCTACTACCATCTCTCTCCACCCCCCTAAAGGTCACCGGTACTACAAAATAACGTTAAATATCAAAATAAATTCAGTTAAATGTCAGAAGTTTGATGGTGGCGGCGGAAAGGCGATAAGGCATTTGTTTTAAGGCTCTTTCCTTTCAGCCGTAACATATGTCTGTTCCGCAGCCCCTGCAAAATTGCGGTGTTTTTTCGCCGGCATATTTTTTTTGAGTTTTTTTATTTTCACTGTTAAAAATCGGCTTATATTTTTAATTTTTTCTTTTGCATTCTTTCTTAATAGTCAGTACAAGGTACAAAATTTATGGACTCAGGTGACGGACTGGCTGGTGCAAACAGGTGCAGGAAACTGGTGAGTATATATAAACCCACAACTGGAAGCTGTCTGGATTTTTTCAGTCATCTGACAAAATTATACTAAAACCGGCTGGGAAATCCAAAAATAACTTCCATACACCGTTTCCGGTGGTCCTTATAAAGGGTAAGCACAAAAACCGATCACACCAAAAATGAAAAATCTAAGCCTGCAGAATGCCTGTTTTTGCCGGTTTGAGGGGGTCACCTGCGGTGGTCTTTATAAAGGGGAGGGCATGAAGGCGATCACACCTGGACCCGGGAAATCGGAGGCATTAGGTACAGATAGAAACGTTTTTAGCACAAAAAAGTATACTGTTGTAACAACACCCGTTATCAGAAGGGTATGAAAACTTCAGGGCATTTTTTACAGAAGGTCTGTCATAGAATCTGAGATTATTATTCCTGCATTCTCCTATTATTGCAAGGTCATAGTCCTCGTTTCTGAACCGTTCAAGAAAAGACACATAATCAAACCTGTACCATGTAAGACCCGGGAATATGTCCCGGTATTCTGAAGGAAAAGCGCCGACTGCAATAATTTTTTTATTTCCTCTGGGAAATTCGTATTTCGGTGAGATATAATCGAAGACAAAGCTTTCGGGGTTGTTCAGCTCAAAACCGTCACTGACATACGGGCCTTTGAGTTCAACAGGGGATTTGGTGTATACAGTCTGTACGTTTCTGTCGTGAAACAATTTCCAGGAGTCACTAATCAGGTCATCTGTATAAATTTCGTCGCTGACATGCCATTTCCTGTATAAACCTCTGACATGTTTCTCCCAGCCGTCTTTGTTTTCATAGTCTATGACCTCGTTTATATTTTCAAAGAGGTCCGCAAAGACCAGACCCATAGGGGAATAGGCAAACGTTATCTCAAAAATGTAGACGTCAAAACCCTTTGGTGTCCATTTCTCAAATTCTTCTTTGCTTTTGGCCGCCTCGTACGGCATGGTGTAGTGATAGCAGCCTTTCTCAAGGTATGAACTTACGTCGTACTGTCCTTTGTTTAACTGAAGGCAGGCGACTTTTTTTCCTTCTTTCTTAAAGTGCTTCTCAAGAAGGAGGGCTGTCGTCGTCTTGCCCATGTTCGGAACAGAAGCAAGGACATAAATTTTTGGCAGTTTTTTGGTAGTCATCACGCATAAATTAACTCGTTATCGATATTACCCTCATTTAAATAAGAATAAATAGGGGCAGTTCAGCCGGAAAATTTTTGGAGCGGTGCTTAAAAATGGAAAAACAGGACGATGAAAGAAACGGTTTTTCCTCATAGTTTCCGGTACTCACGGCGGTACAAAAATTATATAACATTATACAATGAAATGTACATCAATGCCGGCTGAAGTTGAGAAGAGGACAGGCTGTCATTCGCCTACACTGGACAGTATCAGAATGGTGGAAGATTTTATCAGAGAAAACAGCGGTGAGTTCAAAAAAACCGCTCTCTGCAAAGAACTTCCGAAACAGATGATGTACCAGACCTTCATGCAGATAATAGATTATCTTCAGGAATCAGACAAAATCGCATTTGACAGTGAAGGTCATGTATGCTGGATATATAACCCGGAGATTGTTAAGTATTACAACAACCGTGAGGATCTCAGAATAAGATGACAACTCGTATTTTTTTCAATGATACAGATGTATCCGAAAAATACAAAAAACTTAAAGAATCCTCAAATTCTAAAGATGTCCTGATTTTAAAAGAGATAAACAAAGCAATCGATAAACTTGCAAAAGACCCTTTTTTGGGGATTCAAATACCTAAACGCCAAATCCCAAAAGATTACACCAGAATTTTTAAACCTGACAACCTCTGGAAATACGATCTTGACAGGTCATGGAGACTCATATACTGGATTTCTTCTGACGATGAAGGCCGGATTACTATTCTTATTGACTGGATGAACCACAAACAATACGATAAGTTATTTGGGTACAGCACATCATGAAAAATCAGGGGTAGTGGACAAACTTATCCCCTTCGCAAACATATATTTCGCCTGAGTTCTCCTTTTTATCAGAAGATTTTTCGATGGCTTTCTTCTGGTTGTCCGCTATCATCCCGAGAGCGATGAGCCATTTTATAACCTTTTCATAAGGCCATTTGCGTACGGTGTCGACATCGACACAAAGCTCCTTTGAAAGGAAGTAGAACTCAAGGTCAAGTCCGACCTCCGCCTCCCAGGTGTCTATGCAGTCTGACCCGTATTCAGAAAATCCTCAAAATTTTCAGTAAATGACAGAAAACATGCAAAATCATTGATCAGCCAGACTCCAAGAGTAACAAAAAGCCAGTGTTTTATGATGAACAAAGGCTATGATGCAGAATGGATTCATGAATCTATCTGGGGATATATCGGTGCAAATTCTCGAATTCCTGTAAGAAAATGGGTCGAAAAGATCCACATAGGAGAAGTCCGGTTTGAAATGCTTGATAACCTTGATCAGGAAAAATACGGACGAATAAATTTTGTTGAATGTGTTTTTTCAATGATTAAACGTAAATATGGGGATGCTTTGTGCTCAAGAAAATACTATAATCAGATTAAGGGAATCAAAGTCAGAATAATTCTTCACAATCTGCTTCTTGAAAAAAGTGATTAGGTTTTCTACAGAGCCGAAATATCTCTTTTTTAGAGTAATAATACATTTGTTACAAAATGTGCTTTTGATTGAGAACCTTTTGCAGAAATTAAAAAAGGTGATATAGCACTTTTTGTGAAATTTATTATAGACATATTTTTTCTTTGATTATCTTATGCTTTAATTACAGTATCTGCCGAAATAGATATCTGTAACAGGTTAACGGAGCAAAAATTCCTATGAGTCTTCTTTTCAAAGATAAACAATTCGATTTTCAGGCACTGCGTCTTTTGGGTGAAGCTGTTTACGGTTCCGCCGATATCGGGGAAGTGGTATCAACCGCGGAGAAAATCAGGGAAAACGATTACGAAAGCTGGTGTTCGGAATGGACAAAAACCGCTGAAAGACTGAAAAAAAGTGCTGATGAATCCTATTCATCCGGTCATTTTGTGAGCGCCAGAAAGGCATACCTGCGGGCTTCAAACTACTATCGCACTGCGGAGTTTTACCTCCATGAAAACCCCGGTGATCCAAGGATTTCGAAATTATACAACGAAAGTCTTGCATGCTTCTCAAAGGTCATGCAGCTAAACGACCCGGTTATAGAAAGTGTAGGAATTCCCTACGAAAAAACGATGCTTCCGGCACATTATTACAGGCTGAAGGGAATGTGTGAATTTCCAGCCGTATTTTTCGTTGAATAATTTTAAGGAATTACATTCCCGGCAACTGTGTTCTTTAAATATAAAAAAAGAGTAAACCCCTAAAAAAGAGGTTAATTCATCATGTCAGCTGAAGAGAACAAAGAACTGGTTAAAAAATTTATTAATGCCTACAATAATCGTGATATAGATTTGTTTGACAGTCTTGTAGCCGCAGATTATATTGACAACACCCACGGGCAAAAGGGCATCGAAAGTTTCAGGCAGCTTTTTCTGGACGCTTTCAGAGCATTTCCGGATTGGCATGAGAATATTGAGGACATCATCGCCGAAGGCGACAGAGTGTGGGTCCGTGTTAAGGCAACCGGGACACATACAGGGGAATGGAGTCTTTCCGGAGTTGCACTTCCGCCGACCGGAAACAGGCTTGAAATGATGATGGTTTTTATCTGGAGAATCGCTGACGGCAGGCTTGCCGAAGGCTGGGAAGTGGACTCAGATTCCGATTTTCTGATAAAGCTCGGCGTAATGGATTACACCGAAAAGGGGAAGGAAATTTTTGCAGAAAATCCGGGTCAACGTTAGTGTAAAATTAAAATGTGCCGCCTATTCATTTCTGATGTAAAAAATGCAGTCCTGATTCAGGACTCTCAACATCAACAGACACCGCATGACATCGTCATGTTCATGGCCGGCATATTATATTCGTTTATGTCTGTCGTTTTTATTGTCCTTGGAGTGGATTTGTTCCTTATTTTCAGGATAATTAAAAGTTTAAGCTCAATTTTATCATCTGATATATCAAGGTTTAACTCTATCTGGTGAGGGTTTCCCAGTGCATGCTTTGAAACACCAAACTTTTTTGATGCGTTTGAAATTTCAACTCCTTTAAGGGAGTTCTCTTTATTTAAGTCAGGTATTATATTATCCAGGTTTAATGAGTGACTGTAATCTTCACCCCTGGTAAAAAAGAACAAGCTGTCATTTTCATAACCATAATCTATTGTATCTGCATCTGTTTCAACCGGTTCGACAGCCATTTTGTTTTATCTTTCTGTTTATTTCTTTCCTGTAGCATATAATTAAATTATTATCTCATCCGTTCGTTGTTCCGGGTCGGTTATATACAGTTAAGGTGTCAAAAGTGTCACGTTGGTTTATTCATTTTCTTAACGGTTTTTCATTTTCTGTGACAGTTGAGAAAAACATTATACTAGTCCTGTTTATGTAAATCAGGTTTAATATACAATCATTTTATTTTTTCTGCATTTTAATGTTATATCAGAGATTTTGTTCTTTTAAATCACGCAGGTGAGTGAAAGAAAAACTTTTCAAGCTTTTTATGGATATAGCAGCAGGACGGGGCGGCAGAAGAGAGTGCTTAAAATGAGTGTACATTGTATTACAGAAGAAAAAATAACAACAGACAGAGAAAACTCAACTGGTATATATTCAGTCAGGTGCAGCATCTGCGAGAACCGGTGCACAATAACCGAAGGTGCGACCGGAAGGTGCAGAATGTATACCGTATCGGACGGTCTGCTTAAGGAGAAGTATCCGGGAATGCTATTCGCCATGTACCCGGTCTCCATAGAAAATATTCCCATACTTCATTTCATGCCCAACGGAAAGCTCATGCTTATCTCGACAATCGGCTGCAACTTTTCATGTCCGGGATGTGTATCCTGGATGATAATCAAAAGCCCGGATTCGGTATCAAGGATGCTGAAAAAAGTCAGTCCTGAAGAGGTGGTTAAGTCCGCAAAATCAGAGGACTGTTCAGGAATTGTTTTCTGCCTGAACGAGCCTTCGGTGTCCTATTACAGTTTTCTTGAATATATCAGGGCCGCAAAGGAGAACGGCCTTGTAGCCGGCTGTTCTACAAACGGATACATGACGAAGGAGGCGGTTGTTGAATGCTCCAAATATCTTGATTTCGTAAATATCGGCCTTAAAGGGTCAAGCCCTGAAAGATACCGTGAGTGCAAAGCAGCATCCCCTGACTCCGTATTCAGAAATATCAGGCTTTTTCATGAAAACGGTGTCCATGTCGAAGTTTCTATAATGCACCTTCTCGGAAGGGAGGAAGAAGTATTGAAAGCCGCGGAGATTATCGGGGGAATTTCGCGTGAAATCCCTCTCCAGATAATGCCTTTCATGCCGCATGATGAATCACAGAGAAAGGACCGTCCTTCAGTCGCCGAGTCTGAAAAACTCTGCACTTCCCTTGAACAATATCTTGACTTTGTATATATTTTCAATACTCCTGAAACAGAACGCCTGAATACCTACTGCCCGTCATGCAAAAGGATAATAATAAAAAGAAAGTTCAACGGCCCTATGGGAGCGAAGGTGATAAGCTACAGGGAAGGAGGAGTATGCGAATGCGGGAGGGATATCGGGATTAAGGGGGAGATAAAACCTCACGGGTTTTCCGAACCAAGATACATCGGGGGATATAGGTCAGTCAAGGCCCTTGACGGAATAGCAGTTCACCTGAAAACACTGGGAGTTACCGACAGTTCAACGGTGATAGACGTCTGGATAAAAGCTCTTGAAAGCGGTTATCTAAGTGAACTTCATAAGAAAACGTCCACAGTAGAAGGGTTCTTCAACGACCTCGGTTATTTTGCATCTCTTGTCGGGGCAGAAGAAAAGTACCGGGAAATCTACAGGAAATATCACCCGGTTGTCGAAAAGATATCCAAAGCCGTTGCCGGAGCAGAAACTCCTCCGGTGTATTCTATTATGGCAAAACCTGTCCTCCCACTGTTCGTGGATAAGATGGACATAGACCTTATACGCATCGCAGGCGGATACCCGATAAATCTGGAACTGGGACTTGACGATAAGTCAACGGAGATGGAGATCGACCCTGAAGTTATAAATTCGTTCAGGCCGGAATTTGTATTTGTCAGCGGCAAGAGAGACGGCAGAGGTCTCACACCCGGTGACTGGCGTGAAGCGGGCTTTGATATCCCGGCTGTTGAAAAAGGAAACGTATTCAGTTTCTTCTATCCTGGCTCGGACAGCATTTTCGGCTGGACAATTACTCTCATGGACCTTGCAAACCGTATCCACCCTGAAATCTTTTCTTTTGACCTGGAGAGGGAAAGAAAACTGCTTGCAATATGATAAATTCGGAAGGCTGCTAAAAAATTAAAGGGATATACCCTTTAAATCATCCAGGATTATTGTGGACAAATCTTCTTTTGATGGATTTTCTTTCATAGCAAGTCTGTTTGACATATTCTTATACGCCTGCTCAAAGAAATTCCGGACTTCTCTGCCATTTGCAAAATCCGCTCCCTTTGTTTTGCATCTTTTTTCAAAGACAGCTTTTGCATAAACCTGACTTTCTTCCGTCAAAGTCATTCCGTTTTTATGGCAACGTATATTGAGGATCTCTATCAGTTCGTCAGGAGAATAATCTTCAAAGTTAATAAATTTGTTAAATCTGGAGCGAAGACCGGGATTTGACTGTAAAAATTCCTGCATTAAATCCGGGTATCCTGCAACAATAACCAGAAAATCACTGCGATTATCTTCCATTGCCTTTAACAAAGTAGCGATTGCTTCATCACCAAAATCATTTCCCCCTTTTGAATTTGTCAACGTGTAAGCTTCATCGATAAACAAAATACCTCCCAGTGCACTCTGCACAACTTCCTGAACTTTTAGTGCAGTCTGACCGACATATCCTGCAACAAGGTCTGATCTGTCCACTTCAACAAGGTTTCCCCTGGAAAGGACGCCCAGTTTGTGATAAATTTCAGCAACCAGTCTTGCTACTGTGGTTTTCCCGGTCCCGGGGTTTCCGGAGAAGACCATATGTAGTGAAAGTTCAGGTTGATTTAATCCGTTATTCTCGCGGATCTGCCTTAATTTTACTAGATTTATCTGTGAATTTATATCTTCTTTTACTGAAGACAAACCTGTAAGTTCGTTAAGTTCTCTGAGTAAGTCTTCCAGTGATTTCCCGTCATTTTCACCGTTAAGGTCACTTAGCATATCGTCAAGACTGCTTTTGCTGCTGTCTTTTATTATTCTTTTAGATTGATCAGACGTTCCTTTCTGCAGTAATTCCTTCACTTCTTCTGTTGATTCAATATCGGGATTATATTCCAAAGCGTTATTATATGCTTCATTGCATTCATTTTCAGGTGCATGAGTCATTTTCAGGGCATAATACCGACAGTAACATAAAAAAGCATTTAAACCCTTAGTTTCTTCATGATCTGGCAAAAGAACCAGTGGATGGTCTAAGGAATCCTGATATTTACCGGAATCACAAAAACAGGTAGTTAAAGTTGCATTTGCAATATAATATTCAAGGGAATCCTTCTCACATAGTTCTAAAACTGTATATGCAGATTCAATGGCATCATCAGATCTTTCCAGTTCAGCCAAAACCAGCATTTTTCCACACCATGCACCGGTTTTTTCCCAATCAACTTTAATAGCATTATTATAAAAATTCAAGGATTTGTCATAATTTTTAAGTTCACGATAGACATCACCGATTCTTTTATAAAATTCAGCTATATAAACATCTGGAGAGGATTCTAATCCGTCCTGATATTTCCTAAGAGCAAGACGATATTTCTCGGACAACATCAAAAATCTTCCGCGTGATAGATTAAGTAATGCATCAGTTTTTAGTTTATTATCAGAAAAGTCATAACCAAAAGTATCGTCCCAGGAATAAAAAGCATTATAGCAGGCTTCTAATAAATTCAAAAATTCTTCAATAGAGCCTGTATCATCTTCAAAAACTTCAAAATATTCATTAATCCCGGATTCTAAAATGTCTATTGAATTATTGTAATATTCAAAAGCTCTTTCGTATTTTGATTTAGCTTTGTTCTCTTTTCCGGATTCGTAATATTTTTTTACATAAGTCAATTCATGAGTTAAATCATTAAGCATCTCAACAAGTTCATCGGATAAATTCTGTGAGGAATCACTCTGAAATATATTGGAAAAACTCATATTACCACACATCACTGCATAATTCTGATTCCAGTTTAAACAAAGCCTCATTTGGAATATCAGATGAAGACCCTGTAAATAAATTATATACGATATGTTTTATGGTTTTGACGCAGAATAAATGATTAAAATCATTAAATCGACCCATATTACTATAATTATCATAACAAGATATTAATTTTTTTAAATATTCATAATCAAAATATTTGAAAAATTGGCTTTGTAGAAAGCTTTAATCACCTTTTTCAAGAAGTGTATTATGAACTATAATTCTTGTCTTAATTTTTCGAGGTGGTTATAACATTTTCTTGAACTCAGAGTGCTGCTGTACTTATGTTTAATCATTGAAAAAACATACTCAATAAGATTTCTTTGTCCATTTTCTGTGTGTTGTGTGTTCAGGTTCCCAAACATCTCTCTTCTATGTTTGTCGGATTTTTCCTCGTATATTTGTGGTTAAGTAATATCAGAACTCCTGTATGATCGATCTTTCGGTCGCTATTTTCAGGAAGATTCCCACAAAGAGAAAATTTATAAAATTTGGCTCTGTAGAAATCCTCAGATAAAATATCGACCGAAAGATCGATCGTACAAGAGTTCCAACATTATTTAACCACAAATAAGTGAGGAACTACCAAATAAATGTTGCAGAACAGGTACATCAATCTTGTGAAAATCTCTCAGGAGGTAATAAAGGAATCAAAAGTACCTCTTCGTTCATCTGTTTTCTCTAAGAAGAAATTTAACCAGCATCAACTTCTCTCATTGATCATTTTAAAGGAAGAAAGAGGAGTTAATTACCACAATTTCTGCGACCTTTTAGAGATTTTAACTCCTATAAGGGACTTATTGAATCTACAGGAAATTCCTCATTTCACTACTCTCCATAAATTTTTTTCAGGATTTCCTGCACGGATTTTTGCCATAATTTTAACGAAAACAATCAAAAAATTGTTGCAGAAAGGCGAGAAGGTTCCGGTTACATCAATTGATGCAACCGGATTTACCAGTGATTATGCAAGTCATTACTATTCAAAGCGCATCGGAAAAACGCGTAAAAGCTTTGTAAAAACATCAGTTGCAGTTGATTCAAAAAGTTTACTGGTCCTGGGTTGGAAATTTTCAAAATTCCCGGTAAATGACAGGAAACATGCAAAATCATTGATCAACCAGACTCAGAGAGTAACAAAAAGCCAATGTTTTACTATGGATAAAAGCTATGATGCAGAATGGATTCATGAATATATTCGGGGATATATCGGTGCAGATTCTCAAATCCCTGTAAGAAAATGGGACGGAAAGATCCACTCCGGAGAAGTCAGGTTTGAAATGATTGAAAATATTGATCGAAAAAAATATGGTAAAAGAAATCTTGTCGAATGCGTTTTTTTGATGATTAAACGTAAGTACGGAGAGACTTTACGCTCAAGAAAATATTACAACCAACTCAAAGAAATTAAAACAAGATTTATCATTCACAATATGCTTCTAGAAAAAAGGGATTAAGGATTTCTACAGAGCCGGATGTTTCAACATAAGGCTGATATGAATCAATACCATGGTAACCGTATGGATATTGCCAGTAGCAATCATTCTTTGCATCATCTGCTGCATCTGCAATCTTTTCACCGTCCTTTGCGTGTTCCCAAAACTGTTCAGACCAGTAACATGATTTCGATTCAATAATCGATTCATCTAAGCCTATACAAACATCGGCACCTTTACCTACTGTCAGCCATGCTAAATTCCCGTGATACTGGCTGTCATGTGAAGAGTAGCATGCAAGATAAACGGCAAGTAAAACACCATCGAGAGCGTTTGCTCCATAATTTTCGATATAATACCTGCTATTTCCAGGTTGATGATTAGAATTATACTCCCCAATAATCAACGAATTGCTGCCAAATACAATGCCCCCACCATTTACTCCATTGTCATATGAAAGTCCGTGACCGTTAAAGAAGAATATTGCATCATCCTCAAAATCGAAATATGCATCTGATGCGGGCCGATTTGTATCAGAATAACCAGAGTATCCCATTGCTTCCTGATCATCTTCTGCATCTTCTGCCGTTGGAGTTGTATCCAAAGTACTGTCGGAGATATCATAATTATGTGCCGGATAAGCACTTGCAGAGCACACAATCAGCGATATCAAGCTTATTAAAAGAATAATTTTTTTCATAATTTTTACTTCCACTAGAATCTTTCATTTAGACTCTATGAAGCAATATTTGATTCTCAGTGGGGACCTTATAAAATAAAAGGCAATAGTTCGGAAAAAAACGAATGATAATAATATCCAGACCTTTCCAGCAATATTTTAGTATGAATTAATCCGGAAATTTATTCAAAACTTAAGGAGCATCAGGACACATATAGCTGTTTTCACAGGTTATTTTTGGGATATCCGGAGCGTCACTTGCCTTCAAAACAAAATACACATATTCTCTGGGAATATTTTCAATATCACATTCATCGCAATTATCACAAATTTCAGACATCGTATATGTCTCATTATTACCATCTATAAAAAAAGATGGCAAATATATAGTCAGAATCAGTTCAAATACCTCACCAGGTTCTGGCCTGAGCAGTTCTCCGGTAACTCTGTACTCCTTGTATTCTCCGGCAGGAAGATCAGTTACCTCGATATCTTCAACAGGAATCTCTCCTGCTGCTTCTTCATGATAATATCCCGTACTTAGATTAATTTCAACGACAGTAAATGTCACATTATACAGGGCTTTACCGCAATCAATTCCCGCTCCATTATATGCAGAATAATCAATACTGAGATTATTTCCTTCAACGGATATGTCAGGAGTATACCAGAGATCTTCATATAATTCGGGTTTTGAAATATCCTTACTGAAATAATTTCCTACAAACAGGGGTTTGCTCCATTTTTCCGGATCCTGAAGCTGAAATGAATCGTTTTCGATATAATATATAATAGTGGGAGTCATATTTTCAGTTCTGGGATTTGTAGAGTCTATAGCATATCCTGAGAACCAGTCTAGTCTGGTTGGTTCACTGGAGTAAACATGTGCTGATTCATAATGTGGGGCTGCAAAAATTATCAGATTCAATAAAACAAGAGTGATTGCCGCTGCAACGATTGCCAACACTTTTACCGGTTTTGAAATTTTTTTATCCATATATCTGCTAAAACCCCAAGGAACAATACTAAGATAGTTGTTTTAAAAAAAGAACATATAAATTACTATGCAATGATTCGGAAAAAAACAAACAGTTCTTAAAAAAATAAGTTAAAAGTCCTCCTGCTTATTTTCTTCAACGGGCTTTTGAGGCAGTGTCGGGATGAAAAAATCTGTATGATCGATTTTTCGGTCACCGACAAACTCAAAGCCGTATTCGGTTTCCAGCAGTTTTTTTGTCATTTCTTTTCCGCCTTTTATTCCAAGCTGACCGGCGAGCGGTGCAAGGGTTTTCTGTTACCAGCTTTCAAAGTCCTGGAGCTGTGCAACGACGGTCATACGGAAGCCTCCGCAGCAGTCATATGAGGTTTCAGGATGTTCCTGATAACTTTCGATCTTTCGCATCCTTCACGTGCCGCAATCGCATCGAGGGCTGAAACCCATGATGCAGGCAGACGAAAGGATATTTTTGTCATTTTCGTGGTGGTCATATTGTCCGACCTCGTAGCATAATTAGGCACATCTACATAAATATCTTGTCCTACAATAGAGTATTATTAAGCACATAAACTATTATTTTTTTAATGGTATTTTTTATTAGAATGGTCAAGATTAGCGAAAAGGAAAAAGTCAGTGTCAGGATCAATGCTGATTATATCAAAATACTAGATAAATTAGCAATTGAAAATGATAGAGACCGTTCTGGAGAAATTAATCACGCAATAAAATTTTATTTGGATTTTGCACACGAGGCTTGCAAAAAAGGTATGAGTGCTGAAGAATTGCATCAATGGCTATACAAAGAAGTTGAAGAGCTGTCTAAGAAGTATGATCGGCTTGAAGAAATTGTTGAGAAGATAGCTGATAAAAAATCTTAATGAAATGGCTCGTAAACCCCGCGAAGAAGATTATACCAAGATTAGTGTGCGTGTTGCTAATAAATCATTGAATATAATTGATGAATTAGCAGTCGAAAACGAAAGAGACAGATCCGGAGAGATAAACGTCGCACTTAAGTTTTACACGCGCTTTGCTTCGCAGGCTCAGAAGAAAGGTATGTCGGTTGATGAGCTTCAGGGATGGTTATTCAAAGAGGTTATTGATTTATCGGAAAAATACGATCAGCTTGAGGATCTTGTCAATAAGATGAAATCAGAAAAGGAATAAATCTTTTTGGGTTATGGGTTAAGTAATGGCAAATACAAAAAAAATAACGATAATTAGTGATGATCTATATCATCCACGCAATCGAAGATACTCAAAATCCAAATATTACGATATATTAAAAATAATCAATCCATTGTCAAAAGAAAACATCTTTGATTCGGATTTTATAATAATTGACATTGAAAATTTTTTCAAATCATATGGATATTTACTTAATGATTTCATCTCAGAAGGATCATTTTATAGTTACTCTATACGAAATAGTTGTTTTCCGCAAATAAATCAGGATTTTAAAGAAATTCTTCAAAGTAAAAAAAGCATCTATTTTATTACATGGGAAGAATCACCATTAAACCGAAATATTCCGATAGATTCCGTTTCAATGATTTTGCCGTTTGATATATACATATCAGATTATACTGGAAAAGAAGTACAGTGCATAAATCAAAAATATCAGGATTTTTACAAAAAATTGAAGGATTTTTTTAAATATCGGGCTTATTACAGTAACCTGCCTCAACAAAACGAAAAAACAACCGTATCAGAAATATTCTGCATAGAAAATAATCCAAATAGAATTCTTGGATTTGAATGGAGCGAGGGGTCTGGAAAAATTGTATTTCTTCCATATTTAGATTTGGATTCAGAAGCATTGGATATTTTAATAGAAGCAATAACTGAATTAGAAAATCCTGAGAAACGTGAATATTTTCTGCCCGAATGGAGTAACAATTATAAGATACCCTCTGAAAAAGAAACGTCTCAGGAAATAGAAAAATTAAATAAAGAACTTGAGAAAATCGACAAGGACATTTCTGGTAAGAATCAGAGGCTTTTGGAATTGCAAAATATGAAAGCTCTGTTTTCAGGTGATGGTATACCACTAGAGGAACAGTGCCTTAAAGTGTTTTTAGAGCTTGGATTTAAACAAATACCTGGAAAGAAAAATCGCAGTGACCTGATATTATCTTACGGCGATAAATTTGCAGTAGTTGAAATAAAGGGGCTTTCGAAAAGTGCTGCTGAGAAGAATTCTGCCCAGTTGGAAAAATGGGTTTCAGAATTTATTTATGAGCATGGGAATAAAAATCTAAAGGGAATTTTAGTAGTAAATGGCTATAAAGATACTCACTTAGAGCAAAGAAATCAGCCCGTATTTCCTCATTCTATGGTTGAATTTTCCAAAAAAAGAGATCACTGCCTGATTAGTGGTCTTCAATTTGCCTGTATATATTTTGACATTCTTAAAAATCCTGAAAAAAAGCCTGAAATAGTGGAAAAAATTTTTGACACCATTGGTGTTTTTGAAGGTTACGAAAATTGGAAAGATTATATTGAGTATATTCCAGAGAAATTATGAAAGTCAAATGAAAAAATTTATTCTGTCGGACGTCCAGCAATTATTAGTCATATATAAAAACATATGATAGATTAAAAGAGGGATGTCTAATTGGAGACTAAATTTTTTGAATATTACAAATATCCTGATAAAAGATTAGATCAGATCTGGGATAATTGCATATTTGTTTTTGATACAAATGTGCTTTTGAATTTCCATGTATATAATCAACAAACTGTAAAAGAATTTTTGAAAGATTTCAAATTAAAACCAGATAGATTTTGGATACCTTACCACGTAGGAAAAGAATATCACAATCATTTGTATTGCATAATATTAGAGCAAATTGTAGCTTACCAAGATATTTCATCAAAACTAGAAGAGTCAAAACAGAAAGTAATTGATTTTTGCAATAAATACAGCAAGCATCCCTATTTGAAATTAGAAAAGAATATCCAAAAAATAGAATCTGCATATGATTCCTGTTTAGAAGCACTAAAGAAATGTGAAGAGGAAAATCCTTCAGGAGTTAATGAAACAGAAGTAACAGGAATTATAAAAAAATTTTTTTCAGGCAGAGTTGGTGATAAATTATCTGATGATGAAATTGAAAAAATAGAAAAAGAAGGTGAAATAAGATACTCTAAAAAGATTCCTCCGGGCTTTGAGGATAATTCTAAAAATGAAAATAAATTTGGAGATTTAATAATCTGGAATGAAATAATTAAATATTCTCAAGAAATTCAAAAACCTGTAATATTTATTACTGAAGACAGGAAAGATGATTTTTGGTTTAATATAAGTGGAAGAACGATAGGTCCTGCTCCCTCTTTATTAAGAGAGTTTTATGAAAAAACAGGGCAATATTATTATCAATATAGATTTGATCGGTTTTTAGAGTTTTATCATGAAAAATATGGAGTCAAAACAGATAAATTGATACTTGAAGTTCAGGACTTAAATAAAAAGAAAGAAGAAAGCGACAAGGAAAAAATTGAAGATTATAATATAGATTATAAATTTGATTCTTTCAAGAATCTAAGACATAATATAAACGAAGATTCGCCCCAAAAAGGGAATAAATTTGATCCTTATTTCTCATATAATTCTTCAAGAGAGATTGAATTTCAGCGGAATATTCTTTATTCAGAATTAAAAAAATTAGAATCTGATCTTGTGATTTACAGTGATATAATATCAAATGGATTTAAACAACTAGATAAAATTAGTCCCAGCGATTCTATGTATAAAAAAATTATTTTACAAATAGAATATATGAATAAACAGACATATACTACAAGGGATAAGATATCCCGTATAAAATCCCAGTTATCCAAATTTGATGAATCCAAATGGTGCAATCAACGTAATAACTACAATAATGATACCAAAGATTATTAAATCTTTATAAAATGAAGTTTTTATACCATCTATTCCCTAAGTTCTCACATTTTTGACTTGATCAATATAATGTAGTATTCTTTTTTGAGACGATAAATAGGGATATCTATGGGAAATAACTCCCCCTAAAAAGAATTGACAGACAAGAAGAATACTTTTCATCTAATTTTTTTAAAATCCTAATGTTATGAAA
The DNA here is from genome assembly GCF_017875315.1 of Methanomicrobium sp. W14. Lineage (NCBI taxonomy): Archaea > Methanobacteriati > Methanobacteriota > Methanomicrobia > Methanomicrobiales > Methanomicrobiaceae > Methanomicrobium > Methanomicrobium sp. W14. The sequence continues at coordinate 509,443 of NZ_JAGGMM010000001.1, forward strand.
ACGTTTATTTTCTGTCGGACAAATAAAAATACTATATAAAATGCAGGTCTTGAAAATCCGGGGAGATTGGGATTTTGACCTGAAATAAAATGAGAAGACTTTTGTCTTAATATTAAATGCGGGGATAATATTTTGACGGATAATTCTAAGGATGATTTGGAAAATAAAACACTTAATTGCTGTAATATTAATCATTCAGAATGTGTATATAGCGAAGATCTATTCTTCAAGTTCATCTCTAAGGAGAAGGATGCACTTAAAATTGAAATAAACCAGTTAAAACAAGGACAGATAGCTCTTCTGACAGGAACAATCTCTGCAGTGGCTTTAATATTTACTTTTCTTTTCAATTTTTACTTAGTGATAGACAGTAAATTCTATGCGTATTACATGTTTCTGCCTTTATTGGTTCTAATACCTTCTGAAGTTATATTTTTCCATAAAGGTTATGAAATCAATGAAAAAACAGCATATATTCAGTTAATTAACAAAAAAACTTTGAATCATTATTTTTTTAAAGGTTACCAGGGATATGAAAATTATAAACCTGATTTTGACTCGGAAAACATTAATTTAAAATCTACAAAGAGAAAAAAAAGCAAAGCAGAGTCTATATGTGAAATATTCTTTGCAAATATCGGGAATAGATTTTGGAGCATGGCTTTCTGGGCTTATACAGGATTGATAATTATTAATTTTATAGTACCTATACATCTTCTGAATTCAGATAGTGTAACTGAAATAGATCCAGTGTGGGTTTATTTTACTGATATCTTATCAATAGGTATTATTATACCATACATAATAGGCAAATCATACAGTAGATCAAAAAATTACTGGAAAAGATACGGCTTATGTGTATATTCAGCCGTAATTATGCTACCTTTTATGAGTTTGTTCACATATTACGTTATATCAGGCATTATTATCCACAATACAGACGAAATTCTCAAAACTTCATCATTGCTAATTACGCTCATGCCTTATTTAATAATAGGATTATTAATTTTTTCAGTATATATAATCGCGACTGGAATCTCAAGTTTTTACGATGAAAACTCAATGCTCTGTAAAAACAAAACCGAGATATTACCCTTAGTTATAACAATGATATCTATATTTATATTTGCAGGACTCATTTCTGCGTCATTCTCAGCCATTGGAACACTAATATCTTATATCGTCATTCTTGTATCATTTGCTATGATTATATTCAGCTTTTCAGAAGCATGGAATCTAAAATTTGGGAATAAATCAATACCACAATTAGAGAGCAAATGGGAAATATTTGTGAATAATTATACTTCAGAGATGACCAAATTTAAAGACGAAACAAGAAAATATGACAATAGAAAGGAAAATGATGAAGTGGAATTTGAAGCGATAAAAATTATACCTGTTGAAAAAGAATAAATTATTTTTAATGAAACGCTTTAGTTTTTTTAATTGATTCAATAATATCAGGCAATTTTAGTTTAGATTTGCTTAATAAGGACCTTTTATGTATCTTCGTGATTTTTTCAGCTTGTTCCCAGCTCTTTGTTTTATTGTATACGAAAATTACTGTCGCAATTACTTCAAGCCATTCATATTCATCTAATCCAATCCCTTCAGGAGGTTTTAGAAGAGGTTTAATTCTGTCTAAACTTTCACAGTCTCCCCGATTAAGTTTATACTCTTCATATGAACGGTCTCCAACATTTATCGCGACCTGAGCACTATAATAACGATCAGCTAATTGAGGACTATATGGGCCTAAGTGGTAAAGATTGAAATTATAATTCCCAATATCTACACCTGCACATTGACCGATAAGTACTAACTTTTGAATTTTTACTCTATCTTTGAGTTCATTAATTTTTAGTTCTTCGCCTAATGCACTCAAGTAACTCATTAAATCTATATCTCTAAGATCCATAATTTCACCCCCTCAATTATGATCTAAATAATAATTTCTTTGTCATCTACTCTGTCCATCTTATTATATTTAATATTTACATACATAATATCTTTTTAATCCTTTTTTCTTGTTTCCGAATTTTATCCAGGGTGTCAATAATCTTTGAAAGTTTTCTGTATTCTTCATCGTCAGGCCAAGGCCATTCAAAAAAATCATCTTCATATACCACTGATTCACCCTGATGAAAACTGTCATACGTTCTCAGATATACGGTACAGGCGTGCGGGGCGTGAAAGTGAAAAAATGTTAAGTTATAATGTATTGAGACTGCTCGGATCTGTCTTCATTCTAAAATAAAATAGTTGTCATGATTTTTCCTCCATTTGTTTCTGAAGGAAAAGAGCAACCATCTCCTGGACCATCTCTGGAGTTATGTTTTTGGAGAAGTTTTCAACTGTTTTCGCGGCTTCCTTTGTCAGAGGCCTGTTGCACGAGAAGCAGAAAAGAGACCCGGGAGGGTTTACATACCCGCAGTCCGGACAGAGTATCGGTTCTGTTTTTTCAGGAGCATTTTGAGCGTTATTCTGCTTAAGCCCGTAATGCCTGAGAACAATGTCGTCCACGCTGCCGAACATGTGAGCGTACCTGTCAAGCTCCATAGCATTGACCTTTCCCCAGCATATGAGGCCGACCGTCTCCCGGTTCATACCTTCCTGTATCATATGGGTTATCCGGGTATGTCTCAGGAGGTGAGGGGGAAGAGATGTCTTTAGACCAGCTCTATTTGCAAGGACCCTGAGACGCTTTCTGAGTGCAGGATATTGATAAGGTTCTTTGTATCTGTTTAGGAAAACCGGTTTTCCGGGTTCAGGGTCCTTTGTGTTTCTCCACAATGTAATATATTCTTTGTATAGAATTATCGGGATCTGGCGTGGGTATCCGGTCTTAAAATTGATGTTCAGGTTCACGTGAGTTTTATGAAAGTCTATCATATCCCATGTAAGGGTCCCTATCTCACCTATCCTGAGAGCACCTTCATAGAGCAGTGTAAATATTGCAAGCTCTTCAAGGTCCTTGTAGGCACCGATCAGGGTCTTAATGTCATCTATTGTAAGAATGTCATCTTCAGAATATTTGCTCCTGGCAGTCCTCGGGGGTTTTAATTTACCTATCTGTTTTTCAGTGATATCAGAAGGCCCTCATCTATCAGCCACTTGTAAAACTGTTTTATTATATGGATATAGTCGGACAATGTTTCAGGACTGAACTCAGTTCCTTTTACTGTCTTTGAGTTCTCCAAAACCAGAATGCCCCTGGCAAGATCACCAATAGTGTTGGATTCGTATTCACCGATGTATTTTCTCCAGGTTGTTAAATGATAAACAAGTTTTCTTATTCTGCTAATGGTAATCTGAGAGCATCCGCGTTTAAGGTTGATATACTCAGAGATAAGGTCATAATCCCTTTTGGAAATTCTGTTTGAATCAAGAGCTGTATTCAGAGTTTTAAAAGCCTTCTCAATTGAAAGGTTATGAAAAGTGTCTCCCGTTAATTTATGCGTGGTGGTTGGTGACATAACCAGAATTATGTCATAATCATATAAAAGAGCTGAACTTCAGGGAATAAGCCTCAAGCGGGAGTTGAACCCGCGACCTCGTCCTTACCAAGGACGCGCTATGCCACTAAGCCACTGAGGCAGATGTTTTTTGATCTGAATTGCATTATAAAGTCGATGTGATACATATAAAATCTTAACTAAATATCCCCGGAAAGTCTGCCTGTTTTCTTCACTGAAAAAATATGCCAAAAATTATCAAAACAGCTATTTATGGCGCTTTAATATGTTAACACTGCGTTTTGCACTGTCAAATGTTGCAGTCTCCACTATCGGGCATCCCCTGCTTTCTGCAATCTTTTCATAGACAGGCGCAAAATCTATATTGCCGTCCCCTATCGCAAGGTGCGAGTCCAAAAAACCCTCGTTGTCATGGATATGGAAATGTGAAACCTCGGCTTTAAGAAATTCATCCAGGCAGTTGTTCATGTGTGCATGCCCGACATCAAGCGCCAGTGGAAAATCCTTTATTAAGGAGAGGTCTTCTGGTGTCTGGAGGAAAAAATAGTCCCACTTAGGCATATTCTCGATGAAAAAAGGCATTGAGTATTCGTCGGATATTTGATTTATCTCTATCAGTGACTTTTCTAGCTGAAAAACACCTACGTCCTTTTCAACGGTCCATGTAAAATATCCCGGGTGGACTACAACACCCTTTGCTTCAATATCAGAGCCTATTTTCAGGCAGTCCTTTATTACCTTAACGCTTGCCTTTCTTATGGGTTCAAGCTGGGACGCAATGTTCACACCACGTGCAGGTGCATGAAGAAAATACGTATATGAAAATGACTCCGGAACTTCGGCTGAATCAAGATAATGGAGACCGTCGTCCATAATTTCAACTGTTGAGGTGATGTCTGACAGAAGAGCGAGGGCATCTTCAAGTTTTGTCTCTAAAAGGCAGTTTGTTGAAACACCGTACATTAATTTACCTTCATAGTCCTTATTTTAAAAAATTTACTGTTAAATTCATATTTCCAGTTAAATCAGTTCTTATTCACCCCAAAGTCCTGTAATTCCGGATATTTTAGAAAAAACCTCCCTGATTTTTTCAGACGCGGGGCAGTTGTAATACGTTACCGGCTTCAGGTTCTTTATTGCTGAAAAGACTTTCAGGTCATAGGGAATTTTTCCTGCGACAGTTATTTTCTCATCAGAACAGAAGTCTTCTATCTTCTTGGTAATATCGGGGTTTAAATCGAAGCGGTTGATTATTACAAACATCTCTGCACCAAAATTTCTGATGACCTCAATTGCACGCTTCAAGTCATGCAGCGATGAAAGACCCGGTTCTGCAACGATTACAGCGTAGTCAACTCCGCTGACGGCCGCGATAAAAGGGCAGCCTATTCCCGGCGGGCCGTCTATAAGAATAACACCATTATTTTGAGACAAATCTTCGGCCTCTTTTTTGACTTCCTTTACAAGAAGGCCGCTTGACCCGCACCCGGGAAGGAGGTCTGCATGGACGATTTTAAAATCTCCTGTTGAAGAGACCGTAATATTCCCGGTTTTCTTTCTTGAAAGGGAGACTGCCTTATTCTCACAGACAAGGGTGCACACTGCACAGCCCTCGCATTTTATTCCGTTAACTTCAAAACAGTCTAAACTGTTGTTGTATGAAATTGCGTCAAACCTGCAGTTTTCCTCGCACAGGCCACAGCAGATGCATTTGTCACAGTCTATTTCCGATGCATCGGAACCGAAGAAATCCTTTTTGTGATCGTCCGCTGCACTGAAAAGCAGGTTTATATTTGCCGCATCTACATCACAGTCTGCAACAGTCAGTCTCTCTTTTGCAAGGAGGGAGGCAAAACCCGCTGTAATTGTAGTTTTCCCGGTCCCTCCTTTCCCGCTCACGACCGCAACCGACTTCATACGTCACCACCCCTGATTACATTGCAAAGTCTGCCGTAAAGGGATGTAAATTTATCAGTCCACTCCGGGTATATTTCTGAAAACAGTTCCCCTCTGTTTTGTATTTCGGCAATTTTTATGTCATTTGGAATTTTCATTATAACTTCAAGCGAATTCAGCCTGCAAAACTCCTCCACATCGCAGTCGTCGCCGAGGCTTTTGTTTATAACCACTCCTGTCGGAACACCTGTCGCCTTTGCCGCCTCATATGCGGCCTTTAGGTCATGCAGCCCGAAAGGAGTCGGCTCGGTGACAAGAATGCAGTAGTCGCTGTCGGAAACTGCCTCAAGGAAAAGGCATGCAGAGCCCGGCGGGGCATCTGAAATTACAGTCTCTTTTTTTTCGCATTTCCCCTTAAGAGCCTTTATTATACCAGTCCCTGACGGCTGGCCCGGGTAAAGTCTTCCTTCTGCAAGCGTAAGGTTTGGAGAAACTTTCACAACTGATATTTCCCCGGTTGAAACCTCTGTCTCTGAGATTGCATTTTCAGGACATATTATAGTGCACCCTCCGCAGGAATGGCAGACGGGATCAGATATTAAAACCCTGTTCTTAAGGACGTTTATGGCACCAAAACGGCAGAACCCTGCGCATTTCCCGCAGAATGTGCATAATCCCGCGTCAACACGTGGTTTTTTTGCAAAAACCTCCTCTGACGTCTTTTCCCCGCCAAAGAATATGTGAAGGTTGGGTTCCTCAACATCGCAGTCGGTGAGCATTACCCTGTTATTTTTTGAGACGGACCACGCAAAGTTTGCAGAGAATGTTGTCTTCCCTGTTCCTCCCTTACCGCTTGCAACAGTAATCCTCACATTTACACCTTTTTTCACGAGTAAACTTTTCAACAGGAGTTCTTTATTTCAAAATCGTTAATTGCCTCTTTAAGCGTCGCCCCCGGACCGGCTTTTATTATATGTATCCCTGCGGCCTTCAGGGCATCCACAGCATTTCCTCCGGTCATCCCTGTGATGACATACTCTGCACCGCTGTCTATTACGGCCTGTGCAGTTTTCCTTCCTGCTCCGCTTGCCATAGCACTGCTTGTGTTCTCTATAAATTCAGTCTTTTTTGTCTGCGTGTCATATACTGCCAGGTAGGGTGTCCTGCCAAAGTTTTTTTCCACTGCAGTTTCCATGTTGCCGTTTTTTACTGTAATACAGATTTTCATAATAATCCCCCGATAAAGTCGGTTGACATAAACTTACTACTGACACTACTAAATATCTATTGAATCTAATATTTTACGCAGGGATTTATGCATCATAAATACATTTTCGGCCCTGTACCTTCCAGAAGGCTTGGGATATCACTTGGAGTGGACCTTGTGCCTCTCAAGACCTGCTCCTACAACTGTATATATTGTGAGTGCGGAAGAACCACAAATCTTACAACCCAGAGAAAAGAGTATGTTTCTTCCGATGATGTCATAAGAGAGCTGGACTGCGTTCTGAAAAATCACCCCCCCCTGGACTATATCACGTATGCGGGCTCAGGAGAGCCTACACTAAATAGAGGCATCGGGAAAATAACCGCTTTTCTCAAAAAAAATTACCCGGAATACAAAATAGCCCTTCTCACCAACGGCAGCCTTTTTACCGACGAAGAAGTCCGCAGGGAATGCATGGATATTGACCTTGTGATACCATCTCTTGACAGCGCCAAGAATGATTCCTTCAGGCTGCTTGACAGGCCCCACAGCTCTCTTGATGTGGATTCGGTAAACCGTGGAATTATAGATTTCAGCCGTGAATTCAGGGGAAAAATCTGGATGGAAATATTTGTCGTCAGCGGCATAAATACCACAGATGCAGAAATAAACGCAATAAACAGGGTTATTGAAAAGATAAAGCCTGAAAAAATCCAGCTTAATACTCTCGACAGACCCGGCGCGGTGGACTGGATAAGAGCTGCCGACGACAGGACGATGACCGACGTGAAGAACAGGATAAACCATGATAATGTGGAAATTGCCGGAAAACCTGCAGAACGAATCCAGAATAAAGCTTTTTTAGGTGATATCATGGATTTGATTCTTCAGACCATAGCCCGCAGGCCGTGCACCATTGAGGATATCTGCAGTATTACGTCGCTGCATATGAATGAGGTCAACAAATATCTTAGTATACTTGAAGAAAAAGATCTTATTATCGAAACCAAAGGAGAAAGAGGAATTTTCTATTCCGTGAAATAATTTTTTTTATTAATAATGCAGCACGCCGTCAAAGGGGTTGACGGTTTGTTTCATCTATAAATATTATAAACGATATATAACGGGTAGGAATAATTTGGATCTCAATCCTTATATCTCAGAGCGGGGTAAATATGGAAAAAACGTATTCATCTGTGGATTTTTGCAGTGAGTTTATATCACTGATAAACACGATTCCTGATGCTGTTGTTTTGTTTGACAACAGCGGCTCTATGGTTGTATGGAATAAAGCTGCAGAACAGATCTTGGGTTATAGTATGGATGAGATCACCGGCAGAAATTTTACTGAAATAATTAGTCTCTGCCTAGGAAAAGATAAAGCCCTGAAAATGTCCGAGAGGTTTGAAAGTTTTGTCTCCGAAGAAACCGGTCTTAAAAACAGTTTTTTCAAAAAAGGAAAACTGAAAAGAAAGGACGGGACAAAGATTACCGTTGAAGTATCCGTATCTTCGGTTTTAATCAACAATAAATGGTATGCAGTGAGCATTGCAAGGGATGTCTCAGACCAGATGAAGGCTGAATACGAGAACGCATATCTCTCGAATGTTGTTAAGTCCTCAAACGAAGCGTTTATTGGTTTGGATTTGAACGGGGACATAATCAGCTGGAACGATTCCGCCGAGAGGATTCTGGGATACATGTCCTCTGAAATTATCGGCAGAAATCTGTCTGTGATAATTCCGGAAGAGAAGTTGGATGAAATTTCCGGGGAAATTAACAGGATGGAAGACTCCTGTCATACAGGTGGTTTTGAAACAGGAATGCTGGCAAAATCCGGTAAAATTGTGACAGTCATTATGAATGTTTCTCCTGTCAGGGATAATTCCTGTTCCGTTATAGGCACTTCCATTATTGCGACAGATATCAGCCGGGAAAAGGAGATGTTTAAGACGATGATCAACTATATATCGGAAGCGGCAATGAGGCTTAAGACTCCTGCGGAAATGGTCCGGATGAACCTTTTAAATATAATTGATCATGTCAAAAACGATACTATAAGCAAAGAAAACCTTGTATTGAACCTCTCAATCCAGATGAAGAGTACGGAGCAGATTGTCCACAACTTAAGGGAGCTTAACCAGGCTATCATAGGAAGCTATGAGGAAATACCGGAAGAATATGTAACATATTTTAACAAATAATTTTTGACTGCTTTTCTTTGGAACTCTTCCGTTTAATTTTTTTTCAAAAAATTAACCGTATTTAAAATTATTTTCCTGTTTTTTTTGAGCACAAATAAATTTGATTAGTTATATAGGATATATAAGAGGTATCAATGGCAGGCGGTAGTGAGATTAAAAAGGCGCTTGATGAAATTGTGGACCGTGAATATACTTTTATGCACATATGCGGTACGCACGAGGCGGCAATTGCAAAGTCCGGTCTTAGAAGCATTCTGCCAAAAGGGCTTAAAATTGTTATGGGGCCGGGGTGTCCAGTGTGCATTACTCCACAGGGGGAGATTGATGCGGCACTTGAACTGGCTGAAAAAGGCTGCATTATCGCAACATACGGTGACCTGATGCGTGTTCCCGGTACAAAAGGCTCTCTTGATTCGTGCGGCGGTGATGTGAGGGTCGTGCAGGGTGTCCATAAGGCCGTTGAAATTGCAAAAGAGACTGACAAAGAGGTAGTCTTTATATCGGTCGGCTTTGAAACGACTGCGCCGACAGTTGCGGCGGCTATTTTAACGAACCCGCCTGACAATTTCAGTATACTGTGTTCGCACAGGTTCGTTCCGCCTGCAATGAAATTTCTGATTGAACAGGGAGAGGCATCGCTTGACGGGTTTATGCTGCCGGGTCATGTATGCGTCGTTGCAGGGTATGAAATGTATGAACAGTTTCATATTCCGCAGGTCGTTGCGGGTTTTGAGCCTGAAGATATCCTCCTCGGGCTTTACATGCTGGTAAAGCAGGTGAAGGAGGGACGTGCCGAGGTTGAAAACGCATATCCGAGGGCAGTTGTAAGGGAAGGAAACAAAAAGGCGATGCAGATGGTCTACAAAGTCTTTGAGCCGTGCGATGTCGAATGGAGGGGTTTTCCTGTCATTCCCGACTCCGGCCTGAGGCTTAAGGAGGAATTCGGCAAATACGATGCGCTGAAAAAGTTCGGTGTCGAGGTTAAGCATGTCGAGAAGAATTCGGCATGCATCTGCGATAAGGTCCTGCGTGGAATATCCGACCCTACGGACTGCAAACTATTCGGGAAGGCCTGTACGCCTAAAAATCCTGTCGGTCCGTGCATGGTAAGCCACGAGGGTGCATGCAGGATATGGGCCCTCTACAACGAGAAGAGATATTAGAGGGTAAGGGGTATTCTGCTGCAATTGCAAAAATGCAAAAATTAAATTACAAAATTTTTTAGTTTTACTTAAGTCCGATTAAAATTGATTCTGTATCCTATAAATATTTTAAAAGAAAGAGAATACAAGAAAATAGAAGAAGAATAAACTAAATTTTTGAGTCTGATATTCTGGTAGGATATTGGGACTGAAATCCCCTTATCTACCTCTTGATATTTTCTAAAATCTTTCGAAAACAGCCTTTAAAGTATCTTCCTAAATATTTTTGGGATGATTGTTTTTTGGAATAAGGAAGAAATAACAGACATAGTCGTAACAAATAAACTTGTTTAATCTAAAAGACATCATCTATGAGTATATTGATCTCCGAATTTGAAGATATACCTGTAGATATGGTTATCACCCGTATAATTCGACTTAATGAGGATCTAAATCATTTTTGGATAAAAGCTGATGGTTGGGCACCGATTGAAGCTGCTCATCTACTAAGTAAATCGCGTCTTGATTAGCAAGTATCATTATCAAAATGCTTGAAAATTTGGTTGATAGAATCTTCTGTTGATGAGAATAATGGTCGTCTAATCTTAGCTTGGGTTAATTTGGGAAGTCTTGTTGAAGGAACGATGAAATTATTTTTATCTGTCTGGTATGAAGATTACAAAAAAGATATTGACGCAATTAGGCACAAGGGGGATTTGATTGATCCTGATAGTTTAAGTTTAGATAAATTACGTGAATTTTTTAAAAAGAAAATTTGGGTAAAGGATGGCGATGATTGGGATACCTGGATTCTAAAGATCCAGCGGCGGCGAAATGCAATTCATGCGTATAAAAATAGAGATATTGGGACTTTTGAAGAATTCTATTATGATGTTCGTGTTTATTTAAAATTTTTACTACGTATAAATAATCAACTTCTATATCCTTGGTAAATGTAATCAAAGAACCTATGATAATTTAGTGAATTCTTGGAACTTATCATTGCAAAATTTAAGGATATTTAACTTAATTTTGTGTAAGTGTATTCAGAGACGGTAAAATTAAATTCCTAATTTGTAGATTGACATTGATTTAAGGTGACCTGAATTTTGTGAGATCATTAGAATTCCATTCAAAATAAAAAAATTAATCTATTAAAGAGTAAATCTATTTTTATCACTATTCAGTTAGTATTATTAATAACTGAAGCATATCTAATAGAGCTTTAATTTAAAATCAGGCATAAATATATTGTTTCCTGTCCCGGTAGGGTAGTGGATATCCTGAGAGCCTCCGGAGCTTTCGACCCGGGTTCGAATCCCGGCCGGGGCGTGATTACTTTTTGGTTCAAAGCGTTTACAATTTGTTATATTTTAATAATTACTAAGAATTATCGTAAATAATTCGCAACAAAAAGAGATCAAATCTATAAATTCTAAAGATTTTGCCGTCATTAATTCGAATTCATATTCATTTATTTTCTTTTTGCAGTTTTTTCTAGTAAGACACGTAATTCAGGAATTAAACCCTTTGCATTTGTCAATTGTTCAATTAACCTTTCTCTATATTGAATCATTGGCTGTTCCGTAAAAATTTTCCGCGTTCTTTCTGCAGATAAAATATACGAATAAAAAATATCCAATTTTTGACACAAATCAGTTGGTAAATCATAGACTTTTTCTTTTAATATATTCCAGGTTCCTATATCAGAATAGATCTCGTTCTTAAATAATTGAAGAATATTATAACTTATTTTGAGGTTTCTCTCGTCTTCAGGACCCACTTCTACATCTTCAATTTCTTTTATTTTATTTAGAAAATCATTAATCATGGACTCTAAAAAATCAAATTCAATTAAAAATCCAGATGCAACATTTTTTTGCACATGTTTAATTTGTTTATTCCATAGATTTACAGCAGACCAATGACCAAAAATCGCGCCAAAAATCACGCCAAAAACACCGCTGATAACACTAATATTATTTAATAGTTCAAATACACACATTATCTCACTCACAATAAATTAATTTTTTTGAATTTACTCATTGTTATATCCATAATACCAGATTTATATTAGGAACTATGTTCAACCAATTGTAATTTTTCAACAAAAATCTAATTTTATCATTCTTCCTAAAATAAGAGATTTAATCATTTAATTCTTCTAATACCAGATTCTTCCAGACGGTTTTATCCTCATCAGAATCCCTATCAGTCCAATGCAATAAAGTAGATAAGCAGATAAATGCAGCCATTCAAGCATAGTTTCAATGAATGTCTTTCATCTGTATTTCATGAGAAAATTATAAAAAACGGGAAGAAAAAAAAATAAATTTTTTTAATGAACTACTTTCTTTTTGCAATGAATACCAGTGCGGCAACGAGTGCCAGAATTACAAAAGCCACAGATACCGGGGATTTGTTCGCAGAACCGGAGTCTTCATCTTCATGACTGTTCCCGCTTCCCTTGTATACTGTGGCACCGTTCCCGTTCACTTCTGAACCTGAGAATTCAAGGGTTCCATAGGTGTTGTCGCCGAAAAGAAATGTAGTACTTGCGGGCACGGTAAATTCAGCGTTTTCCGGGACTGCAAGAGACTTCCCTTTCGGTATTTCGAAGGTTTCGTCTTTCAGGAGTGAAACGCTTTTTGCCAGGATGGCATTTTTCCTGAGGATGTAATTTTCATTGTTCTTCCCTTCCGATGTAAACACCACCGCATTGCCACCTGAAATTGTTGTGATGTTTTCGTTGTATGCAAAATTGTCTCTTGACCCGCTTTCGTCCTCTTTTATGAAAATTACAGAACTGCCGGATATATTTACCGTTCCGTATTTGGAATCTATGCCGTAATTTCTGGTTGAGGCTGAATTTGAAACTACATTCACGTATCCGCCTGAGATTATTATGCCGCCGTCTGTGTCCTGGTTTGTAGTTACGTCTCCCCCGTCAAGTCCGAAGGTGTTGCTGCCGCCGTGCTGGTAAGCGTTTATGCTGCCACCTGTAACGGTGATATAATGTGAAGCATAGATTCCCTTGTTTTTATGGCACTCTGTGTCTTCCAGTGTTGTTATGCTGCCGCCGGAAACTGTAACGTTTCCAGAGTCCGCGTATATTCCGAAAGCGCTGCCGCTTCCGTTCTGGCCCTGTCCTGTTACTTTAATGTTCAGGTTTCCGCTTTCAACGTAAACGTCGGGCGCTTTGATGCCATACAGCCTATCACTGCTGTTGTTAACGATAATAGTAAGAGTGCTGTCGTCTGTTCCCTTTATTTTAACAGGAACGTCCGATTCAATCCCGAAGCTGCCGCCTGTATTTATTTCTGCATTTTCAGTGATGTTTATTATAAGAGTGTCAGCTCCGGTGTAGCTGATACCTTCTCCGAACTGCTCCGCCGAGGTGCTGTTAAGGGTAATCTCAACTGCATATGCAGACTGTACAAAAACAATAAGACTTAGAGCAAAAACCAAAATCACTCTGCATCCGGGTGTTAACCGTGTATTTAGCCAGTTATTAGCCATATAAAAGTCCTGTGGCATTCAATGCCCTTTTCAGGTAAAGGTTTGATATGAAAAATTCATATCGTTTGCGTTAATTTAATATGATCTCAGGCATTTTACAAAAATACGGCATATATCACAGGATTCTGTTAAGCGAAACACTGCTTTTTTACCGGCATTTGAATGCCGGTTCAGGAAGGTAGACACTATTTATATCATATGATATATAATTTGTATTTGTTTGTATCAGTGATTTTTATACTTAGAGGGGAGAGATCAAAATTACGGGTGAAATTGCCGGGATAGTAGGCCAGATCTTTGATTTTATCTTAGAACTTCCGCAAAAGGCTTTGTCAGGAGACCTTTTTGCAATCCTGTTATCCCTTGTCATAATTTATTCGGTTGTATATCTTGCCATAAAATCGGCAAGGTTCATGATGCATATCCTTAAAAAAATTGTACTGCTTGTCATAATTCTTATTGCAGTATACATATTCCTGAATAATTTCCTTTTCAGGATTGTCACGTACGGCTTTACCCCTGACGTGGTAGTCGTCGGATTCACCGGTCTTGCATGCGGTATTTTTGCTCTGGTTGTCGCTGTGGTCAAGGTAAGAGCGGCATTAAAAAGCCGGAAGAAAGAGCACCCCGGGGAAGTTGCTGCCGGTGCTGGTTTAAAAGGCGGCGATAACGTTTCAGCTGTTCAGGTTTCAGAGGAGAACAATATTCTGTCCTCACCTTATATTCCTTCGCAGCTCTCAAACTTCGCAAAGGATAATTCAGTCGGAATGGTTATAATTTATTTAATCGTAGCGGAGTTCGGTATTTTTTCGTCAAAAACGATTGCCGCTGTCAGTGTTGATTCAGGATTTGCGGTATTTGTCATATTCATGGTCGCTGCCTTAATCTTTGTAAGGCTTACATACAATGACTATAAAAAAGGCCTTGCCCACCTTGCCGTCGCCTTTGTATTCGGTTTTATACTGTCGGTGCTGCTTGGGTATTTCTGGGGCGGGACACCCATGGATGTTCTTTTGTCAAAACAGTACTTCGCAACTGATGCCCTTGTGGCCCTGATAACCGGGCTTTCCTTAAGTCTTTTTATGAGCAAAAAAGGGTGATATTAAAATAACTTTTTTTTCAGTACGGGTAGAAGATGAAAAATAACAGGCACAGTGCAAACAAAAACCATGTAGGTCTGCTGATTTCTTTCCATTTTCCGCCGACTGTTTTAAACAGCGGGTACAGGACAAATCCGCTGCAAAGCCCGACTCCGATATTGTATGTAAAACTCATAAGGACAATTACAGCTATTGCCGGGATCATTTCCGAGTAATCGGAGAAATTCATCTTTTTTATAGGCTGCGTCATCAAAAGCCCTACCATTATCATTGCAGGGCCTGTTGCCGCTGAAGGTATGGAGGTAAGGACAGGTGAAAAGAACAGGCACAGTGCAAACAAAACTGCTACAACCACAGCTGTCAGACCTGTCCTCCCGCCCGCCCGGATTCCTGTTGCGGATTCCGCAAATGCACCACTTGTCGTAGTCCCTACAAGAGGAGCTATAATGTTTGCGACGGCGTCGGAAAGGAAAGGCTTTTCGACTTCAGGCAGGTTTCCCTTTTCGTCCAGGAAACCGGCCTGTGCTGATATCCCGATAAGCCCTGCCATAGTGTCCAGGAAAGACATGGTGAAAATCGTCAGGATAACCGCAAAGAACCCCCATGTAAGGGCTCCTGCAATATCAAGCTGGAACAGTACCGGTGTTATATCGGGGGGCACACTGACAATTGCTTCAGGTACAGCTGCAATGCCTGATATAAAGCCTATCAGAGATGTTGCAAGGATTCCCACCAGGATAGCCCCCTTGATTTTCCGGACTGTCAGTGTAGAAATAAGCAGAAACCCGAAAATAGCCAGAATAACCTCCGGGCTTCCGAGGTCTCCCAGGTGCAGGGGGGCAGACTCTGTACCGAGGGCTACGATTTTGGAATTAACAAGACCTATAAAAGCGATAAAAAGTCCTATACCAACTGAAAAACTGTATTTCAGGTTTGTTGGTATGGCTTCGCACATAACTTTTCTTCCGCCGGCAATGGTAAGCAGGGCCAGAAGTATACCGCTTATGAAAACCGCTCCAAGGGCGGTCTGCCATGAATAACCAAGTACACCACATACAGTGTATGCAATAAAGGCGTTTTCGCCCATGTAAGGTGCAATTGCAAAAGGTCTGTTAGCATAAATTCCCATTATCAGCGTGCCGAACACAGCGGTGATGATGGTCGCGACCATTGAAGGGCCTATGGGAATTCCTGCCGCAACGAGTATGGCAGGGTTTACGATGACAATATAGGCCATTGTCATGAATGTAACGATACCTGCATTAACCTCGGTTTTAACGTCAGTTTTGTGATCTTTGAGTTTGAACAGTCGTTCAGAAAAATGCATCTAAAAACCTCTACAAAATAAATTCTGATTTAAAAAAATAAAACTTGTGCATTTTACAAAAATAAGCCAAATCCGTTTGTTATTTAAATCATTTAAATTGTTGTCATCAAAAACCATTTTATTTTACACCTGCCGTGTAAATGTTCTCTTTGTTTTTAATGCAAAACTAGAATCGGGGCCTGTATTGGTGTTTATAAAATAGTACCCGGGACAGCATTTTTTGGTCTTCTTCCAGAAAGAAAGAACAAATAATAAATATAGGTTTTTTGGGAGGTGGCCGTTTTGTATTTCTATAGGTTTTATACTCGCGGATATTTCATTTTCATCAAAAAGGCGCACTTTTATTTTGAAAGCGGGGACATTGCATCGGATTAAATTTAGATAAATGAAAAAAATCAAAAAGAATTTGTGTATTCTCTCAGGATTTTTTTGCACGTGCAGTGGTTTCCCAGGTGGCATACTGCAAGACTTTTGCATGTGAATTTTTCGGGGGCAAAAGGGACATTTTTAAGGCAGTATACATCGCCGTTTCCAAGTGTTATATGCGGTGAAAAATTTTCGCCTGTTGAATTTTCCGGGTAATCTGATGAATATTCCAGGGTAAATCCGGTTATTTCCTCCCTGTCAGGGTATACCATCTCTTTTTTTACAGGTCCTGTTCTGTAACTGAAAAAAGCTGATATTATCTCGTCCTGCAGGTCCGTGAAACTGCCGGTCTTTATCAGGTCCATTCCTGACACCGTATTGTTTTCAGAGGTCTTAACCGATGCAAGGCCTTTATAAAGAGTCTCAAAAGGGATGTATTTGTCACCTATTGCTCTCAGTTCTTCATAGAAATCGTTTAGATCAGAGACTTTCAGGGCGCCCATTGCAAGGGAAATATGCGGAATTGTCGTAGTTTTTCCGAGGACAAGGGAATAGTCTTTTGTCATTTCGTTAAGCATTTTGTTGATCCTGACTGCATAATCCGTTATTTCGTCAGGAGGTCTTAATATTACATCAACTGCAACTGTTTCGGATAACACGATAAAGGATTTAAAAATTTTAATATTTAGAAGTATTTTTCAAATCTGTCCGCCCCGACCCCGCAGATGGGACATTTCTCAGGCGGGTTTTGCCTTGAACAGAGATATCCGCAGACTTTGCACCTGTATACAGGATATTTAAGATTCAGGGCGTTTTTTATGGAAACTTTGGTCTTTTCTTCTGTTTCGGTTTTCTCTTTTTCCTCAAGTCTCCTGTCGGGGATTGGTTCAACTTTCTTTTTTTCCGAACAGACGTCTTCAGAGACATACAGGGCGCAGAAGCATGACCCGTAATCCGAAAGGTCTTCGTCGCGGTAATAGCACGGACAGATTATGTCCAGGTTCTTCTCTTTTTTGCCTATTACAAGCCTGCACGGGCATGATTCAAATCCGTATCTCTCATCATTTTTAACCAGCCCGGATACCAGGTCTTTTACCATTGATTCATCAGGGTTGAGATGGTATCCGCCTTTCTCTGCGTCTTCTCTCAGTTTTTTAAGTCTGAGTTCAACTTTTTTGTCATTTGGTTCTGCTTCAGTCATTTATACCAAGAGCCTTTTTTATTTCGTCAATTCTTGAGCCGACTATAACATCTTTTCCGTCGAATACAAGCGTCGGAAAAGAGCCGCGTGGATTGAATTTTTTCATTTCATCATATACCTTTTCAAGTCCGCGTTCATCAAGCAAATCTACATATATATAGTCATAGGCAACTTTTGAGTTGTCCAGAAATTCCTTTGTTCTTTTGCAGTGACCACAGGTACTCAAAGCATAGAGTTTCAGGTCTCTTTTTTTTCTGCCTTCTATATGAGTCCATTCTGTCATTATAAGTGCAAATATTATTGTTATCCAATATAAACCATTGCGTCCCGCTTTGCAGAAAATTCAACCTGAAATGAATGAAAATTGAAATAATATGTTTTTCTGTATCTTTTTCGGCCGGTCATGCAGAAAACGGACAGGACAGACACCACTGAAAAGAACGGTGGAGTAATTATAAAATGATATTTCGTTTTTCATACATATGTCAAAAAAATATATCTGTTTCCAGGAAAATATGAGAACGTCTATGTTTTTTCGCCGGGGGCCTGGGATGATATGACTGAAGAGTCTTTTTACAATTCTTCTATTGAAAAGATGGAGAGAAATGAGCTGGATAGTCTCGTTGACGAGAGAGTGCAAAATACCGTGTTATATGCCGCAGAGAACTCTCCTTTTTACAGGAAGTGGTTCGAGAAAAACAGGACAGACCCGCGTGATATTAAATCCCATGATGACTTAAGAGAGCTTCCGGTAATATCCGGCGGCGTCATAAGAAAAAACCAGCCGCCTGCTGCAAAAGAGTTCCTTTTCAGGAGTGTAAAATGCAGTGACGTATATACGATTCACGAGACAAGCGGAACAAGCGGTGTCCCGAAGAGCTTTTTTCTTGCATGGGACGACTGGAAAAGATACGCCGAGAAGTATTCGAGAATATTTGTATCTCAGGGCCTGAAAAAAGGTGACCGGATGGCGGTCTGTGCTTCATACGGGATGAACGTAGGGGCGAATACGATGACTCTTGCTGCGCACAGGGTAGGGTTTACGGTAATTCCTGAAGGGAGATGCAGTTTTCAGGTAAGAGTCATAGAAAATTACCGTCCGACAGCAATAGTCGGAAGCGTATTCAAACTCCTTCACCTTGCGCAGAGGCTTGAAGAGGCCGGAATAAATCCACGTGAGTCCGGGGTTGAAAAACTTATTGTCGGCGGGGAAAGTTTTGCGAAAGAGTCAAGGGATTATCTTGACGAAGTCTGGGGTATTGAAGTATGCAACACCTACGGAAGTACAGAAGGCACTATGTGCGGGGAATGCCGTGAAAGGGCAGGTCTTCATGTCGCAGAGGATTTGATTCACATGGACCTCTATGACTCTTCAATGAAGAATTTCGTTGATGACGGAAAGAAAGGAAAAATTGTCCTTACAACACTTGTACCGAAAGGAGAAAAAGCAGCAAACGTTTTGATAAATTATGACACCGAGGATATTACAAAAGTTATAAGCAGGGATAAGTGCAGGTGCGGCAGGACTCACATGAGAATAGACAATCCCTTCCGCGAGGCTGAAACTATATATATATCTGACTCCCCCGTAAACCGCGTAGATATAGAAAGCGGCGTTTTTCAAACGGAAAATATGGGCTACATAACAGGAGACTACGAGGCATTTTTATACGGGGGAAGAGATGAAGGTGAAACTGTTCTCAGGGTAAGTCTTGAGTGCAAAGATCTTTCGTCATGCGACAAAAGACTTGTTGAAAACAATTTTACCGGGGCCCTGCTGAAAAAAATACCCGGTCTTACGGAAGATTATTTGGACGGATATTTCAGGATAATGTTTAACTTTACAAATAAAGGCGGACTTGAGCTTCACAAAATAACAGGCAGGCCAAAAAGGTTCGTTGACAGAAGATAGTACAACAGTAATTAAAAATTAAAAGGTCCCTTTGGGAATAAAGGAATTTTAATTTTTGTCATCTATTTCAGCATATTTTTTAAGAAATTCACGGATGTTTTCAGCTTCCTTCCAGCCTATGTTGATTTCCTTTAATTTGTTGTCTATCTGCACCGCCTGGCTGTACACAAGATTTGCGTTTTTACCACCTTCAAGGTCGGTTAACCCGACGATTGCCTGGAGGGGGTTTCTTATATCGGCGTTTATTTTTTCAAGCTCCTTGATGTCGCCCAGAAATTCTCCGATGCTTTCAATAAGCTCCTTTAGCTGTGCCTCACTTTCCTTAAGGGCCTCCATTGATTCCTGGTACGCCGTTATGTCTTCCATTATTACTGTAAAGCCGGGGGTTCCGTCATTAAAGACAGCAGACAGAATTTTCATCCTGAAATAATGTTCTTTTTCGTTTCTGCATACTGACACGTCTCTTACTACTTCGTCCCCGCCGGAAGCTTCTGCGAGCAGACTCTCTATTTCAGGGCAAAACTCGCCGAACAGCCCTTTTGCATTCTTTTCATCTGTTATATCCTCATCAAGGCCCATAAAGTCGGTAAATTTTTTATTTGCCCTGACTATCCTGAATTTATCAGACAGAATTACAACGTAATCGGATGTAAAATCCATCAGTGAAAAAAGAGGAACTCTTTTGGACAGGTAAAACACTTTTGCCTGCCCGTAGGATTCCATGTCCACACTGCCTGAAAGAAGCATTATATCAAGATAATGGCCTACAGAGATTCTGTTTACGCCTATGGCCTCTGATATCTGCTTTACAGACATTCCCCTGGGATTTTCCTTAAGAATTTCAATGATATTTGAAAATTCCTTATTATAATCTCCCATATATTTAGTGGTTTTATCCCCCCAATCAAAAGAAGTTTTCCTATTTGATTAATGTTTTGACCAGACTTTTTTCACTTTTGTGCGGCTTTAACATTTTTAAGATTCATTTATTTACAGAGATACCCGGGATTTTGCCTGCCCAAATGAAAAATACTACAAAACTAAATATTTTATAATACCGGTTTAGAAGTTTTTTTAAATTACATCTTTTCTGAAACTGTTGTTTGAAGGGTCAAGAAGGATTTCGTTTGAAAGTCCCCTGAATGATATTGCTGCGACAGCACCGATTATGCCTCTCTTCCCTTTTACAAATATTTTATTGATATTAGCGATGTTTTCTGCATCCTCTTCCGTGATTCTGTTGCACCTTGCCGATATGCCGTAATCCCTGAGGCTTTCAGGGATTACAAACCCTGTTTTTATTGCAATACCCCAGTCCTCTGACAATGACTCGTTTTCGACGAAACGTACAGCAATATCACTTATTTTCTTTGCTTCCCGGGGGATTACCGCAAGTTCAATGAAACTGCATGAATTTCCTGCCGTGCAGTCTTTAATGTCCGGGTTTAGCATAACCACCCTGTGTGATATCGGTATTACGCTCTTCAGCCTGCTTAAAAACTGAAGAAGACCCAAGGCCAGGGCAAATGTTGCACCTTCGTTTTTTGTGTCGGTATCATCGACCCCTATTATCAGATGGGACATAGAATATGTATATACGTCCCCTTCAGTAACCGGCCCCTCATTACAGATTCTGATGTCATATACCCCTTCTGCCATCTTCATCATGCCGGTCAGAGAGTATGCAGGTCCTCCTACACACCTTATTTTCTGGACAATAAAATTACCTTTCTTCTGTACATCAACAACGCCGACAGCGGGTGACGGGTAGAGTCCTATTTCCGTGTCAGGGAAAGTGTATCCTGTTTTAAGACAGGACTTCTCTATAAGCAGGTTTCCGTCTCTCTGCGCACTTATGATAACCCCTTTTGCGAAAAGATGGTGATAATGGCAGAAAGCAGCACAGCCGTTGCTTCTGCATTCGTGAAAAATAAGGACAAAATCCCCGTCGACTGTTGTGAATATTCTTTTGCATGCACTCTGGGGAGTAACGCTTTTTGTTACATATCTGGCAGGAGAACGTCCTCTTTTCTCCTCTTTTATTATGACACAGTTCTCATCAACGAGACGGTTTATCCAGTCCTGAACTGTGCTCCTGGGAAGATTTGTTTTTTCCTCGATGTCGTGAACTATAAAGTACCCCCTGTCCAGGGTGCACTCTCTCATTAACTCCAGCAGTTCTCTTCTTTTTTCAATTACGCCTGCCATTGCAACCACTTATAAAAAGCAGGTCGGAGATTATTGCGCTTGCAGTCTCAACGGAACCCGCTCCTTTTCCGATAAAAGTCACATCACCGGCGAGGTCTGTCTCTGCCGTGACTGCATTAAGTGTACCGGAAACGACAAGCGTATGATTCTTGGGAAGGACTCTTGGCGATACCCGGAGAACTTTATCTTCGGCGTTTATCTCACCGATAAGCCTGATTGTCTTTTCTTCCTCGTGTGCAAGTTGCAGAGCTTCAGACGGTACATTGTCAATTCCGGTTATTTCAACATCATCCAGGGTTTTGTCGAATCCGAATATTGTATTTGCAAGGATTACAAGTTTGATTGCCGTGTCGATGCCCTTGATATCATATGTCGGGTCGGCTTCGGCATATCCGAGCTCTCTCGCCTCGGAAAGCGCCTGTTTGTATGTCAGTTTCTCATTAGACATGCGTGTCAGGATATAGTTGCATGTACCGTTGAATATCCCGTATATCCGTTTTATTTTATTCCCGGCAAGTCCGTGCTGGAGTGCATGAATCAGGGGAATCGCACCACAGACCGTTGCTTCGTATTTAAAATAGCAGTTTTTTGATTCAGCAATTTCCATAAGATTTTTGAATTCCAGTGCAACAGGACCTTTGTTTGAAGTTACAACGCTTTTTCCCCTGGAGAGGGCACATTTTATGTAGTTTAAGGCCGGCTGTCCCGATATCGCATTTGTAGGAGTCACTTCCACGAGAACGTCATAGTCCGCTGACTTTATAATATCTTCTGCAGTTATATTTTTGTCCCCGCAAAGGCCTGTCTTTCGTTTATTCTCAAGGATTTGGGGGATATTAAGTCCCTGATTGTCTATAATCCCGCTTTTTGAATCCGCAACCGCTGTAATTGTGATGCCAAGGTTCTTCCTGGAGATAATCCCGGCAAGCCCCTTTCCTACCGACCCGAAGCCAATTATAGCGATTTTCATAATGTCCCCTCCAGTGGTTCGACTATCAGGATTTTTTTCTGCTTTGCGACTTTTTTGAGTATTTCCATTGCACGGTTGATGTTCTCAATGCTGTCTGATTTAATCGTCATTTTGGCTGAAGTCGGTTCATTTATTGCAGGCATAAGCATTGAAAGTTCGCCTACCTCGGCAAATCCTGTGGCGTCAATTCTGTCAACTGTATCGCTTAAGTCGGTATGCATGAGATGACCTATCAGGATTACCGATCTTCTTACAAGATATCTTTCCTCCCCTATCCGAAGGATGGAAACACCGTTTTTTCTAAGCATCTCCTTTAAAGATTCAAGCTTTTCCTCTGGCATCTCAAGAGTTATTTCAACATCCAGAGTTTCTTTATCGGACACCGGGTCCCTTTCGTGTATAACTGATTTGATATTTCCTCCAAGATCAGACACCGGTTTCAGCGCTGTTATAAGCTGCCCGGGAGAGTCCCTGATTTCAAGTTTCATGGATACCTGCATATATCTGAAAACACCTTTTATTTGATTTGGACTCAAAAGAAGATAAGCCTTCTATAATAATTTATGAAGAAAATATAAAGATTTTGAGAAAGGGACTGTTTATGACTGTTCACAGGTTTTTCAGTTTTTTGTCGACTTTTGCAAAGAAGTTTTTGCCTGCATTGATGAACAGTGCCGGCTCCGGGGACTTTTCGACGTACAATACATTTCCGTTGTAAAGCTCCATTATGTGCTGTCCGTCGATAACAAGGTCAGCCGGTTTAATGCTGTCAAGCTCAATTCTCAGTCTTCTTTTGCTGCTCACAAGATGCGGCCTCGACGACAGGTAATACGGTGCCAGGGGGACCACAAGAAAACCGTCTATCCAGGGGTCGACTATCGGACCTCCGGCACTCATCGCGTAGCCGGTCGAACCTGTCGGAGTACTTACAAGGACTCCGTCAGCCCTGAACTGTTCGGCCGGGACATAATCTATATTTATAATAAGCTGGAGAATTTTTGCAGGTCTGGATGTCACAATAACGGCTTCGTTTAAGGCTTCACCCACATATTCCCCGTCAACAAGAAGGTGAAGGCGCATCCTCTGCTCTACAGTATAGTCTCCGGACTCTATCTTCAGGAGGTATTCCTTTGCCTCATCCGGTTCAAGTTCGGTCAGAAAACCCACACGTCCCCTGTTGATTCCTATTATCGGCACCTGCTCTTTGAGCTGCCTCACGGTATGAAGGACTGTCCCGTCGCCTCCTATAACTATCGCGGCATCTCCTTTGAGGTCTTTAAAATCCGTGCCGAAGGCTTTTCCCAGGGCAGTTGAGGTCCGGGTCTCATAAACTACAGCATGTCCTCTTTCCGCCAGAAACGATGATATGTCGTCTGCCAGTACCAGTGCCTTTTTGTCATCAGGTCTTGCAACCAATATAAATCTGATAATCTCACCTCAGGTATTCTATGGTTTTTTTATGGATCAGCCCGTTTGTAGCTATAAGGCACTGGCCGCAGCTGACATCGTCCGAAAATTTAACGGGGTTGCCGCATTTATCGGATATAGTCCCTCCTGCTTCACTGCAGAAAAGCATTCCCGCTGCGGCGTCAGTAATTCTGAGAGTGTTTCTTATATCAATAAATCCGTCAAGGCGTCCGCACCCTACATAGCACAGTTCCAGCGCCGATGCCCCGTAGAGCCTCCACCTGCGGATCTTCTCTCCCAGTTTTACAATTGTCTCAGGGTCAAATTTTTTCCCGTAAATACTGATTGTACTTTTTTCAAGAAGTTTTGTCGATGAAACTTTTACTTTCTTTGTGTTGTTGTACGCTCCGAGACCCTTTTCCGCGTAAAAATACTCCCCACGCGCAAGGTCCTTCACGTAGGCCTTTTTTATTACACCATCTTCTGCATAGGCAATTGATAAGGCATAGAACGGGTTTCCGGTGACTGCGTTGTGCGTGCCGTCGACTGGGTCAAGATATACCGTTCCTTTTTCTCCTCCTATGCTGACGCAGCCGGCTTCTTCGCTGATAAGAGTCCTTCCAAGTGAGTTTTCCTTCAGGTAATTCAGGACTATGTCCTCTGCGACCTGGTCTATTTTTTTTGTAGGTGTTCCGTCCGCGCCCTGCCTGACAACCAGTGCGCCGTCTCGTGTACCTATAAGTGGAGATATGCCTTCAATGACTTCTCTTGCGATCTCCTCGCAGCGTTCAGGGAATTCCATTCTATCTAACCTGTATATTTCATGATTCTTCGCTGAATTTATTTAAGTTGATTGTAATATACATAATAGAGTTTGATCATTATGAAAGAACAGACTGAAGTAGGAAAATTAAAAGAGGGACGATATGTCGTCGTTGAAGATGAACCGTGTAAAATTCTTGGAATTGCAATATCAAAACCGGGTAAGCACGGAGCAGCAAAGTCAAGGATTGATGTAGTAGGAATTTTTGACGGTGTAAAACGCTCAATCGTACAGCCGGTAACGGCAAAGACCTACATCCCTATTGTAGAGCGAAAATCCGCACAGATTATCTCGATTTCCGGAAACAACGTCCAGTTGATGGATGTAAAGGACTTTGAGATGTTTGAGCTGACTCTCCCCGAGGATGAAGTTGCAAAACTTGAAGCAGGTACTGAAATTCCTTATATTTCATCGATGGGCAAGAGAAAACTTGACAATTAATGATAAATATTAATATCTTTGTCATTTTTTACTGTAAAATCATATTCTGGTGTTAAATCTTCCAAAGAAGATTAAAAAATGTTTTAAATTATATTCCCGGTATTGCTTCTTTGATATTGCAGTTTTAGTATTATGAGATTACAGGTTTAGTATTTTTGCAATCTCCGAGAATTTTTCTATTGTATAGTCCGGTATAACCTGTGGAGAAGGAATTTTCAGCCAGTCGCCATACTTTGCGTATACTGTTGTCATACCAAGTTTGTTGCACGGCTCTATCTCTCTTCTCGGGCTGTCGCCGACAACCATCGAATCCGAAGGGTCTGTAGACAGTCTGTCCAGGGCCATTATAAACGTGTTGGGTTCAGGCTTTCTCCTGCCTGATTTATCAGGGGATATTATATCCCTGAAATATCTGCGTATCCCTATCTTCTCCACCCTTTTTTCCGCCTGTGAACTTTCGGCATCGGTTACTATCGACATTTTAATCCCTGCATCCGAGATGAGGGGAAGGGTCTCGTAAACACCGGGGTAAGCTACTATTGACTCAAGTTTGACTGACTCATAAATCCCGGCGGCTTTTTTGAACGTTTCTTCTCCCGTGATATTTTTGTCTGTCATAAACTGGCTGATGTTTCTGTGGTCTTCAAACCCGAACCCGCTGTAAAGAAAATATCTTAGGAGTTCTTCTCCAGTCCCGGCTCCTATATAATCAACGACGGCCGTACAGGCCTTCAGCTTTGCATCCGAGAAATCATACAGTGTATTATCCATATCAAAAAGAATAACGTCAGGTCTTCTGACAACTGTATCCTTTTGATTCATGTTATTATATTTGGCCTGCGGTTTCATAAAAGCAGTGACCGTTGCATTGAGAGTCATGAACCAGGCAAAAAAGCGGACATATTAATATCTATGTTATTTCCATTAAAAAACAGATATTTATTTATGCCAAAATGCAGAGTTTATTTTTATTGGGTGTTTCTTTTTCCTAAGACCTGAAATAAAAAAGAGATTCCTGTATGAAAAGGGGGGAATAATAAAATGACTTCAGATTACGAATCGGGGATAACAATTCTTACTAAGATTCTTAATCAGTCATATAAGCCTGACTCATTCATCTTTGATGCATCAAACGGTGCAAATATAATTCTTGACCTCTCAGGGGAAGTAATTATTGCAAATTCAGCATTTTTCAGAATTTTTGGCACGAACTATGCATCTTTTTCAGGGGGAATATTTTTGTCGGACTTTTTTGATGAAAACGAGACTTCAAAGCTGAGACTGTTCCTGAAAGAAAGAGTCGGTGACCAGTATAATTCCCCGAAAACAATCGTTCTTTATAAAAATCCCCGTTCAGACCAAAAAGGGGAAGTCATTATTACAGGTGTAAGAATCCCGGGCACGGGCAGTATTTTTATTTCAGCAGTGGAAGCAAGACTTGATATGGTGCAGGAAAGTGTTTTAAAACTGGAAAGAGACCTGCAAAGACCTTATTCAAAAGTTCTGCCTGAGAATGAAGTGATCTCACGCCGTGAAAATAACAAGGTTACAAACAATGCAGGTGAAAAGAAACTTCCAAAAAAAGGCAGCCAGAAAAGTTTTCAGCTGAAACTTATCAACAGGATTCTTGTTTCCGCAGGTTCAGTTTTTATATTTGGAAAAATGCTTGATTCAATCTTAAAAATAATTTTAACCGACCTGAAACTGGATATAGGCTATATAAGCATAAAAAGTGCTGACGGTAAAACCGCAAATATAGCTTCGTCGTCCGATGTTCCTGCAGGCTTTATAGAAAAATACGGTATCCGGAATATAAGGAGCTGGCCGGACAACCTGGTATTTTATGCAGGGCAGCCAATGTTTGTCGAAAATCTTCCCAATATAGAACTCGGGAAAAACGATCTTGATATTCTTGAAAGTCTTAATGCGCTTTCATATTCAATAGTGCCTTTTATCACTGACAACACGGTAATAGGGGCTTTATTCGTAGCTAAAGCTGATGAGTACAGGTTTACGCAGTTTGAAAAGGAAACTCTGGCTCTGATAGGAAGAAAGGCAGGCAGCATTATACTGCGCGGGATGCTTCAGGAGAAACTTGAAAGCGAATGCAATGAAGCCAGGAAATGTTTCGGCCTGATATTTGAGGATATTTTTGATATTAATGAAAACCTTCTGCTCTCTATGGAAAGCATAGGCGATACAGGCATGCCGCGTGGCGATCTGACTGAAAAAATAGTTTCCGATATAAAAAGCAACAGAAAACTGCTTAGCAACCTGAAGACTCTTCGTGAGAGCTGCAGCACGTCTTTGTTTAGTTCAAAAGAGATATCTGTTGACGATTCAATGCACAGAACCCTGGAAAGATTCCATGAAACCGTAATAGATTACAGGGACTGCGGGGGGTATGTTTATGCAGACGATAACCTGGCTGAAGTATTCAGCAACCTCATTGATTTTATGGTCGAGACTGGCAGAAATGAAAAGAATAACAATAGTATAATCGTAACTCCTGAGATATTGCCTGGAAACGTCATAATTTCTTTTGAAAATGCAGGGACTTCTCTTACCGAAGAGAAAAAAATGTCCCTTTTTTCAAAATTTGAAAATGAGAATCTGCACCTTGACCTGACATCAACGGGCCTTTATACTGCATATTCTCTTGTAAAAAAATACGGCGGGACAATTGAAGCTGTTGATCGTATAGCGGGGGACAGCAAAAAAGGGCTCAAATTGAAAGTTTATCTGCTAAGATCATATAGTTATAAGCCGGAGAATTTACTGACCTGATAAAACCGGAAAGCCTAACGGGCGGAGTTGAAACCTGACAACTCAGTCCTTACCGGTGACGTGCTATGCCATAAAAATAAAGATAATGTTCTAAGTTTAACAATTGTTACTGGAGTTTTTTGTAATCAGCCTGTAAAACAATTGCACTTGTTTTTGCGGTTATACGGAGTTTAAGATGAACAAAATATATGTAATCGGGCATAAAAATCCTGACACCGATTCTGTATGCAGTGCTGTAGGGTATGCAGAACTTATGAATGAAAAAGACGACGGCAGATACGTGGCGGCGTGCTGCGGCGAGATAAATGAAGAGACACGTTTTGCAATTGAGACTTTCGGTGCGGAGGTCCCGGAATACATTGAAAGTGTTGAGGCAAACATTTCAGACCTCCCGTTTACTTACACGTTCAGTGCCGAAGAGGATGTTCCGACAATAGACGTCATCTCCATGATGGACGAACATAACGTCAGGAATATGCCTATAACAGACTCAAAAGGTATTCTTAAAGGGCTTATGAGCGAGCATGGCCTTGCACAGGCATATGTGAGACGCCAGAAAATTGAGCAGTTGTCAATAACACCAATAAAGCTTGATACTCTTACAAGGATACTTAACGCCAGGATTATTGTTCCCTCAAAAGACCTCCTTGAAGGAAGGGTCTATATTGCAATAGACGCACTGCACGTAACGCTTTCCAAATTAACCAGAAATGATGTGGCGGTTGTAGGGGACAATGAACCTGCCCAGCTTGCTCTGATTTCAGTCGGAATTGCGGCCCTGATAATAGCGGACGGGGCTCCGGTAGGAGAACGCGTTAAAAAAGCCGCTGAAGAGAAAAATGTCGCTCTTATATCCACAAACCTTGACGCATTCGGTGTCGGCAAGATGATAAACCTCTCTCTTCCCGCAAGCAAGGTAATGGCAAAGGATGTCCCTGTCGTGACTAAAGAGGACACGATAGACTATGCAAAACAGCTCGTCTCAAGTTCAAGGTACCGTACGGCGTGCGTAGTTGACAACAACAGAAAATTTCTGGGGATGATCTCCAGGAACACGTTTCTGGATAATGTGCAGAAGCAGGTAATTCTCGTTGATCACAACGAATATTCGCAGGCTGTCGACGGGATAGAAAATGCGGATATTCTTGAGGTTATCGATCACCACCGTCTCGGTGCGATAACCACCCTGAAACCGATAAGATTTTTAAACGAGCCTGTAGGTTCGACTTCCACAATCATCGCCGGGAAATACCTTGAAAAAGGCATAAAACCTGATAAGAGGACAGCCGGACTTTTGCTGTCAGGAATATTGTCTGATACCCTTGTCCTGAGACTTTCAACGACAACTCCGAAAGACAAAAAGATGGTTGAGTATCTCGGAGACATTGCAGGTGTGGACTACAATGAATTCGGGACTGAATTAATAAAAAAAGGGATGGAGCTTGACGGTGTCAACATAAAGCTTCTGCTTATGAGGGATACCAAAGTGTATGAGCTTTTTGGGAGGAAAGTCATCATCTCGCAGATTATGATACCTACATATGAGTTTTCCGTTGAAAACAGGGAAGAGATTTTAAAGGACATCAAAGAGCTTAAAAAAGAGAACAGTGCCGATGTATTTGCTGCCCTTTTTACAAGTGTTTTTGAAAACGGGAGTGAAATATACATAAATGCTGACAGTGTAATTCTCAGCCAGAGCGGTGTTAAAACGCAGCCTGTAAGAAAAGACGGGATGATGTCACGTAAAAACGATTTTCTCCCGTGGTTCGGCCAGATACTTAAAAATAATTAATTCTTGTTTTTTCTGCTGATTAACGCAGCAGCGACAATGCCTATTGCCAGTGCAAATACAGTGACTGCAGCAGGAGGTGCCGAACTTCTATTTCCTGATGATTTTGATGCTGACATAACAGCAGAAACTCTTGTTTCCTGACCGCCGCTGATCTCTTCGGTCCAGTCATCATACCCGGGCATGCGAAGCATCAAAATATGGTTTCCCTGTGCTATATCTTCTGCTTCAATCGGTGTTATTCCGATATACGAGTTGTCTATGTAAACGTCTGCACCGGACGGAGTTGAGTTAATATAAACTACACCTGCTCCTGTTAGATTGATGACAGGCTCGCATGACGGGAGAGGCTCGGGTGTTGCCGCAACAATTCCCGGGACTGACAAATAATACAGGTTTTCGTCATTTGATGCGACCGAAAGGTATGTCCCGGTGTATGAGAGGGATACCCCCCTGACGTTTCCGTATGTCGCATATTTCAGTATCTCCTGTTTATCGTCACCATATAACCGTGCATAATTGTCGTTTGATCCTACAGCTATGTACTGTCCGTAATATGAAGAGGAGACTCCGTTTACCGGGACTTTGACGTTCGTGGCCCACACTTTCGTCCCGTTGCCGTCAAGAATTACAACACGCCCGTCAGCACATCCCGCAACAATCCTGCTGCCGTCAGGTGACATGTCTACGTCGTTTATTTGATCGTCAGTCCTGTACTTCCACAGGTTCTCCCCTTTGAGGTTATAGAGATAGGCATAAAACACCTTTGTACCTGCTGTTATAAGGCTCCCGTCTGCATTCATCGAGACGCAGTAAACTTCATCGGCAAGTCTCTTCTTCCATACCAGTTCTCCGCTGCTTTTGTAAAGGTAAAGATTAGCGTCGTTTGAGCCTGCCGCAATGTAAATTCCGCCTGAGGATATTGCAGTATCATATACTACCTGTCCGAGCGTTTTTTTCCAGAGTGTGTTCCCATGGTAATCGAAAAGGTACAAAGTCCCGTTTTTCGTTCCCGCAACGGAATACTCACCGTTGTCCGAGACAGAGACTCCGCTGACGGCCCCGTCTACTGTTTTTTCCCATATCAGTCTTCCGCTGCTGTCAAGAAGATATACTTCCGAGTTTGTTCCCCCTGCGATTACATAGCCTTCATCCGGCGAGATAGCTGTATCCGCAAAATTCGTGACCTGCGTGAATTCCCACAGAAGAGAGGCGTCTTCCGCACATGCCGCCGCCGGGATAAGCATGATGCACAGACTGATTATTGTTATGTATGCGATATCTGAAGTCTTCATTTTATTTTCACGGATATTATTCTATGCAGTTATTTTTATTAAAAATATTATCTTTACAATCTCTTACCATGAAGAAAAGTATCCGCACGGGAAAAAGGCAACTATATTAAAATTGCTATTCCCGGACGCAAAATCATTTCCAAAACTTTCTGAATATCTGAACTGCTGCTAAAAAAGTTAATATTAGTTATAATTGTGGTAATGACTCAGGGGTTCAAGTGTTATGTCCTGCTTTTTCATTGCTTCTATAGCCATGGCAGCAGCCCTTGCCGCCTGCATGGTCGTGATGTAGGGGATACCGTAATCCAGAGCGTAACGCATTATCTGCAGGTGGTCCTGCCGGGAGTATTTTCCCGAGGGAGTGTTTATTATCAGGTTCGCCTCTCCTCTTCTCATCATGTCTATGACATTCGGAGAGCCTTCCTGAACTTTTCTTACTAGTTTTGCTTCTATATCGTGCTCTTCAAGATATTCGACTGTCCCGCTTGTCCCGAGGATTGACAGACCAAGTTCACGAAGTTTTTTTGCGACAGGAACGATTTCGGCTTTGTTGTCATCTCCTATTGATATGAACACAGTCCCTTCAAGAGGCAGTTGGTTGTCGGCAGATGTGCTGGCCTTGAAATAAGCACGACCAAAATCATAGTCTATGCCCATAACTTCACCAGTACTCTTCATCTCCGGGCCCAGGACCGTATCAACGCCCGGAAGCTTGTTGAAAGGCAATAGCACCTCTTTTACCGCGACATGGCTTATTGTGTGCTCCCTGTAATCCATGTCTTTCAATTTGCACCCGCACATGACACGTGCGGCGATTTTTGCGAGAGGGATTCCGGTTGCCTTTGAGACGAAAGGAACCGTTCTGCTTGCACGAGGATTCGCTTCGATTATGTAAACAACACTGTCCTTTATGGCGTACTGTATGTTTATAAGGCCGACAACTCCGATTCCGAGCGCAAGTTTTCTTGTATAGTCCCTGACAGTTTCAACTACCTTGTCCGAAAGCGACTGCGTCGGAATCACACATGCAGAGTCGCCGCTGTGAACGCCCGCCTCTTCTATGTGCTCCATAATTCCGCCGATTAGAACGTCTTCTCCGTCGCAGACGGCGTCGACGTCCAGCTCAATTGCATTCTGGAGGAATGAGTCCAAAAGGACAGGATGCTTTTTGCTGACACGTACAGCTTCCTTTATGTAGTTCTGGAGTTCTATGTCGTCATGGACAAGCTCCATCGCCCTTCCCCCAAGTACATATGACGGACGGACGAGAAGAGGATACCCTATTCTCTTGGCTATTTTAAACGCTTCCCCCTCGGAATATGCGGAGCCGTTTGCAGGAGACGGTATTTTCAGCTTCTCAAGCAGCTGGCTGAACCTGTCTCTGTCTTCAGCCATGTCCATTGAGTCCGGGGATGTCCCGAGAATTTTTGTTTTAAGGCCAAGCTCTTTTATTTTGTTCTCTATGGGCAGGGCGAGGTTTACCGAGTTCTGTCCTCCAAACTGGACCATAACACCCGAATAGTTGTCCTTTTTGAGGATGTTCATTATGTCCTCGAGCTTCATAGGCTCAAAGAACAGCCTGTCAGACGTGTCAAAGTCTGTCGAGACTGTTTCGGGGTTGTTGTTTACTATATGAACCTCGATTCCCATGTTTCGTAGTGACATTACCGCATGGACAGTGCAGTAGTCAAACTCGATTCCCTGGCCTATTCTTATAGGTCCTGAACCGATAATCAGGACTTTCTGTTTGTCGCTTCTTTTTATCTCGCACTGTGAGTCATGCGTTGAATAGAAGTACGGGGTCGATGCCGGAAATTCGGCTGCACAGGTATCAACGATTTTGTATACAGGGTCTCCCGTAATTCCTTCAACGTATTTTTCGTCCTTTTTTGTAATCTCACTTATTTCGGTTACAGTGAAGCCCTGCACGCGTGCGGTCTTTATGTCATCAGCTGAAGGACTGCCTTTAAGCTTGTTCTCGGTTTCGATGATGTTTTCAATCTTTTTTAGGAAGAATTTGTCTATGCTTGTCAGTGATGTTACTTCTTCGACGGTAAAACCCTGCCTGAATGCATCGAAAAGGCAGCCGAACCTCTCGTCAGTCGGGTTCTGGAGAAGCATAGATATCTCTTTTCTTGACGTATGTTCATTGATATCAGTGTCAATGGACCTCATGGCTTTCATAAAGGCTTCTTCAAGAGTGCGGCCTATTGCCATTACCTCTCCGGTGCTTTTCATTGATGTCGTAAGAGTTCTGTCAGCGTTCTTGAACTTGTCAAAAGGCCACCGCGGAATTTTTACGACGACATAGTCTATTGCAGGTTCAAATGACGCAGGGGTGCACCCCGTAACGCTGTTTGTTATTTCATCAAGACGGAGCCCTACGGCAATTTTTGCCGCAACTCTTGCTATTGGATATCCTGTTGCTTTTGATGCAAGAGCAGATGAGCGTGATACACGCGGATTTACTTCGATGATTCTGTAGTCCCCGTCCTTAAACGCCATCTGGACATTGCATCCGCCCTGAACACCGAGTGCACGGATTATTTTTATTGCGGCGCTTCGAAGCATCTGGAACTCGTCATCACGCAGGGTCAGAATCGGCGCTACAACTACGCTTTCCCCGGTATGGATTCCCATGGGGTCGACGTTCTCCATACCGCAGACTATTATGCATGTATCACATGAGTCACGCATCACCTCGAATTCAATCTCTTTCCAGCCCATTACACTCTCTTCAATAAGGACCTGGTGAATTCTCGAGCGCTGAAGGCCAAGCTCCACTATCCTTCTAAGCTCTTCCTGGTTGTGCGCAATTCCTCCCCCTGCTCCTCCGAGGGTATAGGCAGGTCTTATGATTGCCGGAAGGCCGACTTTTTCGTAGACTTCATCGAGCTGGTTCATCGACTCAAGGATAAGGCTTTTCGGGACGGGTTCGCCTATGTCATTCATAAGCTCCTTGAACTTCTCCCTGTCCTCTCCCTTGTATATCGCATCAAGAGGTGTACCGAGGATTTCCACGTCTTTGAGGGCACCCATTTCGGCAAGTTCTGCTGTCAGGTTAAGTGCGGTCTGGCCTCCCATGCCGCTTAAAATCCCGTCAGGCTTTTCTTTTTCTATAATTTTTGCAACAATCGGAGCTTTCAGCGGCTCGACATATATGATGTCAGCCGTATCCGGGTCAGTCTGTATTGTTGCAGGGTTTGAATTGACAAGAATTACCTCGATTCCCTCTTCTCTTAAAGACCTGCATGCCTGTGTCCCCGAAAAATCGAATTCCGCTGCCTGACCAATCTGGATTGGTCCCGAACCTATTAGTATTACTTTTTTTATGTCTTTTCTAAGCGGCATTTATTAGCAGATCCTCCTGTACATCATATCGAAAATTGGTTTTTCAGTATCAAGCGGCCCCCCGTGGGCTTCCGGGTGGAACTGTACGCAGAACACGTCAAGGTCTTCGGAGCAGAACCCTTCAAGCGTACCGTCGTTTACGTTTGAGAAGAAAATTTTGCAGTCTTCGGGAAGGGTGTTGCCGTCGACCGCAAATCCGTGGTTCTGTGTTGTTATGTATATTGATCCGTCGAAGTGCCTGACCGGCTGGTTTGACCCCCTGTGACCGAATTTCATCTTGTATGTATCAGCACCAAAGGCCCTTCCGAGAACCTGGTTTCCCATGCATATCCCAAAGACCGGAATCCGGCCTATGAAATATTTTGCGCATTCAACTGCATCAGTTGCACATGCAGGGTCTCCCGGGCCGTTTGTAATGAATATGGCCTCAGGGTCGCATGCCATAAGGTCGGATGGTTTCGAATTGTAAGGATAGATATACAAGTCCGCATCGCGTTTCCTGAGAGACACAGCGATGTTTTTCTTTATACCCAAATCTATCACAGCAATCCTTTTTCCTTTCCCGGGTATTCTGAAAGGCTTTTTGCATGATACCTGATTCAACAGGTCTATGTCAGATATCGGTTTTAAAGCCCTTGCGCATTCAACAGCGTATTCCCCGTTGTCGTCTCCGGCAATCAGTGCAGCCCGGAGAGTCCCTGTAATCCTTGTATCTACAGTTAACTTTCTGGTATCAACACCTGAAATACCTAATAAATTGTTTTGTTCAAAAAAAGACTGCAATGACATACCTGAAGACGGATACCGGCAAAGTTCATGGACAACACAGCCCATTGCATTTACTTTTGGACTCTGGAAATTCTGCGGGTCGACCCCGTAATTTCCGATAAGAGGATAAGTAAACATCAGAATCTGGCCCGCATAGCTTGGGTCAGTCAGTGCCTCCATATAACCACTCATCTGGGTTGTAAACACAAGCTCTCCTGCACATGAGCCTTCTGCACCGAATCCTTCTCCAATTACATATTCACCGTTTTCTAGACCCAGAACTGCCTTCATCGAAATAATCATTATTATTTAGAAGTAATCCCTATTAATTCCTCTCCCTGTCTTGGAAAATTGTTTAACAATCCTGTTTTAACCTGAAATGAATGCCTGATATCCATGAAGGTTTGTATGTATAATTAAGAGAGGAATACAGCATGAAAATCCCAGAATTCAAGCATTTTTACGTGTTCTGCAGTTATTTTGAAGAATCGTCTTTCTTTACAGTATTTTACTTGTATTTTTCTGCAAAATCAATATACTAACAGGTACTAAATAATCAGTATGGCCAAAGCAGTAACAGTGGAAATTGTGGGGTTCAGCTATTCACCGTGCGGTCCGTTTCCGTGCGACGGGGACAGGACGTGCGAGCTTGAGAAGTGTGCACCCTCAGAAGAGCTTGTAAAAGCGTTTGAAGCGTTAAAAGAAAGGTTAAACCATATTTACGGGGACAATGTTGAGTTAAAGCTTACAATAATAGATGACAAAGTCCCTGACTATATTGTGGAAATTGTCGAAAAAGATCACCCCCCTATACCTATGGTACTTGTAAACGGCAGAATAACGCCCATAGGAAGAATTTCTCTTCCAATGATAAGAGATGAGATTGACAAGGTCCTTTGAAGATAACCCTGAAAGTCCCTTGATATCCTAATATATCAATGAGCAAAGAGTAATGACAGGCTTTAAATTTCCGGATAATCCGGATTTTTTTATAAATATGAAAGTATTTGTCTTATTTTTCTGAATCCATATGAACGGCAAAAAAACAACTGCAATAGCTGTTGATATCGGTGCGACCCATATAAGGGCGGCTTATTTCAAAGGCGGCAATTTTACAAAAAGTGTCTCTTTTAAAACCCCGCAAAAAGGAAATTCGGGTGATATAATCTCTAAAATGATTATTAAGGAAATTCATTCCGTATTTTCCCGGGATGAAATAGGTTCCGCAGAATTTGTAGGGGTTTCTTCGGCAGGTCCCCTTGACGTTATGAAGGGGAAAATCGTAAATTCTCCAAATATGGCCTTTCCGGAAATAAAAATACAGGAACCCCTGGAAAATGACCTCTTGAAAGACGTATATTTAGTTAACGACTGCCGCTCCGGGGTTCTCGGAGAAGTCATTACAGATCCTGACCTGAAAGACAAAACCGTGGTGTACATCACATTTTCGACCGGAATCGGTGCAGGGGTATATTCTGAAAAACGTCTGCTCCTTGGAAGGAACGGAAACGCCGGTGAAATTGGGCACATCTTTGTTGACGGAAAGTATCTTCTTCCATGCAGGTGCGGATTCTCCGGACACTGGGAAGCCTATTCATCCGGTACAGGAATACCCGGATTTTTCAGGGAATTCTGTATGCGCAGAAAAGAAGACTCCTGTGCTTTCGGTGACCTGTCAGCCGGAGAGATACTTGAAAACGCAAAAGAAGAGAAAGGAATATTTCGTGAGTTTACAGAAGAACTCGGGATAATCAATTCACGCGGGATTGCAGCAGTAATCGCAGCCTATTCGCCGGAAATAATAATCATTGACGGCCCGGTAGTCCGGAACAACAGTCATGTTATTTTGGAGGGTATAACAAAGCATACTGACAGATACCTTAATTTTCCGGTTATCAGGCTTAGCGGTCTGAAGGGTTT
This sequence comes from Methanomicrobium sp. W14, assembly GCF_017875315.1. NCBI lineage: Archaea > Methanobacteriati > Methanobacteriota > Methanomicrobia > Methanomicrobiales > Methanomicrobiaceae > Methanomicrobium > Methanomicrobium sp. W14. The sequence goes on from NZ_JAGGMM010000001.1 coordinate 546,552, forward strand.
TGCGCCCCTTTACGGTGCGATTTTTTATGCTCTTTTAAAAAGAGGCGAAGAGAGGAAATAAAAGGAAACCAGGCATATCAGCATATTTCTGTAAAAATCAGTTATCCCCTTAAACCGACACGTTTTTTCAGATAACTAACCATAAATATTAATATAGGAGATAACATTCCTCATGTTGGAAGAGAAAAACAGGCTTCGGGACATTATGCGTGAAAAAAGGGAGAAACTTACGCAAAAAGAGCGTCTTTCTAAAAGCGAAACCATATGTCAAAATGTACTTTCGATAATAAAACCCGGCGAAACGGTTATGGGGTTCGCTTCAAAGGAGCTTGAGGTGAATACAGAGCCTCTTCTAAAGATGCTTCTTAAAAATAAAAATCCCCTTGTAATGCCTATAATTGTCAAAGAGGACAAAAGCCTCCGCCTTTCTTATTTAAAAGACCTGTCACATCTTGTGCCAAGTACTTTCGGGGTCCCTGAACCCATAGGACATGAAATTCCTGTCCCCGAAGGAGCTGTAGACGTTGTAATTCTGCCAATGCTTGCCTTTGACAAAAGGGGAGGAAGGCTGGGCTACGGCTCGGGATACTATGACAGGTTTCTTGAGAAGAATACAGACGTAAAAAAGATAGCGGTAGCGTTTGCGTGCCAGGAAACTGAAGAAGTGCCTCTTGAGGACAACGACGTCCTCATGGACTACGTGATTACCGAAAACGGAGTTGCATTCAAAAGATAAAAGGAGGGGATTAAAGATGAAGATCAACGGTGTTGAGATAATCGACACCTATGCAGAGGCTTTTCCTATGTGGTTTTCAAGAATCATAATAACAGCCGATGATTACGATCTTGCAAATACTGCGGCGGTTGAGGCGACCGGTTTTGCGACGTCTGCAATAGGATGCCCGTGCGAGGCAGGCATTGAAAGGAAATACCTTCCTGAGGAGACACCTGACAAAAGGCCCGGAGTATCCATATTCATATGTTCTGCAAGAAAGAATATGCGTGAGCGTGTCGCAGAAAGAATATCACAGTGTATTCTTACTGCCGCGACGGCGTCGGCATTCGACGGGTTTCCCGAGGCCTTGACCAGGTTTTCAACAAGGATGCACTACTTCGGCGATTCATACGAGTCGGGGTGTGTGGTAGGCGGGAGAAAGTGCTGGAAAATACCTACTATGCAGGGCTACTATACAGGAGAAGAGACTTTCGGGGCTGTCAAGGGAATTGCCGGCGGAAATTTCTTTATAATGGGAGACTCACAGAAATCAGCCCTTGCCGGGGCAATGGCAGCGGTAAAGGCGTTTTCAAATAGTGAAGGCATTATTGCAGGTTTTCCCGGAGGAATCGTTGCAAGCGGTTCGAAGGTCGCAAGCAAAAACTACCATTTCCCGATGCCTGCAAGCACAAATCACAGGTTCTGCCCCGCTTTAAAGGATATAATAAGCGACTCTCTGGTGCCCGAGGGTGTCACATCAATATATGAAATTGTCATAAACGGCCTTAACGAAAAGGTGATATCAGAAGCCATGAGAAAAGGGATTCTTGCGGCAGTCAGGGAGAAAGGAGTAATGTACATAAGCGCCGGCAACTATGAGGGAAAACTCGGCACGAGCAACTTCCACCTTCATGAGATTTTAAAGGATTTCTCGTGAGAAATATTCAAAAATAACCCTGAATAAACAAAAATCAGATATAAGAAAAATTATTCTTTGTAAAGGCTTACGACTTCGCCGATTACAATTATCGCCGGAGCTTTCACGCCTTTTTTTTGTGCAGTTTCTGCTATATTTTCAAGTGTTCCTGTTGTAACCCTCTGATCAGGCCTTAGCCCTCTCTCGATTATTGCAACGGGCTTGTCTTTTTTCATCCCGTTTTCAATAAGCGCTTTTGCAATATTCGGCAGGTTTTTGACTCCCATAAGGATGACGATTGTCCCCGGAGACCCTGCAAGCCATTCCCAGTTTATGGCAGAGTCTTTCTTTGAAGGGTCTTCGTGACCTGTAAGAAACGTTACCTGCGATGCAAATTTCCTGTGAGTTACGGGAATTCCGACGCATTCCGGGACAGCTATTGCACTTGTGACACCGGGGACCATCTCTGCATTTATCCCGTACTTCCTGAGAGTCTCAAGCTCCTCCCCGCCGCGGCCGAAAAGGAAAGGGTCTCCTCCCTTAAGCCGGACGACTGTCTTGTCCTCTTTTGCGTATTTAACCATCAAAAGCTCTATTTCATCCTGCTCCTTTGTGTGCTTACCGCCGTATTTTCCCACATCTATTTTTTCCACGTCGGGAAGAGCCGAGATTATCTCCTCTCCGGGGAGCTGATCATAAAGGATCACATCAGCGCTGTCTATAACTTCTCTTGCCCGGAATGTCATCAGACCAAGGCCGCCCGGGCCTGATCCTACAAGATACACTTTGCCTGTCATTTCTCTGCCTCTTTTAGTTATCAGTTATTCCAAGTTCGCTTCTTGCTTCCTCAATCAGGTCATAAGCCATTGCCTTAAGTTTTTTCCCGATAAGCCGGCCTTCTTCGGTTGTCTCTCCATTGTCCTCGATTCTCTGGTACCTTTTGCCGTCAAGAGAGAGAACCTCGGCTATAAGAAAACCGTCGCAACAGTACACGCCCTGCGGCGTGAAGCACCCTCCTTCAATCTCCTCCATAACTGCACGCTCAACACCAGAATCGTTTCGGGTCTGCGGGTCATCAAGGCATGAAAGGACCTTTTCTGTTTCAGGGTCGTCCCTGCATACAACGGCAATAATGCCCTGGTTCGGAGACGGCACGTACCACTGCGGGATAAGCCTTGTCCCCGGAAGTTTCAGGCCCAAACGCTGCATGCCTGCCTCGGCAAGAACTATCGCGTCATATTCCCCTTCTTTCAGTTTTCTTATCCTTGTGTCGACGTTTCCCCTAAGCTCTTTTATCTCGGGGTTCAGGTTTCCCCTCAGGAGCTGTGCCTTTCGTCTCGTGCTTGATGTGCCTACGACTTTAACGTCCTCAAGCGGGCATTCATGGACAAGAAAATCACATGGGGAATCCCTTTTGAGGACTGCACAGGTTACAACGCCTTTTGGCCTTTTGGCAGGTATGTCTTTCATACTGTGGACCGCGAAATCGACCTCTCCGTTTATTATTGCGTCGTCAAGGGCCCTTACAAATATTCCCTGCCCCCCCACCTTGTGCATCGGGACTCCGGTTTTCTCATCTCCAGTGGTCTTCACCACCACAGTCTCGGTGTCTATTCCTCTTTCGTTAAGCATACCGCAGACTCTTTTTGTCTGGGCCATCGCAAGGCGCGAGCCTCTTGTACCTACCTTCAAAGACATCTGCAGTAAGCCTCAGCTATTTTTTCAATGTCGTCTCTGCTGTGAGCTGCAGAGATGAAATTGGTCTCAAACTGCGATGGAGGAAGGAATATTCCGGATTTAAGCATCTTCTTCCAGAAAAAGGAGAACTTTTCCGTGTCGCTCTCCTTTGCTTCTACGTAGTTTTTTGGGTGCGTCTTCCTGAAGAAGAGCTTGAACATGGACCCGAGCCTCACGAACGAGTCCCGGTACTTTTCAGGCAGAGTCTCCTGGATGGTCCGGGTATTTTCATCAAGCCTGTCGTAGAGGTTTTTGTCTTTGTGAATTTCCTCCAGGTTTGCAATCCCGGAGGCCATCGTAAGCGGGTTGCCGCTGAATGTCCCTGCCTGGTAGACAGGTCCTGCGGGTGCGACAAGCTCCATTATGTCGCGCCTTCCACCAAATACTCCTATGGGAAGACCTCCGCCTGCTACTTTTCCAAGAGTTGTAAGGTCAGGTGTTATCCCGTACTTTACCTGGGCTCCACCTATTCCTATCCTGTAACCGCAGATGACCTCGTCGCATATTAAAAGGACGTCGTTTTCGCGGGTTATCTTTCTGACTTCTTTGAGGTAGTCTTTTTCGGGAAGGACAGGCCCGATGTTTCCCATAACAGGTTCGATAATAAAGGCTGCAATGTCATCACCTTTTGAGACAATCTCTTCAAGTGATTCTATATCGTTATACGGCACCTGTGCGGTATGGGACACAATCTCAGGGATTACTCCGGCAGAGTCGGGGACGCCCATCGTCGTCGCACCGGAACCTGCCTGGATTAAAACACCGTCATGTGCACCGTGGAAACCTCCTTCGACTTTTATTATGTCTTTTTTTCCTGTAAACCCACGTGCAAGTCTTATTGCAGCCATAGTCGCTTCCGAGCCGCTTGAAACGAACCTGCACATGTCAACCGAAGGGTGGTCGGTGATAATTCTCTCGGCAAGCTTAATCTCAAGTTCGCACGGAGTGCCGTAAAGCCACCCCTTCTCGAGCTGCGCCTTTATAGCCTCTTCAACTTCCTTTGGCCTGTGACCGAGAAGAAGCGGTCCGTAGCCCATGCAGCAGTCTGTCAGGACATTGCCGTCTTCGGTTGTAATCTTTGATCCTTCGGCCGATTTTACGTAGAACGGGTAAGGTTTTATCGCTCTTACGGGACTGCTGACTCCTCCAGGCATCAGTCCTTTTGCTTTTTCAAAAAGTTCACTGCTTTTCATCAAGCCACCCTGCCGCATTTTCTGCATAATATGTAATGATAAGGTCTGCCCCTGCTCTTTTAATCGATACAAGGCTTTCCAGAACTATTCTTTTCTCGTCAATCCACCCGTTTTCAGAGGCCGCCTTTATCATCGAGTACTCGCCGCTTACCTGGTAGGCTGCAACGGGCAGACCGAGAGTTGCGACAGAGGCTATTACATCATGATAAAATCCGGCAGGTTTTACCATCAAAATATCAGCACCCTCATCAAGGTCGGTTTCGGATTCGAGAAACGCTTCTCTTGAATTCTCATAGGCCATCTGGTATGTCGAGCGGTCGCCGAAACTCATACCGGAGTCTGCTGCGTCCCTGAAAGGCCCGTAAAGTGCACTCGAAAATTTCGTTGAGTATGACATTACCGGGACCTCTTCGAACCCCGCGTCGTCAAGTGCCTCTCTTATTTTGAGGACCATCCCGTCAAGCATGCATGACGGTGCAACCATATCGCAGCCTGATTCTGCATGAGATACCGCAATACGGGCCATAAGCTCAAGCGATTCGTCGTTTAAAAGGTCAGGACCGCCGCAGGTCTCTCCTATTATCCCGCAGTGGCCGTGGTCAGTGTACTCACATGCGCACACATCGGTTATGACAACCATCCCCGGAACCTTTGATTTAATCTCCGCGACAGCTTTCTGGACGACTCCGTCTTTAATCCAGGCGGATGTTCCGGCAGGGTCTTTGTCTTTTGGGATTCCGAATATAAGCATGGCACGGATTCCCTTTGATTTTACTCTCTCTGCAACGGCGCCTGCTTCAGATACAGGATACCTGAACTGGCCGGGCATTGATTCAACAGGTTTTTTTTCAGAGATTGTTTCGTCAAAGAAATACGGTGCAATAAGATCATCTTTTGTAAGTACCGTCTCCTTGAACAGAGGCTGGAGTATTCTTTTTCTTAATCTTCTAAGTCTTCTTTGGGGGAACATGGTTTTTCACCTCTGGTAATTGCAAGAACGAGTTTTTCTGCGTTTCTCATATCTCCACATTCAGCGCAGCTTCTTACTGCAAATGTGGCATCTGTAAGAAGTTTTTTTACTATAACTCTTGAAAAATCATCCAGTATCTCTTTTGTCCTGTCATCGGCATAAGAGATTCTTCCAAGGGCCTTGTCACGCTCCCGGACGCGGATAGATTCCGCCCATGTGTATAAATCACCAAGCGCCTCGTTTGCAGAGGCGCGATTTATGAGGGAGACAAAATTTTTTTCTTCCTCAAGGAGGTAGGCTTCGGCCATCTCGGCCTCATGGCGGCGTGTGTCCATGTTGCTCTCGCTGACGCTTTTAAGGTCGTCGATTGTAAATACCTTCACGCCGTCGATATCCGGGATATTCTCGTCAATGTCCCTTGGCTGGGCGATATCAATGAGAATAAGAGGATTATTCATATGTTCTGTTTCTATGGGCCATCTCTGTTTATCCAGGGTCTCTTTAAGCGGTTCATAGTGGATGACAGTATGGGGGGCTGCGGTGCACGAGATGACTACATCGGAAAGCGAGATGTAGTGATAAAGCTCATCCATTTTTACCGCTTTACCTCCGATTATTTCAGCAAGTCTCTGTGCAGCTTCATAGGTCCTGTTGGTTACATACATAGCCATAAGGTTCTTGGCTGCAAGTGCCTGTGCGACCAGTTTTCCCATCTCGCCTACGCCTACCACAAGGATATGTCTTCCTTCAAGACTTCCCAAAAGCTCTTCTGCAAGCTGTACTGCAGCAGAACCAATGGAAACGGCCCCGTTGTTTATATGAGTCCGTGTTCTGACTTCCACTCCGGCGTGGACAGCCTTATTGATGCACAGGTCAAGGACAGGGCTGCATGCACCTGTCTCCTGCGAGACTGAAAGAGCTTTTTTAAGCTGGCCGATTATCTGGTCCTCGCCCACTATCATTGAGTCTATCCCGGATGCAAGCCTTAAAAGGTGGTTTAAGGTACTGCATCCGTCAAGAGTCCGGTAACCTTCGCGGCCTTTTGATTTTAGGTAACTGTCAAGAGTTTCAGCTTCACCCTGGACATAAATTTCAACCCTGTTGCATGTCTGGAGGAGGACAACTCCCTTGAAGTGCTCTCTTGCCTCCTCAAGGAATTCCTTTTCATCAGAAAACCGGAATTTCTCAAGCTGTTCAATATTTGCCTCGTGGTGTGTAATCCCTGCACATGCCACAGGGGTCAGCAGTCTGTACTTCATTGCAAATACTTTCCTCTGATGTAATTCATTGCAGAATCTCTGCTGTTTTCAAGTTCTTTCCATACGGTTTTGTCGTTAATTACAGCTTTCAGTATAGAATCTCTTTTTTTTTGATCAGGTTCGGCCTTTTTAAGATATCCTCTTGTATCCATCTGGATGTCTATCATTTCATCTATTAAAGGGCAGTGTGATTCAAGGTATTCCCTTATATATCGCGACATTCCCGGGCTTTTACCGCCGGTTGATATTGCTATCTGATAATTTTTTCCGTTGATTACTGATGGAATAATGATGTCCCCGCAGTCGCCGCTGGCATTATTGAACAGGATATTTTCTTTACTGCATATTCTTTTGATCCTGTTGTTTAATCCGCTGTCGGAAGTTGCCGCGACAACAACATAACAGCCGTTAATTAAACATTTTATACCGTCATCCGAAAGCAGTTTCAGGTCCTGCTTTCTGGTGGTGATACCCGAACCAAAAAACTCGTCGCAGAATGCCCTGCTGACAACAATAACCTCTGCTTCAGGATAAAAAAAAGACGCTTTGCGAAACCCCACTTTTCCTCCTCCAAAGATTAAAACTTTTTTCCCTTTGAAGTCATGAATTAGAGGAATCATAAAAATATGATTTGATGCGAAGAAAATTAAAACTTTGTCTGAAGAATGGGTTCAGTATTTAATACTGCAGATCGCTGCATAAACTAAAAGAAATATTGAATTTCTGAAGACTAAAATTTTAAATACAACCTTATTCTCTGGACTTTATGCTATCTGTTTCCGACCGGAGTTTTTCACCGGTCACGGACTTCATCTGCCTGTTAACTTCCAATGCAACTTCCCTTAAAGAAACCTGAAGCTTTTGGGCTATTTTTTTCATATCTTCAAACTCCGGTTTGGCTGTGAATGTTTTGCCTTTGTGTTTTGAAATTTTGACCCTGACAGGATAAATGTTTCCTTTAATCCTGAAATTATACACCTCTCTCTTTCTTTCGGCAACAATCCGCGGCTCTTCTCTAATCCTTACGCCAAGAGTCCCCGTTTCTTTCATCAGGATTCTGGTTATCTCCATGTATTTGTCCTGTCCTGTAATCACGGACATGATAAACACAGGACGGTTTTTTTTCCCGAAACCCTGTGTCACGAATACGTCAACGGCACCTGCGTTCAAAAGCCTTTCAATGGTATATCCCATTACCTCTCCTGTAACATCGTCAAGATTTGTTTCAAGGATAACTATCCTTTCGTCCGTAAGGTCACTGATTTCACCTTCAATTACCCTGATGATATTATACCCGTTTTTACTTTCTTTAGTGCCGGCGCCGTATCCTGTTTTAACAGGAGTATATTGGGGAAATTCCTCTCTTACCACTGCAAGATTTGCCAGAAGAGCCGCACCAGTAGGGGTTGTAAGCTCCATATCACTGGAATTTTCTGCAACAGGTATCCTGTGCATGGCGCAGATCTCAAGTGCTGCCGGCGCAGGTCCTCCTATAATCCCGTTTTCCGTCTGTATAACACCGCTTCCAAGAGCGGGAGGAGTGGAATATATCGGACATTGGAGAAGTCCGGAATCTTCAAGAATCAATATCGGGCAGATTATGTCAAAGATTGTATCGGCAGAAAAAAAATTTTTGTTGTTGGAATTTTTGCCGTGAAACCTGCTGTAGACCGTGTTTAAATCAGACAGGACTGAAGCGGCTTTTTCCGACGCATAAGAGGACATTTCCAGATAATCCAGCAGCCCGCAGAGCTCATTTTCAAGATTTACTGAGGGTTTACTACGGTTTTCGCTTATTTTTACGGAAAGCTGTTTTGCGTTAAAGCCTTTCTTAGCCGTGACTAATCTTGCGTCAAAATTTGAGCATCCTTCAAGAGTAGAGACAGCCTCTGCTACTTTTTCTATCGATTCGGTACAGCCGGTAAGGTCGGCAAGAGACGCAGTAAGCATGTCTCCTGCTATTCCCCCGGCTTTAGGGTCTATTAACAGTGTTTTCATTCTAAAGGCGGAAACTGTTCATTCAGTTTTTCGTATATCTTCTGTGAAATTCTTGCCGCTTCAAAAGCCTTATCCTTTGCGCCGGGTATTGCACGGGTCAGGTATGCACCGTTTTCAGAACCCTTCGCAGCTTCTTTTGCCTCCATTCCCATGAGGGCCGCAACAGCAGCCGGAACAACTACGTTTATTATTGTATGCCCTATATACTGAAGCTCCTGGGACAATACCGCTCCGCAGAAAAGTACAGTGGGCCAGTCAGGATTATCCCTGTTTTTGCCGTTCAATGCAAAATCAGGAACTTCTTTGGCGCTTAGATTTTCAACGTGATACTCTTTGCCGTCAAGTTTTATGTCATATGATATGTAGGAATCAAAACTCCAGTAATGCTCGGTAAACTTGTCTTTCCTTCTTCCGTGAGATTTGAGAGCTGTAAATTTCAGTTCAACTTCATGCCCGGTAAAGCCTGAAAGGATAACAGAGCCTCTTTTCTCGACATATGACTTTCTTTCCTCGTCCAGAATTCTCGATACGTCTGACACAGTTTTGCCGCTTTTAATCATATCGTATGTACGCGATGCACGCCTGTGGATGGCTCTGTCCCTTACTCCTTCTGATGCCAGTATGCATGCTTTTGTCACTTTTCCACGGCTGACCTGTTCTGCCTTGCGGGATATTGTGTTAAGGCTGCACAGGGCAAGCTCGGGGTCTATAAAAGAATTCATCTTATAGTCCTTTATAGCCCCGGCGACAGCAAATACATCCCCTTCATGCTTTATTAAAAGCCTTAAGGCTGGAACACAGTCTCCTTCTACGTGACCCAGAGGGGGGTTTACAGGCCCGCCGGAGAACCCTGCTCCTATACTTGCAGATTCTTCGAAGGCTGCAAATATCTCCGAAAGTGCCATTGAGCCTATTACAGAGGGACCCCCTATGTCCTTTAATATAAGACCAAAATCTCCCAGAAGTTTTGCAGTATCATACTCCTCGTGTGTTCCTCTGATATGCAGTTTTTCAGGAAGTTTGGCTGCATCTCTTGCGCCTTTCCCGGCAAGATACGATGAGTCAACGGTTCCGAACTGCCCAAACTCTTCACCCAGTATTGCATCAGGGTGTACAATCTCCATTGTAACAGCAGAGCCTATAAGTGCCGGCCAAAGCCCGAGAGGTGTAACTCCTGCTCCTGCCATGGCGTTAAGCATTGCTTCGGTTCCGATTTTTGCGGCGTTATAGGCAAGCTCAGGGATATTATAGTCTTCACCGAGTGCCGAATGACCGTAGATAGTCCCTCCCGAGATAAAAGGCGGAAGAATCCTGCCGTCAACTTTTGTAAGCTTTTTTTCTCCCAGAGCTTTGTATATCGCTTCATATGCAGGAAAAGCCTGTATCCTGTGCGTTGATTTTCCTGTCACAAGCGCAATTGCACTGGTTCTTGCAACTTTAGCATGAATTCTTGCTATTGCACCAAGCTTCCTGTTGCCCAAAGGTACTCCTGACCTGGCACAGGAACCTGCGAAATAAGCCAGTGAGGCAACTATAAGTGCTGCGTTTTCAGGTGACGCTCCAGCTTCAATTGCGTGATTCACTGCTTTTTCTATAACCATGTCTACGGGGAGTTCTCCCTGTGAAGCGTCTACTACTGTCATCCTCCCGACAAGACTCATTTCAGGACCTGCAACCGAGCAGAAAAGATCTTCTGCTATCGAGTTTGCAGCAGCGTATACCGGGATAACCAGAGAGCCGTGCCCTTTTGTGGCGGCCTCAAGTTTGTCGTTTGTTATAATATCCGGCTCAAATGCCGATGCCATGCATGCGGCAAAAACTATTTTCTCTTTTGATTCGTCGTTCATGATTCACCCCTTTCTGCACGCGTGAAAATATGGTTTTATTCTAATTAAATGTTGACAAAACTTAAGTATGCCAAAGAATATTGAATCGTTTTTCCGGCAGTATAAGGTTAACACCTAATTATAATAAATAATAAATATTATGAAATAAGGGCCAGATCTAAAAATTCTGCCAGGAACAGAATTTTTAAAATTTATTTTTTATTTAACGGAATAAAAGTCAGTTTATGCCTTTGTATTATTTTCTGCTTTTCAGGAGGGTATTTTCTGTAAAAGCTTATTATTTATGACTAAAATTAAGTATTACCTACTGAAAATGTATGAACTTGCATCTCCCGTAAGGCTGAAAGTGATAATGAAATACCTTTCCCAGGTGCTTATCGGAGCTGCATTCGTCATTTTTATCCCGTTTCTTGCAGCCGCGTTCAGCGGAGAAACTTTTGTTGCAGCCATATATCTTTTAATTACAGCAGTTATTTTCCTGGCAGGATTTGTCATTAACAAAATACTGCCTGAAGATGAGATGGAGCGAAAAGAAGCTGTAATTATCGTTGCACTGGTATTTCCTCTCCTTGCACTTATATGCACTTATCCTCTGACTCTTTTAACCGACATCTCTTTTACTGACGCATTTTTTGAAGCTGTTTCAGGAGTTACGACAACCGGACTTTCAGTATCCCCGCAAAATCCCGGAGATCTGTTTTTGTTTATGCGCTCCTGGCTCCAGTGGATAGGCGGAATAGGAATTCTTGTTATAGCGCTTATAACATTCTCAAACCCTGGAGCAAGCGCTTACAGGCTCTACAGTGTTAATACGGGCGACAGGAAACTCAGGCCTACGGTCTTTGCGACGGCAAAAGTCATAATAAGCCTGTATGTAATACTGACACTTATATCGTTTGTCCTCCTTTTAGCGGGAGGAATGCCGGTTTTTGATGCCCTGTGCCACTCAATGTCTTCGGTCTCAACAGGGGGTTTTTCGACGAGCGGTGAATCTGTCTCAGGCTTTCCCGGATATTTCCTTCCTTTGATTGTTACCGTAAGCTGTATTCTGGGGGCGATAAACTTTGGTCTTTACCCAAGTTCACTTGAAAATATCAGAAATTTGTTTTCAGATATCCAGATAAAATATTTCTTTGCAATAGGTATTTTCGGGTCCGTAGTCCTTCTTATAACTCTTGGCAACAGTTATTCTTTTGATGAAAGCATATCCGTATCCTTTTTCCAGGCATTTTCTGCACTGACTACATCAGGATTTTCTACTGTTGATACGGGGTCACTGCCTGATGTTTCAAAAGTTGTCATTTCCGCTCTTATGTGGGCCGGTGGGTGCATGGGTTCCACGGCGGGAGGAATTAAAATAATAAGGCTGATAATCCTTTTAAAAATAATCCAGCTTGTTTATATAAGATTTTTCCTGCCCAAAGAAGCCCTTACACCATTAAAAATAGGTTCAGAAAGTATTGATCCTGAAATAGTATATAATACAATAACAGTATTTCTGCTTTATTTTATTGTAATCTTTGTTTCTGCGTTTATATTTATGATTTACGGGTTTAATCCTGTTGATTCCCTGTTTGAAGTTTCAAGTGCACTGGGAACAGTAGGACTTTCATGCGGGATTACCTGTGCAGGGATGCCTGTTTTTTTAAAGGTGGTCCTGATTTTTGATATGCTTCTCGGAAGGATAGAAATTATTCCGCTATTTATATTGCTGTTACCGCGAACATGGATTAAGAGAGAGAAAAGAGTATGCGGGTAATTATAGTCGGGGCAAGCGCCCTTGGTCTTGACCTTTCCAGGATGCTTATCAAAAGAGGTTACGAAGTAGTACTGATTGAACAGGACTCACAGACGGCAGAAAGTCTTTCTGAAAGCATGGACTGCACTGTAATCAATGCCGAGGGGACAAGCCCTGACATTCTTGAAAAGGCCGAGATAGGAAAAGCTGATGCAATTGTCGCATGCGGAGGCCATGACCAGGACAATATACTGACGGGACTTATTGCCCGCGGATATAATGTACCGGATATCATTATCACGACAAAAAATACCGAATTTATGAATGTCGCAAAAAAACTTGGGTTTCACCATGTTGTAAACCCTCCGCAGACAGCTTCAGTCAGCATATATAATACGCTTAAAGGAATTGACACAATCGAACTTTCCACGATGATGAGAGGCAATGTAAGATTCATAAGCATTATCGCAGGCGAAAGTCACAAAGGAGAAAAACTGTCTGATATTCAGCTTCCGAAAAAAAGCGAATTCATAGGCCTGTACAGAAATGATGACTTCTTCCTTGTGACAGAAAACCCTGCTGTTGAAATCAATGATGAACTTCTAATTGTAACTCTTTCAGAGCATGTAACTGAAATCGATGAGATTTTCCGTGATTACCAAAAAGAGACTATACAAAGCTGAATTTCACGGATAAACTGCAATTACTTCCGCATTTCTTACAGACATCGGTACCATATTCCGGTTAACCCGGGATGTGAATTATTTTATATATTATTTTTTACTATAACAGACTACATGAAAATTTAAAGTGGTAATATGCTTTTAAAACAATTTTTCACGGAAAAATTAGCTCACAACTCATACCTTATCGGAGGCAGTGAGAGATGTGCAGTTATTGACCCCGACAGGGACGTTGAAAAATACATGTCTGCCGCAGAAGAAGAGGGCTTAAAAATCACACACGTTATTGAAACACATCTGCATGCGGACTTTGTATCCGGTCACCTTGACCTTGCAGGAAAGACAGGAGCCCTAATATATGCTCCGGCTGAAGGGAAATGTCTCTTTGACCATTTACCGTTAAAAAATGGCGATGAATTCTTAATAGAAAACATAAAATTCCATGTTCTTGAAGCACCGGGTCACACACCCGAATCCTTGGTATATGTAGTATCAGACCTTTCAAGGGGCCCTGACCCGGTTCTTGCTTTTACAGGAGACACCCTGCTTGTAAACGATGTCGGAAGACCTGACATTTCCACTGAAAAATCCCGTGAACTTGCAGGGATGCTGTATAAAAGTCTTCACGAGACAGTTATGAAACTTCCTGACAGCTGCATTGTCTTCCCTGCACACGGAGAAGGTTCTTTGTGCGGGAGGGCAATCGGTTCAATGAGGTTTTCTACGATAGGATACGAAAAAAAACATAACTCTGCTCTTTTACTTGATAATCCCGGTTCTTTTATAGATTCACTCACAAATGACATGCCCCCGGCGCCTGATCATTTCCCAAGGTGCAGCGAGATAAACAGAAAAGGGCCTGTTCCTGTTTCCGAACTTAAAAATCCTGTTTCCCTCACTCCGGAACAGTTTAAATCACGTATTAAAGGTGGAAACACAGTAGTCATAAGCACTGAGGATTACCCCCGATATGGCGGAAACCACATCCCCGGAAGTTATAATATTTATATGAACGGCAATTTTTCAACTTTTGCAGGATGGGTCATTCCGCCTGACAAAGATATTCTTCTTGTTACCCAAACAAACGAAGAGGTGAAAACGGCGGTTGTAATGCTTAGGAGAGTTGGTCTCGACAGGGCGGCCGGATACCTCAAAGGCGGCATGCATTCATGGGTTTCTGCCGGATATGATACCAGCCATATATGCCAGCTTTCCCCGCCTGAGGTCTTTAATAAACTAAACAATGAAGAGTGGATGCTTCTGGATGTAAGGTCCAAAAATGAATATGAAGGCGGGCATATAGATGGTGCAGTAAATATACCTGTAGCGGATTTAAGGACAGAATACAAAAGATTTGACCCTGAGAAGAGAATAATTGCAATGTGCAGAACAGGCAGGCGCTCAAGTCTTGCATGCAGTATCCTGAAACAGAATGGTTTTGAAAATATATATAATGCAGAAGGGGGAGTTACGGGATACAAAAACGGAGGATTTATGGACTGACAAATATTTGTAAAACGGAAAAATCTTTCCTTCATTTTTTCAATGGTCTCAGTTTAAGGCTTATGTCATTATATGCCGGAGCGGAAAAATTGTTTATTTTCAGCTTTTCTTTTTATAGTTGCAGAATGACCCGCACCTGTCGCATCCGTTTTTACCTTCATTGCACGGTTCGACATGGATTGTGACGACTGAACGGGGAAATTCAACCTTTAGGTCGGATTCTATGTGGTCTTCAAGGTCATGCGACTGGCGGACCGTAACATCACCTGAAACAACAAGATGAAGATTTATAAAAATTTCAGGGCCTGCACGTCTTGTCTTAAGGCCGTGAAAGCCTGCATACTCCGATTCATGTTCACAGATTATATCCTTTATTCTCTGTTTGTCCTTTTCAGGGATGCTCCTGTCGATAAGATCAGAAAGCGATCTTTTTGTAAGGTCAAAAGCCGCGTGAAGTATTACAAATGCTACTGCTATTGCTATAACGGAGTCCAGGGCATAAATGCCGGTAATTTTTATCAGAATCAGTCCTGCGAATACTCCCAGAGAAGTGTATACATCTGTTCTGAGGTGCCATGCGTCGCTTTCAAGGGCAATTGACTCTGTTTTTTTTGCAGTATCCATAAGTCTGCCTGATACGACCCAGTTGACGAGCGCTGAAACCCCCATTACTGCAACACCCGCCAGAAACATTCCTGAAGGCTCTATTGAATGCTCTCCTTCCATAAGTTTTGAGAGAGCTTCAAATATTATGAGTACAGCAGCCGCAAATATCAGAAAAGCTTCTATGAGGCCGGAAAAATCCTCAAATTTTCCGTGTCCGAATTCATGCTCCGTATCCGGAGGCTCTTCAGATTTTTTCACCGAAAAAAAAGCGATGACAGCTGCAAGCAGATCCATTCCCGAATGAATTGCCTCTGAAATTATACTGACAGATCCTATGGAAAAACCGACAATGAATTTCAAAACGAAAAGACTGCTGTTTGAAATTACAGAAAGTTTAGCGGTATTCTGTTTTATATTTCCAGAATTATTTTCGGATGGAACTGACATATGCTCAGGCTATAACTTCAACCCGGTTCAACTTAATTCATTTGGTATCGGTCGGGAAATGAAATGTATTGACAAATATAAAATGTCCTTTACTTATCAACAGACCTTTGTTTTGGGTATACAGGTATTCCAAACTTAATTAAAAAATGAAGCAGATTATGTTAATGAAATGGATAAAGAAAAAAAAGAGATTCTCATACTTGGGGCCGGCGCTGTAGGACTTTCCATAGCCGGCAGACTCTCCGGTATCTGCAATGTCTCAGTCGTATGCAGGGAAAGACATGCAGAGGTAATACGTAAAAAGGGACTTTTCATGGATGGTATCTGGGGTAATAAGAAAGTAAGCGGAATAAAATGCTTTTCATCACCTGAGATACTTGCTGAGGCCAAAACAGGATATGACTTTGTACTGATAACATGCAAAAGCAATGATACACTGAATGTCTGCAATGAATACAGCAAATTTCTGAAAGAAAATATCGCCGTCAGCATTCAGAACGGAATTGGAAACGGAGATATAATTCAAAGATTTTCTGACCTGGTTATCGGTGCAACTATTACGACAAATTTTTATTCGCATGATAACGGGTGTGTAACTGTCCGAAACGAGACAGAACCTTTAAAAATAGGTATATATCCAGGCAACAGGAATACCGGGGACAGTCAGGGGGCTCTAAACGAAATTGAGGAGATTCTGTGCAGAGCAAAAATAAGTACCGAAATATCTTCTGATATCAGGGTTTCAATATGGGAGAAAAATCTCCTAAACATAGCAGTGAATCCCGTCAGTGCAATACTTTCCATTAAAGTGGGAGAGGTTATGAACGAGAATGTGAAAGTCGTCGTTACAGGACTGATAAAAGAGACTTTTGAGATAATGTCTGCAGAAAAAATAAAGACAAAATGGAAAAACCCTGACGATTATCTGAATTATCTCTTCAGTACTCTTGTACCCTCGTTTTCCGGGGTATACACATCCATGTACCAGGACCTTGAGATGAAAAGGGAGACAGAAATTGATTATATTAACGGAGCTGTAGTTAGTCTTGGGGAAAAAAACGGAATAAAAACTCCTTTCAATGTATGCGTATGCAGTCTCCTGAAGTATTGTGAAAACAGAAAATTACTTTCACTGTGCACGGTCGAATAATAAATAACATACCTGTGATTTCTTTAATTGTGTCGGTATAGGTAAAAGACTGGGAAAGGTAAATACCCCTGTTTGCATATGAGAAATTCTCTGAAATTTTTCAGTGTTTTACTGTTATTCAGGCACAAACAATCCGATAAAAGACTCCTAAAAACCTCGTAAATACTTTTTTTTAAATTAGAATGGTTTTTTAATATTGTCTCAGCTTTCTTCAAGGAAGTATGGCAGTGCCCGTGGTGCATGGACCTTTATTTCTTCCATAAAATAAGAACCCATCTCCTTCTCCGAATCGGCAAGGGACTGTTTCATTGTTCTGACAAGCCACGCAGGAAGTTTACCTTCGGCATCAAGCGAATTCATAAGAACCACGACAGCTTCATCGACATCGATTTTGTTTTTCCATCTGTAACCCATAATTTCCCCCTTTTTTATGTCAGATGTCTTGTTGAGAATACTGGTATATAATATTATCCTGGAAAAAGGAAATAGTGTAAAATATTTCTTATCAGCAGTGTCCTGTTATTTTTCAGGTTTCGTTTTCTCCGGAATATCTTCCATTCCCAGAATGACCGTAATCCACTTTGTACTTTCAATATACCTGAAGGCAATTAAAATCATTATTGTCAGAGGAACCGAGATGAGCATACCAATCGGTCCGAGGACCCATGTCCAGAGAACCAGAGAAAGTATTACCACAAGCGGAGGCATATTGAAGTCTTTGGCTGCAAACTTGGAGAACACGATATTTTCGACGACTGCGTTGATTATGCATATTCCTATTACAACAATAACAACACCCCACAGGCCAAGCTGAAGCCATGCAAGGATTATCGCCGGGACTGACACTATCAAAAGCCCAATGTAGGGGATATAGCTCAATATGACTGCCATAACCCCCCAGAATACTGCCAGATCTATTCCGAGTGCATAAAGCATGGCCCCGAAAGATGCCCCCAGAACAACGTTTGTTTTGGTTTTTACGACAACCCATCCTATCATACTTGTGCACATTTCCCTGTACTGAACTAGCAGGCTGCTGTCTTCACCTGCAAGCTTTTTTATCCTTCTTGGAAGAGACGGAATTTCAAGGAGAATGAAGCATGTTATAACAATTATAAAAAATCCGTCCATCAGAATTGCAGAGACATTTCCGGCAAGACCCAGCAAAATTTTTGATAAAGTCCCCCAGTCAGGTAAAAACAAAGAATCTGCCGACACAGAAACCCCTAAATTACCTATCAGGCTGAATAAACCCTGCATTCTTATCGTAAAAAGCTCCTCGTATTTAGGAAGATCCATGAGAAGGACGTTTACGGACTCAAAAATAAGAGCAAGAAAGAAAAAAATCACGATTATATATACCGTCATTATTATTGTAACGGAAATTACATCTGAAAAACCCCTTCTTTTCAGCCTGAACAACAAAGGTGTTCCAAGCATCGCAAGAATTAGGGAGATTACAACCATATTTATCAGGTATGCAGTTTCATGCATGCCGACAAGTATTATAAATATCAGGGCTCCCGTAAGCAGGTACCTGAGATTATCGCTTAGTTTGTCTATATAACTCATTTGTGGAAATCCTGCGCATTTTTTTGCACGTAACTTTTTTCGTATATGTTGTTTTATGGTTTAAAGCAGTGCATATAAATATTGCTGTTTATGGCCTTATCAGATGTAAATAGTAATCGGCAGACACTCATACAAAAACAACAGCATGATTCTTAAAACCAACAATTTTTTATCCGGGACGCTTTATCAGGCACCGGAGGACTGCGGAAGATGCCGATCCGGAACAAGGACCATTCATGCATTCGGTGGCAGACGTGTTGTTCAGTTATTGTTCAAATCCGGCGGAAAAAGCACAGAGCAGTAAAAGGGAAATTTTTCAAAAACAAAAAATTAAAAAAAATCAGGAAATTTCCTTTAATTTTTCCATAACATCATCGGTATGACCTTTCACCCTGACTTTTCTCCAGATATGGCTGATTGTGCCTGATTTAGAGAGCAAAAATGTACTCCTTTCAACACCCATGTATTCCCGCCCGTACATCTTTTTCAGTTTCCATATACCATACTCCTTTAAAACCCGGTGATCCGGGTCTGAAAGCAGAATAATGTTAAGATCATTTTTTTCTGAAAATTTTTTATGGCTTTCGCATGAATCAGGACTTATCCCAATAACAACTGCATCCAGACCAGCAAAAGTCTCCAGGTTTTTGGAAAAAGATTTTGCTTCCTGTGTACATGCAGATGTATTGTCTTTTGGATAAAAATACAGGACAACATTTTTTCCTTTGAATACAGACAGGCATACCTCTTTGTTTTCCTTGTCAAAAAGACAAAAGTCAGGTGCAGGCTTTCCTTCCTTTAAGCTGATGGTATCAGGCATAATGGTAATATTGCCAGTTTGAGACATTATAATATTATTGGCAAACTTTTTTTCACAATACCTGATATCATATATAATCTCCATATCCGTTCAATAAATTATATATGTTTATTGTGAAAGACTCAAATATTCCTCTGACAAAAAAAGAAATAACGAATGGCAGGACTCCCTTTTATTGATCAGACAAAAAACAATAATTGTATCTGTCTGGAAAATTGCCCTTTTATCAAAGAACTCCCTGAAAATATAAAAGGTGATACCCGCCGGTTCCTTTTCGATCTGATGTGTTTCTCGGTTGAAAATTCTGTGGACGAAATATACTGGATAACCAGGGATATGAGGGTTATTTATGCAAACGAAAGAGCATGCAGTTCCATGGGATATTCGCTTGATGAAATTCTGTCTAAAAAGGTAGATGAACTGCGTCCTGAAAATGAGGCAAAAAGACTGAAAAATCAGTGGAATGAGATATTTTCAGGCAAAAAAAGTTACATTTATGAAACATACCACAAAAGATCGGACGGGTCAACATATCCTGTAGAATCTCATGCGAGCTATTTCCGTTCGGATGTCCTTAAATTTTCATGCATTTATTCAAGGGATATAACCGATAGAAAAAAATATGAAGGAAAACTTAAGCAATCCGAAAAAGAAAAAACGCTTATTCTTAATACAATTCATGAAAACCTTGTATTTTATGACTGCAATTTCAAAATAATCTGGGCAAACAAAGACCCTGCTGATTCACTTAACATGAAACCCGAAGACCTTGTAGGAAAGATCTGCTATAAGCTGTGGTACAACCGCGATTCTCCCTGTGAGGGCTGCACAGTCCTAAAGGCCATAAACACAAAAAAGCCTCTTGTTGAAGAAAAAACAAGGTCCGGCGGGAAAAGAATAAATGTAAAAGTTGCAGCATATCCTGTTTTTGACGAAAATAACCAGGTTATAGGTGCAGTTGAATCTGTCCTTGACATATCCAAGAGAAAAAAGGCTGAAAAAGCTCTGGAAATAAGTGAAAAACAGTATAAAGAACTTTTCTCCACAATGAACAACGGATTCGTACTTCATAAAATTATTACTGATGAAAACGGTATTCCATGTGACTACAGGTTTCTCGAGATAAACCCCGCATTTGAAAAGATGACCGGATTAAAAGCGCAGGATATCCGCGGCAAAACTTTTTTTGAACTATACCCTGATGAAGACAAAAAAAGCATTGAAAGGTACGGAAAAATTGCACTGTCAGGTATACCTGAAGAGTTTACAGAGTACAACAGTATTTTCGGGAAATATTATAAGATATATTCATATTCACCAAGGAAAAATCAGTTTGCAGCAATATTCACGGACATAACCGATATAATAAGCCTGAAAAAGCACCAGAAACAGTCTCTTCAGCAGATCGAAAAAAACCTGGAGCAGCTCGCCATATTAAACGACGAAATAAGAAATCCCCTACAGACAATAATCGGGTATATAATGCTCGGGGATTTCAAATATACCTCTGAAGTTTTGGAGCAGACCAAAGTAATAGACAGGCTTGTAAACCGCCTGGACCAGCAGTGGCTTGAATCACAGAAAATCAGGGATTTTTTGCGGAAACATTACAATTTTGACTAATCCTTTCTATAAAAACATAAGTACCGGAAGTTTTTATCTTACGTAATCCCTGATGACAGCCCAGCGTTCTGCTTTTTCCTCAAAACTATATAGTGCATTTGCAGGACTTGATGAGGGAAGGGTAATAACCTGAATACCTGGAAAAACGTCTGAAAAATTCTTATGATACCTGAAGAATAGTCTGCCTGCACCGGTTATCCCGTTTAAAAAAACGGCCCTTATACTATTATGGGACTTAATGAAGCCAAAAATATCATTAGGAACTACATTTTTTATGCTTCCATCCATGCTTTTTACCCTGTCACATGTATAAACGACGTCCCACAGGGCAATACCTGATGACCTGACAGCTTCCGTTTTTCTTTCATAGGAAAGGTCGAAATCAATGTTGAGAGTTATTTCAAGCAGTTTCCAGAAGTGGTTCCTTTTGTTTGCATAGTACTGATTCTTTTCAATCGAGACTTCACCCGGAAAACTTCCGAGGATTAAAACTTTGGGTTTTTTACCGGAAACAGGAAGAAGACCGGTACGTGGAGTCTTCATTAGTGTCTACAGATTAAATTACGCGGATTTAAAAAGATTTGCGTTCCTGAAAAAATTTTAAAAACCTACACTTTCACACCGCGTGCCTCTATAATCATTTATATGAAGACTCAAATAGACTTCTGATAACTAAAAATGGACTCAATAATAATACGGGGAGCAAGGGAGCATAACCTCCGGGACATTACCCTTGAACTCCCGAGAGACAAGCTAATCGTAATCACGGGAGTATCGGGCTCCGGAAAATCCACACTCGCTTTTGACACAATTTATGCGGAAGGGCAGAGAAGGTACGTTGAGTCACTGTCTGCTTATGCACGTCAGTTCCTTGGCCTTATGAACAAACCTGACGTCGACTCAATAGACGGCCTGTCCCCTGCGATATCAATAGAGCAGAAGACGACATCAAAAAATCCCAGGAGCACTGTCGGGACAGTCACTGAAATATACGATTACCTGCGTCTTTTGTTTGCAAGGACAGGTACGCCCTTTTGTCCCGTTCATAATATAGTCATAGAATCCAGGTCACCAGAGATGATAGCGGACGCCATATCCTCGGAATATAAGGGCACTGTAACAATACTGTCGCCGAAAGTCCGCCAGAAAAAAGGAACATACCCGTATATCTTAAAAGACCTGAACAGCCAGGGTTTTTCAAGGGCAAGAGTCGACGGTAATATAGTGAAAACCGACGGTGAGATAAACCTTGAAAGATATGTCAAGCATGACATCGAGATAGTAGTCGACCGTCTCGACCCCGGAGACGACAGATCAAGGCTTGTCGAAGCGGTTGAAACAGCACTGGAAAACTCAGAGGGTCTTGTAATCGTTCTTCCTGAAAAAGGGGAAGAAAAAATATATTCGTCAAAACTTGCATGTCCTATATGCGGTTTTTCATACGATGAACTCCAGCCCAGAATGTTCTCGTTCAACAGTCCTTTCGGTGCATGCCCTGAATGCAACGGACTTGGAATAAAAATGGAGTTTGATCCAGACCTCATCATTCCTGACAAAAGCAAATCGCTCTCGGAAGGTGCTGTTGCAATGTACAGGAATTTCCTCGACGGCTATCGTGTCCAGTACCTTGCATCGGTAGCGAAACATTACGGGTTTGACATATTCACCCCCGTAAAAGACCTGACAAAAGAACAGTACAACGCTCTTATGTTCGGGTCAGACGATGTCCTCCGGTTTAACCTGAAAAACAGGGAGGGGGACACGTCATGGTCGCACAACGGAAGGTGGGAAGGCCTTCTGCCGCAGGCGTCACGCCTGTACGGCCAGACAAAATCAGAATACCGCAGAAAGGAGCTTGAGAAATTTATGAAAGTCTCCAAGTGCCCAAAATGCGGGGGAAAACGCCTTAATGAAAAGGCACTTTCCGTAAAGGTATCCGGAAAATCAATAGTCGACGTAACCGACCTCCCGGTCTCCGACTGCCTGAAATTTTTTGACAGCTTAAAACTAAGCAAAAAAGATGAAGAAATTGCAAAACAGGTATTAAAGGAGATAAAATCGCGCCTGAAGTTTCTTGAAGAGGTAGGTCTCGGGTACCTCACCCTGTCCCGGAACGCAGGGACTCTTTCAGGCGGAGAAGCACAGAGAATACGCCTTGCGACACAGATAGGATCAAACCTTATGGGTGTTTTGTATGTGCTCGACGAACCTTCAATAGGTCTCCACCAGCGCGACAACCACAGGCTTATTGAAACGCTTCAGAAGCTGCGTGACCTCGGCAACACGCTTGTCGTGGTCGAACACGACGAGGACACTATCAGGGAAGCCGACTATGTCGTTGATATGGGCCCCGGGGCCGGAGTAAACGGGGGTTATGTCGTATCAAGCGGTACTCCGGATGATATTGAAAAAGATGACAAGTCACTTACCGGCATGTACCTCTCAGGCAAAGAAAAAATAGATATTCCCAAAAAAAGAAGGAAAAGCAAATCATTTATTCATATCACAGGGTGCCGGGAGAACAACCTGAAGTCGGTTGATGCAGATATCCCGTTAGGCCTTTTTACTGTGGTTACGGGAGTCTCCGGGAGCGGAAAGTCGACCCTTATATATGACACGCTTTATCCTGCGCTTTCAGCCAGAATAAACAGATCAAAGGCAGAAGGTGGTAAATTTGACGACCTCTCTTTTGACAGACCCGTGGACAAGGTAATAGTCATTGATCAAAGTCCTATCGGAAGAACCCCGCGTTCAAACCCGGCAACATACACCAAAGTATTCGACGAGATAAGGGGCATATTTGCGGAGACAAAAGAAGCCAAGATCAGGGGATACAAACCAGGGAGGTTTTCCTTCAATGTCAAAGGGGGAAGGTGCGAGACCTGCTGTGGGGACGGCGTCATAAAAATCGAGATGAACTTTCTTCCCGACGTCTACGTTGAGTGCGAGGAATGCAAAGGAAAACGCTACAATTCCGAGACACTTGAGGTGAAATACAAAGGAAAATCAATATCCGACGTTTTGAACATGACGGTCGAAGAAGCGGCATCGCTATTCGAGAATCACCCTTCCGTTAAAAACAAGCTTGAAACCCTGTGCAGGGTGGGACTAGGATACCTTAAACTCGGCCAGAGTTCGACAACCCTTTCAGGCGGGGAAGCACAGAGGATTAAACTGACGCGTGAGCTGTCGAAACGTGCAACAGGAAAAACTGTATATCTCCTTGACGAGCCTACGACAGGGCTTCACTTTCACGATGTAAAAAAACTAATAGGCGTCTTAAACTCTCTTGTTGAAAAGGGAAACACAGTTGTCGTAATAGAGCACAACATGGACATGATAAAGTCGGCGGATTACATAATTGACCTCGGTCCCGAAGGTGGAGACCTTGGAGGTAAAATTATTGCGACAGGAACACCTGAAGAAATTGCAAAGGACAAAATAAGTTATACAGGGCATTTTCTGGCGCAGATACTGAATAAGAAATAAAAACCACAATGACAGACCTCTCGGTAATCCCGAACGAACCGGGGTGCTACCTGCATAAAGATGAAGACGGAAAGGTAATCTACGTAGGCAAGGCCAAAAACCTGAAGAAGCGTGTGTCCAGTTACTTCAACAGGAACATCACCGACCCCAAGACAAAGGCGCTTGTAAAATCAATATCCACTACCGATTTCATAGTCACAGGAAATGAGGTTGAAGCGTTTATCCTGGAAAACAACCTCATAAAAAGGTACCAGCCTAAATACAACATCGATCTAAAAGACTCAAAAAGCTATGCCTATATAAGACTGTCAGGCGACAAATTTCCTTCAATCGGAATCGCAAGAAAAAAGACAGGGACAGGAGAGGTCTTCGGGCCGTTCGTATCCGCAAAAGAAAGAGATTATGTGTTATCAGTTGTAAAAAAGACGTTTAAGCTTCGTTCCTGCAGGAGGATGTCCAAAAGAGGATGTCTGAGGGCTCATATCGGCACGTGCAGTGCACCGTGCATGAAAAAAATTTCCGCTGATGACTATAGTTCACAGGTAAAAAAGGCCTCGTCGGTTCTACGCGGAAACACAAAAGAGATGATTAAAAGCCTTGAATACGAGATGGAGGAGAAGGCAGAGTCACTTGACTTTGAAAATGCGATACAGCTCCGCGACCAGGCCGCGGCACTGGGACATTTGGCCGAGAGGCAGCATATCAGCAGCAAAAAACTAACTGACGAAGATGTAATCAATTTTTCGGAAAGAGACGGCGTAATATACCTGATGCTCTTTTCGGTATACAAAGGCTGCCTTGCAGAAAAACAGGAATTTATATTTGATGACGGCGATGAGGCGCTTGAAGAATTCATAATACAGTATTACTCGGAAAATGAGCCGCCTTTTGAACTTATCCTTCCTGTTTCAACCGGTTCAACGCTTGAAGATTTTCTGTCGGAGAAAAAGGGCAGAAAGGTGAAGGTTACAGTCCCCCTGAAAGGAGACAAGAAAATTCTTCTTGACCTTGTTTTGCACAATGTCAAAACCGTCTTCTTCGGCGGGGAGATTAAAGTAAGTGAACTTAAAAAACGTCTCCATCTCCCTGAAAATCCGGACGTAATAGAATGCTTTGATATATCTCATCTTTCAGGAACAAATACCGTAGGTTCGATGGTACAGTTCAGGTACGGGCGCCCTGACAAAAGGAACTACAGGCGTTTCAGGATAAAAACAGTGGATAAGATAGACGATTTCGCTTCAATTGCAGAGGTAGTAAAGAGACGCTATTCAAGACTGAAAAATGAAGGAGACACATATCCCGACCTTATAATCATAGACGGCGGGAAGGGTCAGCTCTCCGCCGCAAAAGGCGCTCTTGACGAAGTGGGCGTGAAAATACCCCTCATATCCGTTGCGAAAAAAGAGGAGGAAATTTTTGTCCCCGGGTTTTCGCATCCGCTTCCACTGAAAAGGACTGAAAAAGCCTCCCTTTTCATACAGGAGATACGCGATGAGGCGCACCGTTTTGCAATAACCTACAACCGTCTTTTAAAGTCCAAAGAGATAGAAGAGGATAAATAATGCATAAAACTGACTACCGGTTTAAACTTGTCAGCGGCTTCAGTCCGAAGGGCTCCCAGCCCGATGCAATAGAAAGCCTTTCGGACGGGTTAAAGGACAATAAAAGGTTTCAGACACTCCTTGGCGTCACAGGCTCAGGGAAAACGTTTACCGTTGCAAACATTATCCAAAACTACCAGAGGCCGACTCTTGTCCTCGCCCACAACAAAACTCTTGCAGCCCAGCTTTACAACGAGTTCAGGGAATTTTTTCCGGAAAACAGGGTGGAGTACTTCGTCTCATATTACGACTACTACCAGCCTGAGTCATACATCCCGCAGAGAGACCAGTACATAGAAAAAGATGCCCAGATAAATCCGAAAATAGAGCAGATGAGGCTTTCTGCCACGGCTTCGCTTTTATCCAGAAAAGATGTCATAGTCGTCGCATCAGTTTCAGCGATATACGGTCTCGGCAACCCTGAAAATTTTGAAAAGCTTGGTTTCGAGCTTAACACAGGCGACACCATAAAACGAAAAACAATTCTTAAAAAACTTATAGATATCCAGTTCGAAAGAAACGACACCGAGCTTATGCCGGGAAGGTTCAGGGTCAAAGGGGACACTATCGATATAATACCCGGGTATTATAACAACATAATAAGAATAGAGCTTTTCGGGGATGAAATAGAGAATATCTCGGAAATAGAAAAGGTCTCCGGAAAGAAAGTCGAAAGTCTTGATTATTTTTTCGTGTATCCTGCAAGACACTATGTTGTTCCAGAAGACGAAATAAAAGGGTCAATAGCCGGGATTAAGGCAGAACTTGAGGAAAGGCTTAAGGACCTCGGCCCGGTGGAAGCGCACAGGCTGAGACAGAGGACTCTTTACGATATGGAAATGATAGAAGAAACAGGGTTCTGCAAAGGAATCGAGAACTATTCCCTCTATTTTGACCACAGGAAAAAAGGTGAAAAACCTTTCTGTCTTCTGGATTATTTCCCCGGCGACTTTCTGATGATAATCGACGAAAGCCACCAGACCCTTCCCCAGGTCAGAGGGATGTACAACGGGGACAGGTCCCGAAAAGAGCCGCTTGTAAACTACGGATTCAGGCTGCCTTCGGCGTTTGACAACAGGCCGCTTGTCTTCGCAGAGTTTGAGCAGTACATGCACAGTGTTATATTTGTCTCAGCAACTCCGGGAAAATATGAATCAGAGCATTCCGAAAATACGGCTGAACAGATTATAAGGCCAACCGGACTTGTAGACCCCGCCGTCTTTGTAAGACAGACGGAAGGCCAGATGTCTGACGTTCTGGGAGAAATAAAAAAGACAATAGCAAGGAAAAACAGGGTCCTTATTACAACGCTCACCAAAAAACTTGCCGAAGAGCTTACCGACTTTCTTGCCGAAAAAGGTGTTAAAACCAGATATCTTCATTCCGATATCGACACAATCGAAAGGACGGAAATAATAAGGCAGCTGAGGCTCGGCAAGTTCGATGTTCTTGTCGGGATTAATCTTTTGAGGGAGGGTATCGACATCCCTGAAATCGGGTTCATAGGTATACTTGACGCTGACAAAGAGGGATTTTTGCGGGACGCAAGAAGCCTCATCCAGATAATCGGGCGTGCGGCAAGAAATTCGGATTCATACGTAGTTTTGTATGCAGACAAAATGACCGACTCCATGAAGACTGCCATCGGGGAGACTGAAAGGCGCAGGAGAATTCAGACTGAATACAACAGTGTCCACGGGATTACCCCAAAGACCATCGTAAAACCTGTCCGAGAAAAAGAGGTCGACATAACAGACGCAAAGCACGTCCCGAAGAAAGAAATTCCAAACCTTATAATAGAACTCGAACAGGAGATGTACTCGGCAGCGGACTCCCTTGATTTTGAGAGGGCAATAAAGCTAAGGGACAGTATAAAGAAGATTAAAAAGGAATCAGGAATTTAGAACAAATTATTTCAGCGACAAAAGACCTTCACGGAATTCGCTTATATATTCATTCATCGAAAGGCTCCCTTCAGGAAACGGGCAGTCTATATCATACATTTTTTCTATCATTGGATCAGAAGGCAACAGAATCATTTCAGTACCGGTTTTTCTGCATGCCTCAACAAGAGCCTTTCTGAAAGGCCCGATGCAATAGGCGATTCTTTTACTGTATGTGTCTCTTGTCTTCTCAAGATAACCTTCCAGCCTGTAGACCTCTATCCTGTGAAAATCCTTTCTTTCCCTGTCGTCCGTGCACTTGCCGAGCATATAGTGATAGTTTGAATAAGGATACATTAGTTCAAGCTCGGCGGGGACAGTCCCGCATGTACCGAATATTACAAGGTGATATCTTTCTTTTGTAAAGACATCATCGATTATCCTGTGAAATAGTTTATGGCTTGGGCTCTGGCTGTACGGTTTTCTCAGTGCGCACGGTATGAATATCGCAATCTCTTTTTCGGGAATTACATAGTCATTTATTATAAACCTGTATGCGTCCTCGAATTCAGTGCGGTAGAAAGGGGGATCATATATCTCAATTTTCTCTCCTTTTTTATCTAAAACGTATTTTCCGGTTTTATAGTCATTGTCCCTTATGTTCTGCATTTTAAAACCTGTATTATCCCCTGCAAATCTGCGAATAAACTTTATCTCTTCTCACTCACAATTTCTACCAGTTCAAGTTCATATATGAGGTCTTTTCCGGCCATAGGATGATTTGCATCTACTTTTATTGATTTGGTGGTTATATCAAGAATTTTTACAAGAGACTTCTGTCCTGTCGGAAGTTTTATTGTAACCAGATCCCCCGGTTTCGGGTCACACGTAAGATTAAGCCCGGATTTTCGCAGTTTGAAAACAAGGCGTTTTTTATATTCTCCGTATGCCTTATCGGCAGTAAGGACTACCTCTTTCTTCTCACCGGGTTTCATCCCGGTAAAAGCTTTTTCAAACACGGGATTTATCCGGCCTTCTCCAAGACATATTTTCTGGACATCACCGTCTTCAGAAGATTCAAATATTTCCCCGTCAGGAGTTCTGCTTGTAAATCTGACCAGTATAGTATCTTTCGGGCCTGCGGATTCTATAGAAAACACATCCTTTCCATTAAATTACCAGCGGCAAAAAAATAAAATTTGCCATTGAGACTGTTATAAGTCCAATTTTATACCTGCCGGAACCATCCTTCCCGGCAAAAAAAGGATAAGAATCTATTTTGATTTTTTCGTAAGGTTTACCGCTTTCGTATAAGAACGCATTATGTCGGTCGACGTAATAAATCCCAGTACTTTATCCGGGTTGTCTTTGTCTGTTACCGGAAGGTGATGAATGTCTTTTTCCATCATTATGATAAGCGCCTTTTCAAGGTTTGAATCCGGAGGTATCGTTATGACAGGATATTTCATAATCTCTCCGATACTGGATAATTTGTTGTCCTCAGGCCAGACGTCCCTGTATGTAACTATTCCGACAAGTTTTCCATTGTCAATGACCGGGAATCCTGTGTGATGCGTACTGTCCATCAGGTTCATTACTTTTTCCCAGGAATCCTGTGGTGAAAGACATATCAGTTCACCGGCTTTTCTCATTGCGCTTTCAGCAGATATTTCGTTAAGAATCTCAATCTGGTATTCACCCCTGTGGGCAGGAGACTGGGCCTTTGTTCTGAGCTGTTCACGAAATATCGTGCTCTCGCCGGTGAGAACTGTTGAAACCGCAACTGCACCCATCGCAGGCACAAGGAGGGAAAAGTCGCTTGTCATCTCGACTACCATTATCATTACCGCAATGGGTGCATTAGCTATCCCACCAAAAAGAGAGATCATCCCGACGATGACAAATGCCGGAATTGTAAACAGGGGGACTATCTGAGGCAAGAATATATGAAGTATCATTCCGAAGGCTCCTCCTGCGGCTCCTCCTATAGCAAGACCCGGAGCGAATACACCTCCACTTCCTCCTGAGCCTATTGTAAAAGAAGTAGTAAATATTTTTGTAAAAGGAAGAAGAACCAGAACAGCAAGAGGCAGCATATTGTAGATTGCAAGCTGCATAAAACCATATCCTGTCCCAAGGCTTGCAAGGGCGGTGATCATCGTCTCAGGACAGATATACGAGAAAACAATAACAAAGACTCCGATAAAAAAAGCACCGGTAACAGGCTTCAACACAACAGGAAGGTGTTTTTTTTCAAAAAAGTCAGCAAATACTTTCTTCGTCCCGTAAAAAACCCTTATGTATAAAAGCCCGACCAGAGCACAGATTATTCCAAGGACAAGGAACAAAGGTATCTGTGGGATTTCCCAGTGAATTGACGCTGTACCGAATATCGGGTCATATCCTTCAAAAAAACCGAATATCGAATAACCTATAATTGAAGCCAGAAATGAAGGCATAATCACATCAGATTCAAAGTCCCTCGTATAAAGGATCTCAGCTGCAAGAATTGCACCACCAAGAGGTGCCTTAAATATAGTGCCTATTCCGGCTCCAATTCCAGTAGCAAGTGCAATTCTTCTCTCACGAGGAGAGAGTTTAAGTGCATCGGCAGCAATTGAGCCAAAACCGGCGGAGATCTGCGCGGTAGGTCCTTCCCTTCCGGCGCTTCCACCCGTTGATATTGTAAGAATTGATGCCAGCGCTTTTATTATTGGGACACGCCATCTTATTCTTCCCTCGCCATGAAACGCCTTTATCGCTGCGTCAGTACCGTGGCCTTCGGCTTCCGGGGCAAAATTGTACACAAGAAGTCCCGATAAAAGAGCACCCATACAAATTATAGGAAGAATCAGCCATATTGTTGCGGGCGGCGCCCATTCAGATATCGATTCGAGAGACTGACCTTCAATAGGATAATGGTAATTCATAAGGTTTTCAAATACGAAATGAGTCCCCAGCTTCAGTCCGCTGAAAAACAAAAAAGCTCCTATTCCGGAGATTACACCTACAACGATTCCTATTATCATCGTCTTCTTAAAAGAAGAGGCATTCTCCACCATCCAAAACATTCAGGAAATAGTTTTGTTTTTTTGATTAATTAGATATACCATTCCAGACGCTGTCACTGTAAGAAGATAAGAAACATTTTTTGCTTATATTTAGTTTAGTACAGCAGTTATAGAGAATAAAGTATAATACAGTACATTAATTAGCAGAAAGAAAATAAGATTAACCGGTATAACTGGATACTAAAGTTCAGTTTATTATCAGGCTTGATTTTTAAAGCAGAGGCAATGTAACTATGAAAAAAACTACTCTTATGGTGGTACTGGTTTTTGCAGTAATACTGTCTGTTATTGCTGCGGCAGGATGTACCCAGAAGGATAATCCAGGAGGGCCGACAGACAACAACGCAACTCCCGGAGAAAGTCTTACATTAATGCAGACGACTTCAGCAACGGCAACACCGGGTGAAACTCTTTCCGGGCAGGATAACGGTACATCAAACGGAAACTTTACTTCCGATGAGTCGATGACTGCCAAAGCAGGTGATACCGTGTATGTATATTACAGGGGCACTCTTGACAACGGGAGCGTATTCGATGAAAGCATAAACGGAACCGACAGCCCGTTTACGTTTATTCTGGGAGAAGGTCAGGTAATATCAGGTTTTAATGAAGCAGTAACAGGCATGAAAGAAGGTGAAACAAAGACTGTCAGTCTTTCACCGGATGAAGCATACGGTGAATACAACCCAAGCCTTGTGTTCTTCCTCAACCGCAGCAAGTTCCCTGAAAATACTACTCTTAAAGCCGGGACCACGGTTTACCTTTCAGGCCAGGACGGTACGGTATTCCCGACAACAGTAGTAAATATTACAGATTCTGATGTCCTTCTCGATGCAAATTCACCTCTTGCAGGAAATAACCTTACATTTGAGATAACACTTGACAGAATAGAAAGACCAGAATAATTTTTTATCATTTTAATTTTTTAATCTGACAGGCAACAACTGTCATATATATTTTTCAGGATTCCGGAACAGAACAGGGCTAAAAATTTTACAGGCATAATCAATAAAAGTTAAAACAATATTTTTGATAATTATCAGTTTTTTGTATTTATTGGTAAATACAAGTGCATACAATTGGTGTTGAAAACCTGATTAAAATGGTACTTTGCATCAAAACACAACTTTATTAAGATAATTTTACATAACTAAAGTTAATCAGATTTAAGAAATGGGCATGACCTAAAAACTGTTATGTACAAAACTGGTTGAATCTGAGATGGTTTTTAAAAGGTGAATCATGAGAAATCTCTATCTAATTTTGGCTGTATCAGCGTTTGCTGCATCACTTTTTATTTCAGGATGCACTTCCACGACGCAGACGGAAAACAGCTCGGACAATATTCTTAAGGTCGGGGATATGTGGGACATATCATCAATAAATCCGGCCACATCAAGTCTATCAGGAGTTCTTGTTACAGAAAAATCTCTTATCACAGAAACTCTTGTAAGCGCTAACGACAATTTTGAACTTGTGCCCAACCTTGCCGAAAGCTGGGAACAGATCAATGATACCACATGGGAATTCAAATTAAGAGAAGGGGTAAAGTTCCATAACGGCAGGGAGATGACTGCCAAAGACGTTGTGGTCTCACTTGATGACACAATGGAGCTTTCACCAAGCACTGCATCTCTTATATCATATGATCATTCGGATGCTGTTGACAATTATACAGTAAGGATATATACGACTGAACTTAATCCGCTTGTCCCCGGTGCTCTGCACTACCCATGTACTGCAATTGTAAGCCCGGATTCATATGATTCGGACGGAAACTTTGTTAAACCAATAGGAACCGGACCGATGAAATTCAAATCATATGATGAGCAGACAGGTGAACTTGTCGTAGACAAGAATACAGACTGGTGGAAAGAGGAACCCGGATTTGACGGCATAGTAATCAAAGGTTATGAAAACTCTGAAACAAGGGCAATGCTCATTGAAAACGGAGATGTTGATTTTACATGCGACCCTCCGTACAGCGAAGTAAAACGCCTGAATGAAACAGACGGGATACACGTCGAAATATACAACACACCAAGAATTTACAAGCTTGACGCAAATCTCAAAAATCCGGATATGGCTGACCTCAATATGAGAAAAGCAATCTCATATGCAATCGACAGGGACGGTATTGTCAAGAATGTTTTATACGGTGTCGGAAGTTCAGCAGGCGGCGTATTTCTGCCTTCAATGGAATGGGCAAACAAAAGCCTGTCGCCTTATCCGTATGACCCGCAACTTGCAAAAGAATATCTTGCAAAATCCGGCTGGACTGATTCAGACGGAGACGGAATTCTTGACAAAGACGGAGAAAAACTTAAACTAAGACTCTTCACGTACACCGAACGTCCCGGGCTTTCACCAATGCTTGAAGCGATATCTGCAAACCTGAGAGACATAGGTTTTGAGGTTGACGAGACGGCAATGGAATACAGTTCCCTGTCTTCAGTAATGTCTGATGACAACTGGGACCTGTACCTGTCCGCACCGACCCTTGCATTTGTACCTGACCCTGAATATGTGCTTAAAAGCTGGTATACAACAAACGGGACATCCAACAAGGCAGGATACAGTAATCCGGCCGTTGATAAAATGATCGAAGAAGGTCACCATATAAACGATGTTAATGAGCGTTATGATCATTTCGGTAAAATCGAGGGGATTGTCTATAACGATCTCCCTACGATAAACGTCGCCTATTACGGCGTAGCTGTTGTTATGAAGGACAATGTGAACGGCTACAGGTTTGATCCTACTGCCCATGACTACAGAATTGATCCGTTTATGATAATTTCATCATAACTTTTTTTGAAGAATAATCCTGTGGTGAAAATATGGATGACATATCAATAAAATCAGAAATTGAAAATTCATGGAACACTGAAGCGGACTATTACGATTCACGTGTATCGCACGGTGTCCTGACAGGCGAAGAGAAACAGATGTGGATAAAGGCCTTTGAATCCGTTCTTCCAAAAAGCAGCCCTCCCCTCAAAATTCTTGACGTCGGCTGCGGTACCGGTGCAATGGGCCTGCTTTTGTCTGAAATGGGCCACGAAGTGACAGGAATTGATCTCTCGGTAAATATGATGAGTGTAGGCAAAAAAAAGGCGAAAAAATTCAATTCCAAAATGATTTTTCAAAAAGGTGATGCTGAAAATCCACCTTTTGAAGACAACACTTTCGATGGTGTCGTAAACCGCCACCTTCTCTGGACTCTGCCTCACCCAGATACGGCCCTGAAAAACTGGTGCAGGGTAATTAAACCCAAAGGCAGGGTTTTTGTAATTGACGGGGTCTGGAACGACCAGAAAATCTCCACCCGGATGAAAATGAAAATAGGCCTTTCTCTTGAGAACCTAATCGAGAGAAGCCCACACGGGGAAAGCCTTTACAGCAAAAATCTTAATGAATCCCTCCCAAACTGCGGCGGCGTACCTGAGGATAAAGCTAAGGAGTACTTCTCAAATGCAGGTCTTTCGGATATTAAAGTTATTGACCTTTCCCATATACGCAGAAACCAGAGAAAACGCCTTGAGTGGTATGAAAGACTGTACACATCATTGAGTTATTATTTGATCTGCGGTGAGAAAAGAGGCTGAAAACATGCACTACTATATAATTAAGAGAACATGCTATCTCATCCTGACTCTTTTGGTAGCATCTGTTTTCACTTTTGTAGTAGTAAATGCAATACCCGGGGAACCGGCTTTAGTCCTGACACAGCACCTGTTTATAGGATTTGATGAGGCAGCATCACCTGAACTTGTGTCAGACGTATCAGAACGTTTCGATCTTGACAAACCGCTGCTGCAGCAGTACACAGACTGGATATGGGGAATTTTGCACGGAGACCCCGGAAAATCCATACTGTTTAACAAGCCCGTAATAAAACTGCTTGCTTTGTCAGTGCCTCCTACAATAATCCTGACCACATTTTCCATGCTGTTTGCAGTCGCAACAGGTCTTTGCCTGGGAATTTACTCGGCAGTCCGCCAGAACAGGATAAGCGACCACATTATTCGTGCATTGACAGTCTTTTCAGTGTCAATGCCAGGATTCTGGGTTGCTGTCATGCTTATCCTTGTTTTCAGCGTATGGTTAAAGCTGACGCCGGTTGCAGGCTATGGCGGAACACAGTACATTATTCTTCCTGCAATAGCTCTTGGTCTTCACACAATGGCTTCAGTCACACGAATAATGCGTACAAGCCTCATTGAAACACTGGACAAACCATATGTAGTCTTTGCACGCGCAAAGGGACTCCCTGCAGGAAAAGTGCTTTTCAGCCACGCTTTTAAAAATGCAGTCCTTCCTGTGCTCACTGTAATAGGGATGTCATATGGTGCACTGCTTGCCGGGTCTGTTGTAATAGAAACAATATTTGCATGGCCCGGTGTCGGTGCTCTTTTGATGAAAGCTGTATCTGCACGCGATACAGTTCTTATCGAAAGCACTATTATGGTTATTGTATTTATGTTTTTGGTCGTAAACTTTGTAATAGATATTTTATATCACGTAATTGACCCGAGGATAAACTATGAGTGAATATCCCGGAAAAAAAAGAAAAAAAGATTTAACCTGTTATTTTAATCTGGATGAAGTAAAAAAATCGGACTGGTACTTCAGACTGAAAAAGCGCCGGGGTCTCCAGATTGTATTCGTCCTGATTGGAGTTTTGATTCTTTTAAGTGCCATAGCGCCGTATCTTGCTCCGCAGGACCCAAATGCCGCTGACCTTTACAGCAAAAACCTCGGCCCTTCACCGGGGCATATATCTGGGACAGACTACCTCGGACGGGACCTGTTCAGCCGTGTAGTCTTCGGACTTCAGACCTCAATGAAAATAGCCCTTACGACAGTTGCATTATCGTTTGTCATCGGCGTTGCAGTAGGAAGCTACTCCGGGTACAAAGGCGGTCTTGCCGACAATATAATCGCCAGAATCATTGACGTTTTTCTTGCTTTTCCGACTGTTATCCTTGCACTTGCACTTATAGCTCTTATAGGACCGGGAATTCTGAACATGGTGGTTATGCTTTCAGTTGTCCAGTGGGCATCCCTCGCACGTCTTATGAGAGGTCAGGTCCTGCATGAAAAAAACCAGGAATATGTGTTATCAGCACGTGCTTTTGGGTTCTCTGATTATTGGATTCTGACAAGGCATATTATCCCCAACTGTGTTATGCCTGTTGTTGTTCTCGCGACAATGGACATCGGTCATACAGTCCTTATGATATCGACACTTTCGTTTCTCGGCATGGGTATCCCATCTACAATCCCGGAATGGGGCTCTATGATAAGTTCAGGAATTTCATATATGCGTATAGCTCCTTTAAACGTAATTGTTCCGGGTATCGCAATAACGATTGTGACCCTTCTGTTCAACACGGCAGGCGAAGGCATACGTGACATAACAGATCCGAAATCAGACGGAGAAGGGTCGCTATGAAGCACGCCTCAAAAAATTCCGGGTATATTCTTGAAGTATGCGGACTTAACGTTACATTCAACACGAAAAGAGGTCCTTTAAGGGTATCACAGAATATAAATTTCAAAATACGCAAAGGCGAGATCTGTGTTCTGGTTGGTGAGACCGGGTCAGGAAAGTCGGTCATAGGTCAGGCTATTCTTCATCTCCTGCCTCCCGGTGCAGTCGTCAGTGGAAGTATAAAATATAAAGGAAATGAAATTCTCTCCCTTTCTGAGAAAAAATATTCCAGACTCCGGGGAAAGGAAATTTCACTTATACCGCAGAACCCGTCAGGCTCCCTTGACCCTGTCATGAAATGCTCAGACCAGATTTCCGAAGTCCTTGAGTACGTAAGAAAAATCCCTCATAATATGCACCATGAAAAGGTCATGGACATACTGCTGAAAACCGGTTTTTCAAACCCTTCATCAGTCGCGGAATCTTACCCCCATGAACTGTCCGGAGGCATGCGGCAAAGGGTTGCGGCAGGAATAGCACTTTCATCAGAACCTCATTTTCTTGTAGCGGATGAACCAACCAGGGGACTGGACTATGAAGCATGGAAATATGCCATCAGGATGTTTACCGGTTTGAAAGATAAACAATATGATTCAATCCTTCTGATAACCCATGACCTGGGACTTGCCCGTGCAGTAGGAGATATAATAGGAGTTATGTATTCTGGAGAAATAATCGAATTCGGGAACTGTAAAGAAATACTGGACAACCCGGACCATCCGTATACAAAAGGACTTGTTGCAGCCCTCCCTGAAAACGGAATGAACGCGATGCCCGGAATGTGCCCCGGATTTGACAGCCTCCCGAAAGGATGTTATTTTTATGAACGCTGTAATAATAAATGCGAAGCCGGCAAAAATAAACATCCTGACCTGAAAACGCAGGATTCCCGCGAAAACGAAAAGAGGTGTGTCAGATGCCACAGGTCCTTGAAGTGAATAATCTATACAAGACATATGGTCACGGGGATATCTTCCGCGATGTTACTTTCAGTCTTGAAGGCGGAGAGACTCTCGGGATATTCGGTATGAGCGGATGCGGAAAGTCAACACTTGGGAGATGTATAACCGGGCTTGACAAAAAGTTCAAAGGTGAAGTCTTTTTTGAAGGAAAAAGCATAAAGGAACTTTCCAAAAAGAAAAACGGTCTTAAAAGAGCCCTTGTGCAGATGATATTCCAGCACCCGGAGATATCCTTTGACCCTAAAAAAACTGTTGCAGAAGCCATAACAGAACCTGTGTACTATCATTTCGGGAGAAAGCCTAAAGAAGTCTTCAAAGAGCTTTACCCGCTTATAGAAGCCGTCGGATTAAAACCGGAACAGCTTTACTGCTATCCTGACCAGCTCTCCGGCGGAGAAATCCAGCGGGCGATGATGGTAAAAATATATTCCTTATCTCCAAAACTGGTTGTTGCCGACGAACCTACTTCAATGCTTGATATGTCGGTTCAGGCGCAGGTGCTAAACCTTATGAAATCCCTCCAGGAAAAGAGGCAAAATGCGTGCATCTTCATCTCTCATGACCCCGGGGTCATGCAGCTTATGTGTGACAGGGTGGCAATACTTGAAAAAGGGAATTTCATGATACTAAATAAACCGGAATACAAAAGTTACCTGGACAAATTCAATAAAAAATTTGAGATTTAAATGTTATTCTTATTTTTTTAGTTTATCTACAGATTATTCCCCTGTAAAATGGAGGAGATAATGCAACAGTTGACAGCTTAAATTATATTATTACGACATCAGAAACAATTCACTTTGACTGCCGGCAAAAAAATGTATTTATAAATTTACTCTTCTGCAAAGATGTTGAATATCTGATCAGAACCTGTGTCCGAAAGACGCTTTCTTTCTGTCGGCTCTTCAACAAGAGACAGAATAGGAAGGTCGAGGTTTACACCAGGTTCATATCCAAACATATCCTGCATCTCAAGCTGCAGGGCATGCATATACAGTGCGTTTGGAATATCCATTGCACAAAGCTCCTGGCACTGTCCACAGTTTACGCAGGAATCTGCAATATGCGAGTAGCGTATCAGGTGGAACATGAACGGAGGGTTGACAACTCCGGACTCAACGAGATACGGCTTCTTTGTGGAGCACTCCACACAGTAGCATATCGGGCAGTTCTCAATGCACTGGTAGCACTTTATGCAGCGTGAGGTCTGGTCCATTATGAAATTAAGGCGGTCTTTGCCGTTTCCAAGTTTTTCAAACTGTGCGTCACGGCATTTGTCACCGAGCTTAAGCATGGCATTCTCAACTTTGCCACGGATAGTTGTTGCAGGACCTTCAGGTGCGGCTGTCTCGATTGCCTTTCCGGCTGCCTTTGTGACAAGGTCGGCACCTTTGTCTGAACAGACTTCGATAAATGTAGCTTTCCCGGATTTGTCACCGATAACTCCCCAGTTACCACATGCAAGGTCACACTGGCGCGGAATTTTTGTCTTGCAGCGCTGGCAGTTCAGACGGCGTCCGTAACCTTCCTCTTCAAGTTCGTCTATCTTGATTCCCTTGTGTTCACCGTCTTTTGTAATTACAATGAACTGACCCTTATCTATCTCTTCTTTTGCGATATCATCGGGGTTTAGGCCAAACTTCTCCTGGATCATCTCGCGGGCCATGATTGGGCTGACTGAGCCACCGCAGTTAAGGCCTATTGTTATGATGTTGTCAAGATTGACCTGCTGTCTTTTTGCAAGTTCATAAAGTGCTTTCGCATCGCAGCCTTTCATTGTAACTGCTATCTTCATGTTCCTTGCGCCGTCAAAGTACTTCTTTATGAGTTTCGGCATGAGGAGCGTACCACAGTGAAGTGATCCTGCACACTCTGCAATCTTCTCAGGGTCTGTTATCAGAACAGGCTGTGCATCGTAGAGGTCAACACCTTTTTTCACTGCAAGAACTGCGTCTACTGAACCACTTTCAAGTGCAAACTTAAGAAGTGAAGTTACTGCTCCACCACACTCTCCTCTCTTGAGCGCTTCTTCATCTTTTGCCCATGCCCAGAGCATATCTCCTTTAGCTACCATATTCAGGCCTCCACTTTCTCAATTTTCGCAGCTATAGCCTTCTCGCCAGCCATAAGCATGCATACGCAGGTCTCACCTATGCACATGGACGGGACGAACACAACCCCTTTCTCCATGTCCTTGGTAATCATCACAGGCATAGTTAGTGATCCATTTTCTGTTGTGATTTTTACTTTATCTCCTGCAAGAATTTCTTTTTCCTTTGCATCTTCGCTGCTTATCTTGGCAAAGATCTGGGGAACCTCACGCACCAGAGACTTGCAGTTCTCGGAAAGTGTTCCCATACCACCAAAACCGTGCCAGATTGTTGCACCTGTTGCAAGTGCAAACGGATATCCCTCGGAAGTTGCAACAGCTGTCTCAGAAGCGTCTGCAATAACAGCTTCTTTTTCAGGAAGCACATATCCGTCTTTTTCCAGTGCCTCAAATGAGAGATCAGAGTATATCGTCTTGAAGATTGACTCTGCAGACTCAAATCCGAAATCGGCACCAAGTTTTGCTGCAACGTCAGCGATTATCTGCCAGTTTGCCTTTACGTTTTCAGCGGGCTCCTGTGCCTTTCTGACAAGCTGAATACGGCGTTCCGCATTTGTAACTGTACCGTCGACTTCTGCGAACACTGCTGCAGGAAGAACCACGTCTGCTGCTTTTGCTGTTCCAGTAAGGAATGAGTCCTGTACAACAACAAATTCTGCATCAAGCGGACCAAGGTCTTCGCCCATAACATAGTATGCCTTAATCGATTCCGCGAATGCATCAGTGTATGGCTTGTCTGCACCGAGAAGAAGAGCGCCGCGTCCGTTGGACTGTGCAGGAAGAGCGCAGAACACTGCATTTTTGGAGTCTGCAAGTTCTTTTGCAGCCTTTGCAACAGCTGCTTCGGCGGATGTCATTCCGATACCGTAAAGAACAACTCCGGCCTGACCTTCAACGAGTCCCGCAGCCTCAGAGATTGCAGCCGCTTCCGCACCGGGTGCAGCCTTGACAAACTCTGTCGCCATCTTTGCCATAGGGCTTGCATAGTTGTCTATGACGATTACCTTCGCACCTTTGTCTTTTGCATTTGCAATTCTTCTTGCAACGAGCGGGTGTGACTCGACGATGTTTCCTATTGCAACAATGCAGTCTGCTTTTGCAATTGCCGCAATATTTCCGGCTGAAGCGTCAACGCCGACTGCTGCCGGACTTGTAAAGTTTTCGGTCTTGAAAACTTCCTTTGCAAGCTTTCCAAGTGCATAAATATCTTCGTTTGTAGCATTTGCCGAAGCTACAACCATTACTTCCTCAGGCTTGAACGATTTGCACTTGTCTGCAATTACACCAAGTGCCTCTTCCCAAGTCGCCTCTGCAAGTGCATCTCCTTTTTTTATCATAGGAGTTGTAAGCCTTGCCGGGCTGTTGACAAGTTCATATGCAAAGTGTCCTTTCTGGCAGGTCTTTCCGTCGCATACCGGTGAGCGGTGGAAAGGTGCCGAACCCACAACTTTGCCGTCTTTCACGACAAGGTTAAAGGAGCAGCCTGTTCCGCAGAAGGGACAGACTGTTGGTACATATTTGAATTCCATAATCTAAACCTCTAACACAGAAATGTTTGGTATTTGTGATATATAATAACAATGTTTGGCTTTCCTAAACATACACAATAACGGTGGAAAATATTATATCTGATTGTAGTTTTATAATCAGGATATGAAAAAAGTTGCAATCCCGCCTATGGTCTCTGATATCATAGAAAACGGGGTTATAAACATCAACGGCTTTCTGTTCGATTCGCACGACATATGTCCTCACTGCGGGGGAGAGCTCAAAAATCACGATATAAAAAAGAAGAAATTTGTGACTATGCAGAAAAACGGTGAACCTGAAAATATTACAGTCAATATAAGAAGATTGAGGTGCAGAAACTGCAAAAAGCTTGTATATGCAGATTCTCCTTTCTATGATAATATACGTCTCGGATCGCCGATAGTTGATTTCTGCACTTTAAACCTGAGAATTCACCCTGCTAACCACATATCAAAGATACTGAGGAGTTTAAACATTCTGGTTAACCCTTCAACTATAAGAAGCCTTAAAAAAAATTCAAATCCAGGAGATATTCCTTATATAGAATTTCATGGAATCCTGTTTCCTTTGTCTCTTCTGAACATATCTGAGAGCCTTCGTAATGAAGAGATTTCTGAAGGAAATATGCTGATTTTCCAGATGACGGGAAGAAATACCGGGACAAAAAAGTAGTTAACCAAAATTATATATCCAATTATCCACGATAGATAGCTTAGAGGTAATTCAAATGAAATACAGCGCAAGAAATGTTTTGAAAGGAACAGTAAAGGAAGTTCACATCGGAGAAGTTGCAGCTGAAGTCATAATCTCACTTCCCGGCGGTTCTGAGATTGTATCAATGATAACAAAGGAATCCGTTGAAAAACTTGGCCTGAAACCGGGAAAAGAGGCATGCGCAATAATCAAGGCATCCAACGTAATTATCGGCACTGACTGACTTTTTCATAATTCAACACTTTTTATAAGCTGTTTTTGGGGATTTCCAAAAGAATAATAAATAAATAAGTATCCGGCTTTGATCCAGTCTTAAAAACATAACCTAAAAATAAGAATTTGGTCCAAAATAATATATACAATAACCCTTACCATGTTAATTTGAGGAGACATTCTGATTTGCCTAAGCTAGATGATTTTCTGGAACCCTTAAACAAAGGAGTATGGGAGGTAACCGTGCCAAAGGAATCTGTCACAGAACCTTTAAGCAAAGAGTGGAAAAATTCTTCAATTAATGTGCCATCTCCCGGGACAATAGCAAGCTACCGAAACGGTCAGTATCATGTCCATGAAACAGAGATGGAATGGAAAGTCCACCTTGACAGGCATGACCCTGAAAAACACCCGTTTCTGCACCTTGTCGATGACGCCCCCCTTCTTCTCATGATAGGAGACACGTTTATAACTCTTATTTCAAGCCTGAAGATAAAGAAGACTGACACTACAAATGAAATACTGGAAAAACAAAGCAGGGAATGGCGTCTTCAGGTAATATCAGGGTTATTTCTTATTTTAATAGGTGCGGACATTATATCTGATCCAATCGGAGTGTTTGCGCAGATAACTTCTGTCGTAATACCCCTGATACTGATAATATTCGGAGTTGCCGTAATAATAGGCGGTATTTTCAACCTGAAAAAAGAAAAATTCCTTGAGGGGGATGTTCCGGGTGGTATAATTATAATGTCTGCCGGCGTAATTGCATCTTTTCTGACACTGAAATTGTGGATTTTCATTCTTACAGTCGTTTTGTCAATATGGATGTTTGCAAGTGCCGTCTTTTTGCTGTGGCGTGTCCGGAAAGGGCGTTCAGCTGTACCTGAAGGATTTTACAGTCGCATGGTTATTGGAATTTTTTCACTGGTGCTTGTAATCTCTGTTTTTTATGTTCCCGGTTCAATCATCAGTATACTGATGATGACTGTAGGTCTGATAGTAACTCTTATCGGAATTGTTCTTACAGTAAACGGACTGCATCTGAAGTATATTATGAAAAAAAATGCAAAAAGACAAAAATATCTTAGAGAGAAAAAATAAATTCAGATTAATAAAATTTTTATCATCCGGAAATATTAATTAGCTGCCATTCCACAGAATCAGTGCAATTGCAACTAAAGTTTTTGTCCAAGATATTTATGCTTTAAATCCATACTCTGAAGGATTTCATCAAACAAACGTGGGGACTTTTCTTTTACGACTTTTACACCCTCATATGTTATTCCGCCCTCTGTGGAAACTGCCGAGACCAGTGATTCAGGAGTCTCTGCTTTTTCAGAGATAAGTTTTGCTGTACCAAAAAAAGCTTCTGTTAAAAGGCACTGTGCATCGGATACAGATATTTTCCCGCTTCTTGAAACGGCAGACGCATATTCCCTGATCAAAGAGGCTATTATTGCAGGAGAACTGCTTGTAAGATCTGACAAAAGCGGCACCAGGCTTTCATCCGCTCTAAAAGTTTTTCCTATATGGCCAAAAAGTGTTATAATGTCTTCTCTTGTTTTTGTGGGTACATTTTTCGGAAAAGTCAGGACTGTAACTCCGCATCCACATTC
The DNA here is from genome assembly GCF_017875315.1 of Methanomicrobium sp. W14. Classification (NCBI taxonomy): domain Archaea; kingdom Methanobacteriati; phylum Methanobacteriota; class Methanomicrobia; order Methanomicrobiales; family Methanomicrobiaceae; genus Methanomicrobium; species Methanomicrobium sp. W14. The sequence continues at coordinate 590,021 of NZ_JAGGMM010000001.1, forward strand.
TGAAGTAATGCTTGGTATAACCCTGACCGCATCAAAACCGGACCAATTTTTGATCTTTTCCATTGAAACATCGGAAGCAATTGATACAACCGTTTTTTCGCTGTTCATGACTGATTTAATGTCCTCCAGAACTTTCTTAACTTCTCCCGGCAGTACGCATAAAAAAACCATCTCCGAATTTTCGGCAACATCTCTGCTGCAAAATGCAGTTTTTACTCCGGTATTTTCGGCAAGAAGGTTCATTTTTTCAGGAGTACGGTTGAAAACGATAATATCTCTGGGCAGCAGCGCTTTTGATTCAACAAATTTTCTTACCAGCATACTCCCCATACTTCCTGTGCCTATGAATCCTGCTTTAAACATATTCTCTTTTAAATGTTTGCCATTTAAACAAGATAAAGAATCAGTGAAAAGCAGTTGCAGGGCAGAGACTGATTCACCTAATGAAATACTACTGTAGGATACGGTTATAAAATAATAAAATAGCTTTTTTCAGATAATTCCAAGCATATCTGTCGTAAGGAAAAGCAGAAGGGCAATATAAACATATTTCACATAGTTCTGGTTGATTTTGTGCAACAGGTGCACACCGACCTGGGCCATAGGAACAGATATTAAAATAAGAATTACCCACCATGTCAGGTTTATATAACCCAAGGTAAAAAACGGAGAAATGTCTGCAATTCCTCCAAGTGTTATATATGACAAAAGACCCCCTACTGAAACTCCGATCACAAAAACGGATGTCGTTGCAGATGCTGTCTTTGACGGAAATCTGCAAAAAAGCATAAGAAGCGGGGCTAAAATCACCCCTCCCCCTATTCCTATCATGCTTGATACTACCCCTACCGAAAATCCTGCAATAATATATCTGCTTTTCTGGCATACGCACATATTAATGTCGGGATTTAATTTAACCGAAAAGAGCAGAAATGCCATTAATATCATAACTACTGCAAAAAACGGTGCAAGTACTGAAGAAGAGAGGTTCGAAGAGATTATTCCTCCGAGAATCCCTCCAAAAAATCCGCAAACAGCGGTAATTACTCCTATATCTTTTAATATGACCCCTTTTCTGTAGTGACCGTATGCACTGGACAAAGACGTCGGAAGGGTGACCGCAAGACTTGTCGCTATAGCGAATCTTAATGCTGTATCTGAATCCAGTGCAAAGGGACCTGACAAAAGGCTGTACTGCACGGGGACAAGTACAGTGCCCCCTCCTATTCCAAGCATTCCTGAAAAAAGACCGGCAAGAGCTCCTCCTATGCACAGAATAAAATATGTTACTAACCCGGAACCAAAGTCCATAGAGAAAACCTGACCTGTTAACACTAATTTGGAAGTACAAAACTAAATAATGCATGTTCTGACGAAATTCCCTTAAGCACAAAAAATTCATGGCATTTTCTTTATTATAGTTTTTTTAAAGTGATGATTCTTTATAAAACAACCAAAAAAACTCATTCTATAAATAAAAGATATTTACCATAAGACCCAAAACTTTAATCTGTAAATGAACAGAGAAGGAGAAATCCCTGCAAAAGAAAACTTTGAAGCAATAATAAAATGCACGAGTTCTCTCAAAGAAGGCTTAATTACTGAAAAAAACAGGGAAGAGATTGAAAATTCAGGAACATGCCGGGAAATTATGGAATTTACAAAAACACTTTATTATAATAACTGGCTGATAAACACCCGCTGGCAGGACTGGACTTCTGAAGCGGAATTTTATTTTGGAAATCCTGACAGGATATCAACGGCAGGTATTGAAACCCTTAGAAGAATTCTCACGGTTCACGTAAGAATAGACAGACTTTTTCCCGGAGAGATAGCCGATCTTATAAGCAGGGGTTATATCCTTTTGATTCTTGAAAGAATAAATGAGCTTTATGCAACAGAGTATTCCGATATCAGGGATAACTAAAAGATACAAACTAAAAACACAATTTGTTTACACTTTTTTTTAACTTCAGAATAATTATATTCATATTCAAAGCATAACACCAGGTTTAATGCTTTCGCATGAGAACTTACCCCGGGTAGCATACCTGAATAACAAAACTGTCAGAGAAGGTAAATATATCCTTTACTGGATGCAGTCCTCTGTCAGAACAGAATACAATTTTGCCCTTGAATATGCAAAGGAGATGGCATACAAAAAAAATCTTCCCCTTATTGTTTACTTTGGAATATATACTGGATACCCTGAATCAAACTTAAGGCACCTGAATTTTCTTTTATCAGGTCTCAGGGAGACTGTTGACACCCTGAAACAGGATAATATACAAACTTTTCTCAGGATAAACTCTCCCGAAAAAGGTGCAGTTGAACTGGGAAAAAATGCGTCAGTTGTCGTCACAGACTGCGGTTACCTGAAAATCCAGAGGAAATGGAGGGACTATACCTCAGAAAATCTTGAATGTCCTGTAATACAAGTCGAATCAGACGTAATTGTTCCTGTAAAAGAAGCATCGTTAAAGGAAGAATGGTCTGCTGCAACATTCCGGAGAAAAATAAACAAAAAAATTCCCCTATACCTGAAAGATTACGAAATAAAGAATTATCCTGTTAAAAGCTATAAATCCATACAACCAGAAAATTTTTTTGAAGACCTGAATATCACAGATATATTAAGTCTACCTGAAGTCAGAAAGGATGTAAAGCCGTCCAAATTTTTTCATGGCGGGTATTCCAACGCAAAAACAGTTCTTGAAAAATTTATTTCAGACAAAATTGAGTGTTATTCAGAATTCAGGAATTTTCCTGAAAAGAGCTGCCAGTCAAGCCTCAGCCCTTACCTTCATTTCGGCCAGATATCACCTCTTGAAATAGCACTTGAAATAATAAATTCGGGATTTTTGAATCCCGAAGAATTCCTTGAACAGCTCATAGTAAGAAGAGAACTTGCGATAAACTATGTCACATATAACAAAAACTATGATACGATAAAAGGCATTCCTGACTGGTGCAAAAGGACGCTAAATGAACATATTTCGGATAAAAGAAAAATTCTTTATTCTGTTAACGAAATGGAGACGGCAGAAACTCATGATCCTTACTGGAACGCAGCCCAGGAAGAGATGAAGATTACAGGTAAAATGCACGGCTACATGAGGATGTACTGGGGCAAAAAAATTATAGAATGGTCACGGTCACCAAAAGACGCTTTTAACACAGCCGTTTACCTGAACAACAAGTACTCGCTTGACGGAAGAGACCCGAACACTTACGCCGGTATTGCATGGTGCTTCGGAAAACACGACAGGCCCTGGAAGGAAAGAGAGATCTTCGGAAAAATCAGGTACATGAATGACAAGGGACTTGAAAGAAAGTTCGACATGTCAAAATACGTTGAAAAAGTTAAAAAATACCGGTAAGAACAAATTGTTCATTAAAAAAATCAAAAAAATAAGCTTTTAAAAAAATATTGGATTAGTCTTATTCCTCTGACTTTTCGGCTTGGGCCTTTGGAGTCCCCTTAAAGCTTTCAACGAGCGGACCGGAAATTACAGGCTCATGATACACGTTATTCAGTTTAAGACAGCTTTTAGGGCATGTTTCAACGCATGAATTGCATGATATGCACCTGAACCTGTCAATACTCCACGTAGCAGAACTCTTGTCAACAGTGATGGCGTCTGCCGGGCAGTGCATCCTGCACAGACCGCAGAAGATACAGTCATCTATGTTTATCTCGACCTGCCCTCTGGAATTCTCATATCTCTTTGCCGGCTCACTCGGGTACCTTAATGTTGAAGGACCTCTTCCGAGAGTCTTCAAAAGGATTTTTGTAATTGAAAACAACTGCATACATATCACCTCTCAGCGCATCCGATGCAGGGGTCAATAGTAAGAACTATCACCGGGACATCAGCCATCTCACAGCCTGCAAGCATCTTTACAAGGGCCGGAATATTTGCAGAAGTCGGTGTCCTTACACGATCACGCTGAATATTCTTTTTACCGTTGGCTTTGATGTAATGAATGCATTCCCCGCGGGGCTGCTCAACCCTTGAGAAATACTCTCCGTTAGGATTGCCTTTAACTTTTACATCAACGTCTCCGTCGGGAATATTGGCAACTGCCTGCCGGATTATGTCAACCGACTGCAGAAGCTCCTTTGCACGGACATTGCACCTTGAATAACAGTCGCCGCCGGTCTCAACCACCGGTGCAATGTCAAGATCGTTGTAGGCCGCATATCCGGTTTTTCTTACATCATATGATATCCCGCACCCTCTTGCAGTAGGACCTACGGCACCAAGTTTGTATGCATCGTCCTTTGACAGGAAACCTACACCTTTGGTTCTGTGGCGGACAGTATCATCATCGAAGAATACATTGCACAGGTCTTCCATCTCGGATGAAAGTATATCAAGGTCTTTTACCATTTCAGAAAGCTTTGAGTTGGAAATATCCTTTCTTACTCCGCCTACCTTGCATACGCCCTGGATTACACGGCCTCCTGTAGTCTCCTCCATTGCATCAAGTACCTTTTCCCTTAGTCTCCATGAGTTCATGAAAAGGTTTTCAAAACCCATTGCATCGGCAAAGAGGCCAAGCCAGAGCAGGTGACTGTGAAGCCTTGAATACTCGGACCATATAGTCCTCAGATAATCTGCTCTTCTCGGGACTTCAAGATTCATTATGTTCTCAATACCCTGGCAATAGGCGACGCTGTGGATAAAACTGCATATACCACATATCCTCTCTGCAATATAGACAAAGTCCTTATAGTCGCGTTTTTCAACAAGCCTTTCAAGACCGCGGTGAACATAGCCGATAGAGGGAATAGCCTCCACTACATGTTCATCTTCAAGGACAAGGTCAAGGTGAATAGGCTCAGGCAGAACGGGATGCTGGGGACCGAAAGGAACCACAATTCTTCTTGACGACATTTCAGTTTGCACCTCCTTTGGGTTCTGATTTTTTGACACGCGTCACGGATTTTACGTTAAACGGTGCTTTTATGCTTGTTTTTATCAGATTCCCGTTATAATCCAGGTTAATTCCTGTAATCTCAATACCGTAAAGGTCGTGAATCTCGTTTTCGTATATAAACGAACATGAATATACCCCGGAGATGCTTGGGACCTTTGTACCTTCTGTAAGCTTTATACGAAGATTTTCAAACATGTAGTCCTTGTCGAAGGAATAGTTTATCTCAAAGGTGTCGTCAAATTTTCCGCATCCGATTTGTACAAGGCGGTATCCTTTATCGGACATCTCCTGGACGCACTTCAGCAGACTGTCGATCTCTATCTCCATAATCTTTTCTTCTTCTATCGTCAATTTGACCCGCCTCCTTCCTTGAGAGCCTTGTATTTTTGATCAAGTATTCCAAGAGCCTTGACAACCCCGTCAATTATGGCTTCAGGTTTTGCAGAACAACCGGGGACATATACGTCGACTGGGATTATCTCACCGACACCCCCTGATACGTTGTAGCATTCCCTGAAGACTCCTCCGGAACATGCACAGATTCCTACTCCGACAACGACATTGGGTTTTGGCATCTGGTCATAGATGTTTTTTATAACTTCCTTGTTCTGCTCATTCACGCTCCCGGTTACAAGAAAGATATCCGCATGTTTGGGGTTACCTGTATTTATTATACCGAAGCGCTCTACGTCATAAAGTGGTGTGAGACTTGCAAGAACCTCAATATCACAACCGTTGCAGCTCGACGCATCGTAATGTATAATCCATGGAGATTTTGTTAAGTATGACATTCATTTCACCTCATATCAGATACAGTGCAAACAGGTTCACACACCCCAGTACAACAGTAACTATCCAGCAGCTTTTCAATGCAAGCTGCCATTTTACCCTTGACGTCGCATTGTCAATGAATATTTCAAGAACATAAACGACGATTACCGCCAGTATTCCGATTAAAGGCGCCGCCAGACCAAAGAACAGGAACAAAAATCCCAGCAGGAATATAAGCTCGTATAAATGGGCAAGTTCAGTCATCGCAAATGTCGAGCCTGAAAACTCAGTGGTCAGACCTTTTACAAGCTCCTGGTGGGCATGGTGTGATGTTGCAAGGTCAAACGGTGATTTTCCAAGCTTCATCGTGAGAATGTACACCATTCCGACAAAGATTCCCGGGAGAAATATTATCGGGGCAACCGGACTCTGGATGATTCCAGCAGTATCAAAGGAACCAGTTATCTCATAAAGTCCTATTGCAGCGATTATAATCATAGGCTCAACGGCCATCAGCTGTATAAGTTCTCTTTCAGCGCCGATATGCGCATATGGCGAACCTGTGGAATATGCACCAAGGACCACAAACACGTGTGCAAGCGTAAGTGCAAATATCACAAGAAGAATATCGCCTCCTGCAAAGAACAGCACTCCCGTTACTATCATGAATACCAAGTAACTGAATACCCAGAAATTCTGTGATCCGTGAACGACAATATTCTCCTTCTCAAAAAGTTTGAATATATCATATAAAGGCTGGAGTACAGGCGGACCTACCCTTCCCTGCATCCTTGCCGTCAGTTTTCTGTCAAGCCCCATTATTATTCCGCCTACAAGCGGGGAGAGAATAACAAAGAGCACTGCACAGATGAATGAATAACTTGTGAATATATCTGAAATCATGCTCCAATCACCACTCCTGTAATATTTAAGACGACAACTACAGCAAGGACTATCAGGAGGAATATGGTAAGCACTACCGAGAAATGAGCAAGGTCTTTCTCTCCGAACATATTTTCGATATAATAGTTTGAAAGAGTAACCTCTTTTGTTACGCCCATACTTCCTGCAAAACTAAGTCCTGCATTTGCAGGCCTTGCACCCATATACTGGCTCTTTATGGTTCTACCCTTCCCAAAGTGCCCGATAGACAACGGAAGCAGCAGGATTAAAACCATCATTATCAGCATGATTAAAATATTATTCAGACTGAGAAGTTCGGAAACCGATCCGTATACTCCGCCGATATAAGGCTCGATAAGATATCTTGAGATCAGCGGGAATGCCAAGCATGTGAAAACAGTCAGTCCGGCCAGGCTGTATAGAGTGAACATTTCATTTGACGTTGCCTCATGCTTTAAGGGTTTGTCCGAAGTGCCCTGGACTTCTATCAGTCTTCCCATCCATTTTGCCCAGAAGAATACTGTGATTCCGCTTCCGAAAGCTATCATCGCAATGAGGAGCACTCCAAAAGGCGGAATGGCGTTTACAAATGCATGTATCGTCGCCCATTTGGAGATAAGCATACCAAACGGAGCAAGGAACATTCCGGCCATTCCGATAAGCATCATGACTGCAATCTTTGGCATTGTAGAGATAAGACCTGACATGTCCTCAATATCCCTTGAATGCTTCTGGTGCTCGACAGACCCGACCGAAAGGAACAGAAGGGACTTTGCAACGGCATGGAATATTATCAGAAGAATTGCAGCCCATACAGCTTCCTGGGTACCAATTCCGGCACAGGCTACGATAAGCCCGAGATTTGCGATTGTAGAATACGCAAGGACTTTCTTGCCATTGCTCTGGCCGATTGCTATAGCTGAGGCCAGAAGGAATGTTGCACCTCCGATAACCGCTATTATTGCACCGGTAAGACTTGCTTCAAAGATAGGAGCGAATCTGACGATAATATATACACCTGCCTTGACCATTGTGCTGGAATGCAGAAGTGCCGATACAGGAGTCGGTGCCACCATTGCACCAACAAGCCATGATGAAAAAGGCATCTGTGCGGATTTTGTCAGACCGGCAAAACCTATCAGGGCCGCAGGCACCATTGCAACACCAGGGCCTGCAGCAATCAGGTCATTTAAGTAGATATAGCTGGCATCTCCGGTGTACAGCATTATGAACATGACCGCAACAGCAAAACCTACTCCGCCAACGGTGTTCAGAAGAAGTGCCCAGAAAGCATTTTTCCAGGCGATTTTATCTCTTGCATATCCTATCAGCAGGAATGAACATACAGTTGTAATCTCCCAGAAGAACAGTAACCAAACTATCTGATTCGAGAAGACAACACCAAACATCGCCGATAAAAACAGAAACACAATGAAGAAGAAAAGTTTCCTGTGATCTTTGATTTCCGGGTGCATTTCATGATATCCACGCATATAACCGACAGAATAAACGCAGATAAGACTTCCTATTATGCCTATTATCAGGGCCATTATCACCGAGAACTCATCAACAAAAAACTCGTGAGAGAGTGCGGCATCAAAAGGCGTAAAATGTTCAGAGTATGTAAGTATTGCAGCCTGAACAACAGCAAGGACTGCAATAAGATAATGCTTGAACTTAATACTTATACCGATAATAAACAAGGAAAGCGCAAGTTCAGCAACAATCATTACCGAACCCAGTAAACTGGATCCAATAGAGACATAAGTTATACCTTTTCCGAAACTCTCCACAAAAAGGTAAACCGATCCTGCTGCCGTAATTAAAGCAGCAATTTTTACAACTGTATCCCGAACTTTTCCGTTTGGGAGCAGAAGCATAAGAATTGCCGCTATTAGCGGAAACAGGATTAAAAAGATTAGTACATCCACATAAATCCCTCTAACTAATATTCAATTTTAACTCTATATATCACTTACAATCTTTGCAATGTAAACCCCGTAAATCATAGCTGATTCGTAATAACTGCCAATATTTAATCCTATTTTTAGGAACAAACATTTTTTTGCACAAAACTATCACACGTTAAACCACAGACATAGTCTTTCATATTTGAATATTTTATTAACGATTAAGTTATCTAATTTATTAGATCTCAACTAAAACAGTCATACATTTTGTTTTTTAAGATTTAAAGCACAATCCTGAGAGAGATATATCTTTTTTTGAAGTTTACAACGACAGCTATAAATTCCTGTTGATATGCCGGAGAACCAAATCAACTAAAAAATATTGTGTATGTGATATGTCTTATCAGGGCCTGATGGCTTGAAAAACAAAACTCCTCTCCGAAAAATCTGCGCAATGAAAACCCTTGTTTTTAATCTTACACTTTTTTCAGGAATAGCCGGATCACTTTATGACCATAAAATGACTATTAGAAAAAGGTTATCATGACTGCTGAAAACGAGGTAATATATGCAATTAAAAACCGGAGAAGCATCAGGTTTTTCAAAGAAAAGGAAGTCCCTGATGAAATTATCAAAGAGCTTATTGACTGCGGGATACACGCACCTTCAGCCCTTGCACTCTACCCGTGGAGATTTGCTGTAGTAAAAGACAAAAAACTGATGAAAAAAATTTCCGACTACGTAAGACCAGTTATAATCGACAGTCTTAAAAACGCTAAAACAGGTGGAATGACAAAAAAATACCTTGAGATGGCCGGTGAAAAAAACTTCTCCATATTTTACAACGCTTCCTGTCTTCTGCTTGTTCTCGGAAGGGACGATGCAATAAGAGCAGATATCGACTGTTCACTGTGCGCACAGAATATTATGCTTGCCGCACATTCCATCGGCCTTGGCACATGCTGGATAGGCTCAGCTGGTCATCTTGAAAAAAGCCGGGATTTAATGTCCAAACTAAAAATTCCTGAAGGTTATCACTTAGTTGCATCCATTATCCTCGGTTACCCTGACGAAAAAAGGGAGATGCCAAAAAGAGAGAAACCTGAAATTGTCTGGATCAAATAAAAAAAATTGAATGACATCCCGTGCCCTGCAAAGATCCTACAACAACTGAAAAACAGCGGTTAAAAAGCAAAATCCTGTTTTTGACCTCGTATAAAACATTACAGAATTTATCAGGATTTACATTGCCATTCCGTCTTTAAATAAGATAACCAGCTCCAGTTTTCCTTACTCCAACGTTTTAATAGTTCTTCTGTTTATATATCCTCCCCTTTTGGACATTCCGTGCGGTCAGCTCTCTCATATGAAGGTTGGACAGGCTTTTATCTGCTGAAAAATTCAGAAAAGAGCCCTGACCACAAAGGTCCGAACATTTATCAGTTAAAAAAGTCCTCTTCATATAAAATCACTTTTAATTCTCTATTCTCTTCAGCGATATCCAGCAGCAGTTCCTTCTTATACTTAACTTAAGAAATACTCCGGCACCGTGTTGGCAGGGTTTACATGATCTCCACATTTCAGTAAACCTGCCAAGTTGAAAAAGTTCCTGCAAATGCAAGGAACATGGCATATATTATCAGAACTGACAGGACAACAATTCCAATTGAAAATAACAGGCTCTTTTTAGAATAATCACGGAGAATATAGGATGCAATAAAAACCGACCAAATCAACCCGTATAATTGAAAAAAATAATTTATCACTGCAACTTCATAAGAAAGCCATTTCACAAAGGATACTATTAAGATGGCAATACTTTCTCCCACATACATAGGAATGACAAAGGCAGGAAAAGCAACACAGGAAACTTTAAGAGCCTTTTCAAAATCAAGGTTTATTTTGAACACCCTCATCAGACTATAGATTAAAACAGGAAAAACCGCTGAATAAAGTAGATATTTCAGGTGATCAACGAAGAATACACAAGAATGGAATGGCGCTAAATACGCATTTGGGAACGGCCCAAAATAGAATGAACAGAAAAAAATAGAGATCATGACTCCGAATGCAATAAATCCTGCTATTATCCAGTAGAGAACGGACTGTACCAGTCTTTCATTCCTGACTATATCAGCAGTCCGGGCCGGAGAGAAAAAAAGAAGAAATGTCCTCTTTAAAGCATTTTTGACAGATAATAAGATCATTATTCTTCCTCATGACAGGGACCCCAGACGGGATCCCAGTTTATTACGCCTGCAACCGTGAAGTCGGAGTCATCACTAATCTTATCCTGTTCCAATGCTGACTCTGAAGATCTCAATAATATTTGATATGGTTCTATCTTGTCAACAATATTCCCTAATCCTGTAACCCGGGGGAGCCTTCCTCCTTTAGGTATTAAAGACAGGACATCAGATGAATAAACAACAGCACCAGCAATTTTCATTCCACCTGATGGATAGCCCCAATGATATGTAAAAGCATTGACTTTTTGGCAATCAGTATTGATTCTGAATCGATAATCTAAATCAAATGATAATGTGTAGGTATCATCCCGATAATTTTCCAACATGAACTCAGATACTTCAATATCTGTATGTACTAAATATCCAACTGAATCAGGATGAATTCCTGTTGAATTTAAAATATTTCAAAAATCGGCTCTGTAGAAACCCTTAATGACTTTTTTCAATGAGCATATTGTGAACGATAATTCTTGTCTTAATTTCTTTGAGTTGATTGTAATATTTCCTTGAGCGTAAAGTCTCTCCATACTTACGTTTAATCATCGAAAAAACGCATTCGACAAGATTTCTCTGCCCATATTTATTTAGATCAATATTTTCAACCATTTCAAACCTGACTTCTCCGGAGTGGATCTTTCAGTCCCATTTTCTTACAGGAATTTGAGAATCTGCGCCGATATACCCCCTGATATATTCATGAATCCTTTCTGCATCATAGCCTTTATCCATCGTAAAACATTGGCTTTTTGTTACTCTTTGAGTCTGGTTGATCAATGATTTTACATGTTTTCTGTCATTTACCGGGAATTTTGAAAATTTCCAGCCCAGAACCAGCAAACTCTTTGAATCAACTGCAATTGACGTTTTTACAAAGCTCTTACGTGTTTTTCCGATGCGCTTTGAATAATAATGGCTCGCATAATCACTGGTAAACCCGGTTGCATCAATTGATGTAATTGAGACTTTTTTCCCTTTCTGCAACAATTTTCTGATTGTTTTCGTTAAAATTTTAGCAAAAATCCGGGTAGGAAATCTTGAAAAAAATTTATGGAGAGTCGTGAAAGGAGGGATTTCCTGTAAGTTTAATAATTTCCGTATCGGGGTTAAAATCTCCAAAATGTCACAAAAATCGCGATAATTAACTCCTATTTCTTCCTTTAAAATGATTAGTGAGAGAAGCTGGTGATGGTTAAATTTCTTCCGGGAAAAAACAGATGACCGAAGAGGTACATTTGATTCCCTTATTATCTCCTGAGAGATTTTCACAAGATTGATGTACCTGTTCTGCGACATTTATTACGGAGTTCCTCTTTTATTTGTGGTTAAATAATATTGGAACTCCTGTACGATCGATCTTTCGGTCGCTATTTTATCAGAGGATTTCTACAAAGCCCTAATTTTGCAATTCAAAATGAATATGAATGAATTGTTGGATTAGGAGATCGTTTGGGTGAAGTCTGTAAGATGATTGACTGGGAAAAATTTCGTCCTATTATAAAAGGATTATACGCCAACAATACAGAAATGGATGGCCGACCTAATCTCGATGAAGTTCTGATGATCAAAATGATGGTTCTTCAGCAATGACACGGAATCTTCAGAACCGGAACTTGAAAGACAGACTAATGACAGGATTTCATTCAGACAGTTCTTAGGATATCCGGAAAAGACCCCCGACAGATCTACCGTCTGGCTCTTTCGTGAAAGATTATCTGAATCAGGAAAAGACTCTTTTATCTCGAATGAATTACAGTACGGGTGAAAAATAAGTTCTCAGCATTTTGCTTTAACCTGTATCAGTTGAAGACAGTTAGTAAAAGAGCACTCTGGAGCGATAGCTGTGTAAAATTGAAAGATATATTCACAGAATAAGAGAAAAACTCAGAAGAAGGAAATCTTTGTATTTATTGAATCGTTAAAATTGGGATAATAGTAATCCTCATTAGGTTTTATTTAGAGTGATTCTTATAAATGGTAGTTCGGGGTATTCCATAATGTTTAGTTATTTTTGATATGGGAGTCCTCCAGCTTGAAGTCATTTAATTTCATCTGATGAGATATCCGCTGATGGACTTAAGGCATCCTTAGGAATTATTGGTTTTAGCTTTGGGTTCTTCGGAGGTTTATTAGATGCTTTTTAGCAAACCCGCATGATGGGCGATCCCCATCACTCAAAGCCGATAAAAATCTAAAAAGTTTGTTGGAATCAGGACAAGAGATCTAAGGATCTGGATCCTGACTATTATAGCAAGAAGGAGCAGCAATAATTCTCTACCAAATTTTTGGGATTAGTCTCCATGTGTTCTTACAATAGTCCTGATATTGCTTCCCAAAATGCTTTAATAACGATTTTTCTTCAATAAATATTCTGTATCCGTATGTGCATATACAAATCGCTAAAACTGCAAAAGGAGCTAATAATGTTCTCAATACAAAAGCAAATCCTAAAAGGGTGAGAATAGAACCAGCGTAGGCTGGGTGCCTTATGTATTGGTATGGACCATTTCTTACCAGTGATTGATTTGTTTTTGTCATGACAGATAGTGTGAATGATTCTTTTAGCATCCAGATGGAAAAACACCTTAATGCAATTCCTCCAGCCATCAGAAGAATACCAATCCAATAAAATATAGCCGTTAAACTAATATTGTAATTATCATGTATGAAAATGGCAGCATAGATACTAAAGAAAACTCCAAATATTACAACATACATAGAACCATTATCTGAGCATTTTATTCTTTCTCCGGAATGTCGACTAAATGATGTCGTCATCAACCAGATCAACATTTCGGAGTCAATCCATATTATCAAAAGAAAATTCAATAGAGGATCATTTGTGAGTCGAATTACAATGCACAACGCTGATATCATGAATATTACTGAAAATAATAAAAGAAATTCCAGTTTATATTTTGTAAGACTTTGAGCCACTCTTTATTATTCCACATAAGTATTTATATATTAAACCCACATGATAGTAATCTCATTGCACAAAGCCGATAAAAATCTACAAAGTTTGTTGAAATCAGGACAAGAGATCTAAGGATCTGGATCCTGATTTTCATAGCAACCAGTCAACTCCTGAATACAAAGCTGTTGTCACTGAACACGAATAGTAAATTACCTTCCAGGGGGACTCTGCCCCCGCTTAAAATGGATAGTGAATAATGGTATCTATTAAAATAGGAGTTACACGGTTTGCCTGCGACCACAAGATCTATAATTCATTAAAAGTGGAAATGTCCCGATGTAATTCTTTACATATTCCTTCCGGAGGATTGATTGTTCATCTAAAGGCATATGGATTTATCAGAATTTTTGTAAAATTCAATAACGAAGTTCCACAATTCCGGGCAACGAGTGTTCCTGATATGAGTCCGGAAGAAAGGAACAGAATGAATAAATTTGCATGGAAAATTAAAAACTTATTACAGAGCATTAAAACAATTCTGTGGAGTGGACAAATGCCAGGCCGGAAAGGAAGTCTCGCAGAAAAGAGAAAACCTCAACTTTGAAGTGTTTAAAGAAGCTGTCAATAAGCATGGCTTCAGGTACCTCTCCCTTCATGGGTGGGGAGAACTGCTCCTCAACCCAAATCATGCCAATATGATAAAATACGGTTCAGAGAAAGAAATTTTGGTTAATTTCACCACAAACACAACACTCATCAGGGAAAACACAAACTGCCCGGCTCAGGATCTGGAATTACCGCCTTCAGCCTCCCCGGCATTTCCATATTCACCCCGGAAAAAGAGTGCTGAAAGATTATTCATCAAACCTGTTCGGTAGGAGGCGGCGTAGGAGATGTGCATATAAAAATCGTCCAACCGCGGATAACTTTTCCGTGTAGCGCTTTATTTTCAGGTGTGTAGTTGCGGATCCATACTACGACTCTTTTTTCACTGCTGTCAAGCTGAAAAGCTAAAATTTGCAGTTCAGGATCTTTCTTAAGTTCATCGATTTCATCCATTACAGCCTTTCTTTCATTTATATAATCCGTATCAGGCTGTACCAGGACATTCCAGCCACCAATAGTTTTCCCTTCCAGCTCAGCGATCTGGTCATCATTCATATAAATCTCATAGAGAGTAATTTCTTTGTTTTCCTCATCTATTTCCCATCTCCTGACATTATACCCAAGTTCCATCGATTCAAGCTCATCATTTATCGTTTCATTCAGTTCTTCAAATGTCATATTTTCAACTACCTCCTCATTTTTATAGTTTTTATTTTCATAGAAAAAACCTGACAAAAACAGTACAATACAAATAACTGCCAGTATCGCTACGGCTGTGACGATCGCAAGATGAGGATTTTTTTTTATTTCCTGTGTAAATTTCATTTATTACTCATCCCCCACTTACCCGACAGTAACATCGCCATTTTTATCGATCAGAAAAGTTACAATAACATCTGAAGGCTCATACGTATCACAACTCCTGATCCCTATCACTTTATATATGATCACTTTAGTATCACACACATCCGATCCCTTTGGCATCTGCCAGTTGCCTATTTGAATATCGGGGTTGTCATACTGGAAAAATGTCCAATTACCCCAATCCTTTTTACTTCCACTACCTGTATTATCATTATATTCGGCGCAAACCTCATGACCGAACGTTTTATCGGGATGGTCCGGATCAGGGCAGTCATTTTCTATCAAAACACAATAGATGTCCAGCTCATAAATCTTGGTATTCAGGTCCAGGTAACAATACTCCGGGCAACCAGACTTCTCCATCCAGTAGCAGCTACTAAGCGTATTGGCAAAGTCCGTACTTTTACCTGCCCAGGCATAGCGTATTATAGCATTCTCAAAGCATACGGCATCATTCCATGAACCCGAACCTCCGCCACAGTCTGAACTACCACAGCGGTAATAGAGAATCTGATTAAAAGCCGTAAGGTATGGACCGCAGTTAGACGGAACATGACAATCCGGCACCTCAGAGACATCCCAGTCCCACCAAGTGCTTCCTGCCCCGTTTCTCCATCGCCCCAATAGCAACTCTCTGAATATTCCTGTCATGGAAATAATCCCTGAAATCCATAGGGCTGCACTCGCTCTTTCCGCCTTCAGGAATCCAGTTGTCTTCAAAGTATTTGAGAATGTAATCATCCCATGAACCAAGATGCTCCGAAGAAATAACCTCATTGACATTATCAAAGAGTTGAAGATATGCAATATCCACGGGTGATTTGCCAAGAGTTATCTCCATCAGATAAATGTCAAACCCTGTCGGGACCCATCTCTCAAACTCCGCCTTGCTTGCCGCCGCTTCAAGAGGAATGGAATAGTGGTAGATATTTTTCTTAATATAGGGCTTGAAATCATTCTGCCCTTTGTTTGCCTGAATGCACGCTACTTTGTATCCCTTACCGCTGAAATGGTTGTACAGTTTGAGTATCAGTTTCGTTTTCCCCTGTTCAGGGACTGAAGAAAATACGTAAATTTTTGGATATGATAACGTCATTTTGCCCCACCACAGATTATAATATATAATAAAATAGTAATATTAATTATTACTTTAGTTATAAAAATTAATTTAACAAGACACGCTGATACCCTGGGGACACATGATGATGAGTGATGTATAATATAAATAATAAAATACCCCCAATCCTGCAGGTCGAACCCTCAACGGACTGCAACCTCGACTGCCCGTTCTGCCTAAGAAAGAAATACTCACAAAAAGGAGAAAACCTCAACTTTGAAGTGTTTAAAGAAGCTGTCAATAAACACGGTTTCAGTTACCTCTCTCTTCACGGGTGGGGAGAGCCCCTTCTCAACCCGCGCCTTTTTTGATATAATAAAATACGGTTCAGGGAAAGGGATCTCTGTTAATTTCACCACAAACGCAACACTAGTTAAAGAAAATACAAATGAACTGCTCGGTTCAGGACTTGAGATCGTCGCATTTAGTCTCCCCGACATATTAATGTTCACCCCTGAGATCAGGCATAACATAGAACATTTCATAACATGCAGAAACAGCAGCAGAAAGCCTGATTCTCCAAAAACATACATCAATGCCGCACTGATGGAGAGGAACTTCGACACCGTAGAGAAGGTTCTCTCTGTTTCAAAGGAGCTTGGTGTGGATGCCATAAACTTCGAGAGGTCGTATCCGTGGAGACCGGAATATACCGAAAAAGAAGAGACAATCTTTAAGAAGATAACAGATGCAGCAGAAAAAACTGATTGTAAAGTCGTAGTTCCACTGCCCCATACCCTCCCCTGCAGGCTCTTCAATACTACCCTCTTCATGAGGTGGAACGGCGACATAACGCCGTGCTGCTACAGGCCGGATCACGTACTGGGTAATATAATGAAAGACGATTTTGATGACATAATATCCAAAAGAGAAAAATTCTGGAAAAACATGGCCACAGACCAGGTGTGCACCTCATGCGGGATTTAAGATCTAATCTCATGTAAATCCGGCATCATACAGTTACTCCACCGGGGCAAAATGAAAAAATCCATCAAAGGTAAGCTTTAGTGTAAAACATGGGCTTTGAATCAGTGAAGTTGACACCTGCCCGCCCCTGGAAAATAACAATAATTCTCAGAACTTTTACAGAAAGCTTCAGACTACAATAAATAAGTTATTCAGACAGCTCTCCTTTAAAACTATTCTGAATATTCAAAAAAAAAACTAAAAAGAAAAATTACAGAGTCTCATCTGTAATTATCTGGACACTCACAATATCATGCTGGCGTTCGGCAAGTTTGTTTGCCTTAAAGATATTCTTTCCGCCCTTGCCTATTGCGATTCCCCTGTCTTCTTCCTCAACATCGACAGTTGCAACATATTCGCCGTTTTCATTCTCTTCGATGTTTACGGTAAGAACACGTGCAGGCAAAAAGCAGTTCTTTATAAACTGCTCGGGGTCGTTTGAAAATTCAACGACTTCTATCTTTTTGCCGAGGTCTTCGGATGCCTTCTTTATGCTTGAACCCTGCTTTCCTATAGCACGTCCCATATCCCCGGGGTTGATGACAAAAATAAGACGATCGTTTCTTTCGTCAACTATACAGTCACGGCTTCCTGCACCGGTGATATCCTCAAATTGTTTCATCAACTGAAGACTCTGTTCGTTTAATACAATTTCTCCCATGTAATTAAACCCTCTTCAATGACAGGATATCGGAATCTCCTGCATCAACAATTGCAAGAGCACTTACAAAATGCGGTCTTCCACATGACATTCCAAGTGCCTTACTGGAGTCTTCGTATGTATATGAGAATACATCCTGATCTTTAAGATATGAAATAAATTCATCAGGACAGTTGTCTGCTACGACAACCATCTGTGCTTTACCCTCTGAGATACAATCTTTTGTTTCTTTCTGGCCGATTACTACATTGCCAGATTTAATTGCGCGTCTGAGAGACGTTTCGAAATCCATTGAAATTCTCCTAAATTTTAGTTGGTTTTGATTTTTTTAGTTAATTTGTTCTAGATTTGGCTATAAGCTTCACATCACCAGTACCCAGCTGAATAGGCTGACCGACAATTACGTTTTCAGTGACTCCTTCAAGGATATCGACTTCATTTGCAACTGCCGCATCAAGAAGGTGGTTAACAGTGACTTCAAAGGAAGCACGTGAAAGGACACTCTCCTTTTCACCTGCTATTCCGTGACGCCCTATCTGTTTAACCTCTCCTTCTATGCACATCATATCAGCAACCAGCATAATGTGGCGAACATCAACTGCAATACCCTGCTCGCGAAGTGTGCTTAACGCTTCATCTATGATTGCATTTCTTCCTGCTTCAATACCCAGCACTTCGGATATTTCAGCAATGTTATTTGTCCGGGTTCTGGTGGTATCCACACCTTCAACCTCAAATACACCTTTTAGATTAGAGCCTTCAGTATATAGAATATACTCTCCGTTCTCCTTTCTGACCACAACACGCTCGATATCATCAATGCCCTGGACAATTACTTTTCTTACATGTTCTGCAAGAGTGAACAGGTTCTGGTAGCTCTCCCTGTCCTTTGGAATAAATGATATTCTCGCATTGTTTACATCGTCTTCATATTCAAAGTCACGGTAGTGATTTTTATCCCTTATTTTCTGGGGAGCACGTTCGATGATTTCCTGAATTGTAATCTTTCTCTTTTTGCAGACCTCACGGTTGAGCTGGACATTTACACGCATGTCAAGCATATCTGTTGTGATGTCTCCAAACTCATGCAGAGGTGCCGCCTCTATCTGCCAGCTTACCTCACGCGCCATATCACGGTTGGTGGAATATTCGCCTGCAAGGTAAATTGTCATTGTAGGAGTACTCGGGGTCTTCCTTGCGTCCATTATCTCAATAAGACGCGGCAGACCAAGAGTTACGTTAATTTCAGCCACACCGGCGTAGTGGAATGTTCGCATTGTCATCTGTGTACCAGGCTCACCAATGGACTGTGCAGCTATAATCCCGACAGCCTCACAGGGTTCAATACGTGTATTTGCGTATTCCTCCTTTATGCGGCCCATTATAGTTTCGAACACTTCATCTGATATGTCCCTGTCTTCAAGGTCTTTTTTAAGATCATTCTTTGTCTTATCCGGAAGATCGGTTTCGTCGATCTTTGCCACGAGTTCGGGTCTCATTTTCCACCGACCTCCTCTTTTAAAACACTTTCAACAATTCCCTCGACATCCACAGGGTCTCCAAAGCAGCTTTTTGCAGGGTCTGTCGAATCTTCACCGTACTTGAACTGGATAATCTTTCCGCCTGATGTCCTGACAGTCCCGTCATAACCGACCTTTAAGTCCTGAAGTGCATTTATCATACGCCTCTGGAGATAACCGCTCTGTGATGTACGGACAGCAGTATCTACAAGACCTTCACGACCTCCTATTGCATGGAAGAAGAATTCCGTAGGGGTAAGTCCGCTCTTGTAACTGTTTCTCACAAAACCATGTGCAGCCGCACCACGATCGCCTTTCTTGAAGTGCGGCAGAGTCCTGCCCTCATAACCACGGGTGATACGCTCACCTCTTACTGCCTGCTGACCAATACAACCTGCCATCTGGGTCAGGTTAAGCATAGAACCACGGGCACCACTGACTGCCATTACCACAGCACTGTTGGAAAGACCCAGGTGTCTTCCTGCAATGTCTCCTGTACGGTCACGGGCTTTCCCCAGTACCTGCATAATTTGCATTTCAAGCGTTTCTTCAAGGGTCCTTCCGGGCATCGGTTCAAGCTGGCCGTCTTCGTATATCTTTATACGGCGCTTGACATCCTCTTCGGCGTTGTCCAAAACCTCGTCTATCTGACCGTATTCTATTTTTGTCAGGTCCTCGTCGTCAATACCAAATGAAAACCCGTCATACATGATTCCACGGATAGAGAGCTTTGTGACGTCGTCAACGAACTGCCTGCCGCGGTTCAGACCTTCCGTACGGATTATCCTCTGGAGAATCGCACCGTCAAATGCACCTATCGACTTTTTATCGATTGTACCGCAGATGAGATTTCCGTCAATAATTTTTACGTATGCATCCCTGTCGCAGTCCTCATATTTGCACTTGTCACAGTTGATGCAAGAGCTTGCCCTGTAGACCATGTTCAGGTCATCGGGAAGGATCATCGAGAATATCTGTTTGTTGGACCAGTATTCCTTTCCGTCCTCAACCTTTCCGGGGGCGTGAAGGTGTTCGGGCAGGCTTGCCCTGAGAAGGTACAGCGTCCCGGATTTGTCAAACCACCGAAGAGTATGCGTCAGAATGAAAATACCGGATATATGATCGTGGATACCGCCGATGATAGGACCGCCGAAACGCGGTGACATAATGTTTTCAGTGACACTGCACAAAAGCTCAGCTTCGGCTCTTGCCTCTTCTGTCTGGGGGACGTGCAGGTTCATTTCATCACCATCAAAATCAGCGTTGTACGGCGGACACACCGCAGGGTTAAGGCGGAATGTCCTTCCGTCCATAATCACAATGCGATGGGCCATAATGCTCATCCTGTGAAGAGAGGGCTGACGGTTGAACAGTACCACATCATTGTTTCTAAGCTGACGGTCAACTGTCCACCCGGGCTCAAGCATTTCGGCAATATTCTCCTTGGTCTGATCTGTCAGCCTGACACGTCTTCCGTCAGGTCTTATGGCATAGTTTGCACCGCAGGGTGAATTAAGTGTCGGGCGTACAGGACCTGTAAGAACCATTTCGCGGACTTCATCAATATTAAACGGAGTTACGCGTATCGGAAAACTCATCTCATTTGCAATTGCAAGAGGAATTCCAACCTGACTTATCGAGAGGTTGGGATCAGGGGATATAACAGTACGTGCCGAAAAGTTTACACGTTTTCCTGAAAGTGAACCCCTGAACCGTCCGTCTTTTCCTTTAAGGCGCTGTGAGATTGTCTTCAGAGGCCTTCCACTTCTGTGACGTGCAGGAGGACATCCGGCAACTTCGTTGTCCATATATGTTGTAACATGATACTGGAGAAGCTCCCACAAATCCTCTATGATAAGTTGCGGTGCTCCTGCGTCCTGGTTCTCCTTAAACCGCTGGTTAATGCGTATAATATCAACAAGCTTATGTGTCAGATCATCCTCTGACCTCTGACCGTTTTCAAGAATAATGGACGGACGCATCGTAACAGGTGGAACGGGAAGAACTGTAAGGCATGTCCATTCAGGTCTTGCAACCTTAGGGTTAATACCAAGAAGTTTTAAGTCCTCATCAGGTATCTTTTCAAGGCGTGCGCGGATATCTGCCGGTGTGAGTTTGTGCTCGATCTTCTTTCCGGCATCGTCAGTCATAACCTCTGAAAAAGTTGTAGGCTTTTCAAAGTTTATCTTAAGCTGCTGTTCTCCGCAGTAAGGGCAGACACGCTCTTTTTTGATATCCTTTTCAGAGACAAAATCGTCGTTTCTTTCGTCTTCCGGACCAAGTACCTTTGAAAGCTCATCAGGGCTTAACAGAAGACGACCGCACTCGCGGCATGTTACACGCAGAAGCTTTCTTATAAGCCTTGTATATCCTACATGAATTACAGGCTTAGCCAGTTCAATATGTCCAAAATGACCCGGACACTCACTTGCCCTGTTACCGCAGGTTTTGCAGCGCAGACCCGGGTCAATGACACCAAGGTGAAGATCCATTAAACCCTGTGGATATGGGAATCCGTCATCATCATACGTATCAGCCCAGATGATTTTCCTGACACTCATCTTACGGATATCTTTTGGAGATAAAAGACCGAATTCTATCTTTCCAACTCTTTTCGGACTTGTCATTTACTATTTTCCTCCTTATACCTGATCCTCAAGGTGCATTCTTGGCGCAATGCACATACTCTTCATCTCATCCAGAAGCAGTTTAAATGCATAACTCATCTCTACCGGGTAGATGTCTGTCTCGTTTCCGCATGCAAGACAGCGTGTGGTATTACGGTTTCTGTCAAGGAATGCAATCATGCCGCATTTTGCACAGACATACTGCTCAACTTTATCAGATTCATCAAGAAGGCGCTCCTTAAGAGCCATTGCAGCACCGTGACCAATTAAAACATCACGCTCCATCTCTCCGAACCTGAGACCTCCCTCACGGGCACGCCCTTCTGTAGGCTGACGTGTAAGAACCTGAACCGGTCCGCGTGAACGTGCATGCATCTTGGACGATACCATATGATACAGTTTCTGGTAGTAAATGACACCAATATAGATATCAGCCTTAAACTGGCGCCCGGTGATTCCGTCATACATGACTTCACGACCATTATGCGAGAATCCCAGTGCCTTAAGAGATTTTCTGAGCCTTTCTTCAGGTTCACCGCTGAAAGCCGTCGCATCAATTCTTCTGCCTTCAAGAGACCCGACTTTTCCTCCTATCATCTCAAGCATATGTCCTACGGTCATACGTGAAGGTATTGCATGCGGATTTATTACGAGGT
Source organism: Methanomicrobium sp. W14 (assembly GCF_017875315.1). Taxonomy (NCBI): domain Archaea; kingdom Methanobacteriati; phylum Methanobacteriota; class Methanomicrobia; order Methanomicrobiales; family Methanomicrobiaceae; genus Methanomicrobium; species Methanomicrobium sp. W14. The sequence continues at coordinate 612,729 of NZ_JAGGMM010000001.1, forward strand.
CGGGAGCGATTCCGGCTTCCGTAAACGGCATGTTCTCCTGTGGGGTAATTAGTCCCACAACACCCTTCTGCCCGTGACGTGAAGCGAATTTATCACCGACTTCAGGGACACGAAGGTCACGTGTCCTTACTTTTACAAGACGTGAGGAATTCTCACCTTCAGTTACAATAACAGTATCAACAATACCATGTTCATTGCTTCTCATAGTAACTGAAGTATCTCGACGTTTTTCAACAGATATAAGTTCTCCTGATGGTTCCTCAAGGAAACGCGGAGGAGAAGTCTTCCCGATGAGCACATCCTTCTCTCTGACAATGGTTTCCGGATTTATTATACCGTCACTGTCAAGATTCTGATAAGAATCAGCCCCGTGGGCTCCTGAAACCTCTTCATCGGGAACCTCAATCTTATCAACCTGCCCGCCGGGATAACGCCTTTCTTCACCGTCGTATGTCCTGAAGAAGTGGGAACGACCGACACCACGCTCAATGGAGCCTTTATTGAATATCAAAGAATCTTCAATATTAAACCCTTCGTATGAAAGAACAGCGACAACAAGGTTCTGACCGGCAGCCCTGTCGTCGGATCCTATAATTTTTGATGCCTGAGTATGGACAAGAGATTTCTGGACATAATGCAGGAGATGTCCACGTGTGTCAGGCCTCAGTTTCATATTGGATGCTCCAAAACCAAGGGCCTGTTTTATCATACCTGCACCCATTGTTACACGGGGAGATGCATTGTGCTCAGGGAAAGGCACATGAGCCGCACCTATACCCAGAATAAGAGACGGGTCAATTTCCATATGAGTGTGTTCAGGTGTCAGATCCTCTTCCCTGATTGCGATAAGGAGGTCTTCCTCTTCCTCTGCATCAATAAACTCAATAAGTCCCTTTGACACGAAATCCATGAAATCCGCATCGCCTGATTTCAGTTTGGCAATATCCTCATTTGTAAGAACAGGCCTTCCGGACTCAACGACTATGAGAGGACGTCTTGCACGGCCTCTGTCAGTATGGATTATAATGTCCCCGTTATATTCCTTGTATGATATGTTAATTTCAGTGGAAAGTTCACCACGCCTTCTCATCCTGCGGACATTGCTGACCAGAGCCTCAGGGTCATCGCAGAGACCAATAAGGGCACCGTCAACAAAAACCCTGGATTTTTTGTGAATGCTGCTCATAAGACCTCCCTCTTAAGCTCCTCAACGCCAAGATTGTAAAGCATCCTGTTTATTGCCTGCTCGTCCTTGACGCCCTTTGATATCTCTACCATCTGTGCAAAGTTTTTAACAAGACCACAGTTCGGACCTTCAGGTGTTTCTGAAGGACAAATTCTTCCCCACTGTGTAGGGTGAAGATCACGGGCCTCAAAATGCGGCTGTGAACGGGAAAGAGGTGATATTACACGCCTGAGGTGAGACACAACAGCCATATGATCAACTCTGTCGAGAAGCTGCGAAACACCGGTTCTTCCGCCGACCCAGTTTCCGGTTGCAAGAGGATGCAGAAGACGCTCTGTCAGAACATCGGCACGTACAGCAGTTGAGATCGAGAGGTCGCGATGTCTCATACTTGCACGTTCAAGCTGGTATTTGACATCCCTTGTAAGCCTGTTAAGAGATATACGGAACAGGTCCTCCATAAGGTCTCCTGCAAGTTTGAGGCGCTTATTGGAGTAGTGATCCTTATCATCGATTCTCCTTCTGTCAAGAACAAGATCAAAACAGGCTTCAGCCATCCTTCCAAGGAAATGTGCCTTTGCAAGACGTACTCCCTCACATGCAGCCTGGTATCCGGGGTCTTCCTCTTTTATCCCTGTCGGCATCAGTTCATTTAAATGCGGGAGCAGATAGTTGTCAAGTACAAATTCAGCACGTTTTTTCTGGTAGTCACGTGTCTGGTTTGGTGCAAGCTTCTTTCCCACATACATAATGCCTTCCTCGGTGTTGTCGCATTCACTTTCCTCAAGATTCTGGAGCATGAAAGTCAGGATATCCTCATCTGTCGAGACTGCATTTACTATATCATGGTCACCGTTGAGACCAAGCGCACGCATTAAATCGACAAATTTCAGGTGTCCTGCGACTGAAGGAAAGGAAACCTCAAGAAGATTCTTTTTGTTTCTCTCAACAATAACAAGTGCACGGTAGCCACGAAACTGCGAGAAAACCTTGGCAACGTAGATACGTTCGTTGTACCTCTCGGTGAACTCAGTCATTATTTTATTGGACGCAAGGTCCTCAAGCGTCATTAATACACGCTCCGAGCCGTTTACTATAAAATAACCGCCCGGGTCATGGGAATCTTCACCGTGATCGATTCTTTCTTCATCGGAGAGACCATACAGGTTGCATGATTTTGACCCGACCATTACCGGAAGCTGTCCGATTGTTGTTGTTACCGGGTCATTTTTTTCGTCTCCCTGAACGAGTGTCATGTCAAGCTGGATAGGAGCTGCATACGTAAGGTTTCGCAGACGCGCTTCACTCGGATAAAGTCCGGACTGTGAACCATCAGCTTCACGTACAACCGGTTTTTCAACACGTATATCTCCAAGTTCAACCCATACAGGCTCGTTGTCTTTACCTCTTTGTGCAATATCAGTCTCAATCACTCTTTGTTCGTTAACAACTTTCTGAAGATTGTAATCCAGAAAATAGTTATAAGAGTCAAGCTGATGACGCGCCACATGTGCACGCGAAAAATATGCTTCGGACAATGTTTTACGATCTAACAAGTAAGACCACCCTTAAACTGTAAAGATTTATTTTTTAGGCCTTTTTACGACCATTCTATATGCTTCAGCCCGCCCTGCTGTCTGGCTTATGCGAACAATTCTAATTACGTCATTGATCTTTGCGCCAACTTCCTTTACCGCCGGATCATCATGGTAAATCTTAGGAAGCTGATCACGGGTGATCTGGTAAGAAGAGAGCAATTTATCGATCTCTTCTGCACTCATGATTTGATGGTCAGGTACCATTACGTGATTTAATACAGAAAAATTGGTGCTCATCTTTAGCCCCTTTTTAATGTTAAAATTTTGATCAGATGCATCACCGTCGAAAAAATACCAAAATACGCCACATTTTGGTTGAAATTTTGTGGCAAGCGGGCCCAAGGGGATTTGAACCCCCGACCACCTGGTTAAAAGCCAGGCGCTCTGCCTGACTGAGCTATAGGCCCTTTTTCCTAGATCTATTCAGCATTATTACAACGCATTAATATGATTTAAACATATCTGTCCATTAATATAGCTTTAAAAAAACATAAAAAAAATGAGATCTCATCCGCGCAAACATTGAAAAATCCCCGTTAAATACAGTTTTATTAAATCTTATCTGAGTTACTGTTAATGGATAGAACCTTACTTAAATGATTTTTTTATCTGCTCAAGGCGTTCTTCCTGAAGTTTTATGCTCATCTGCATACTCTTAATTGCATGGGCGATATTCTCCCCGATTTTAATTTCACCGTCATTCAGATTGTACGTGGATTCAAGAATCTTGAACAGGCGTTTTGAGACATCCACACTTTTACTGAGCCTTTCGTATTCCTCTACAATCTGTTCTTCTATCCCTGCACCCTTTGCCTCTTTTACATCGTCCGTAATATTCTGCCGGCGTTTCAGGATATATTCTATTGCATCATACAGCTGGCGGTGTGTTGTGGGCTTCATCACATAGTCTTCTATGTAGGCTCCATATTCCTGCGCCTCTTCAGGTGTAAGCTGCTTTGCGGTGAGCATCATTACAGGTATATCCTTTGTGGAAGGATTTGTTTTAATTTTTTCCAGAGTTTCCCACCCGTCCATAGGCTCCATCATTATGTCGAGCAGAATAAGGTCAGGTGTAAACTCTTTTAATTTTTCAAGACATTCAGGTCCGCTATAGCATGCGACAGGGTCATATCCCCCACGTTCAAGCATGGCCACAAATACGTCTACTATCATAGGACTGTCGTCGACTACAAGAATTTTATACATTACAAATCCTCCGCTAAATTGCCGGATATGGTATTTATCATTTTACGGATTTCTGCGATACTCTCCATCTTATTAGCTATTATGACGATTAAATTTTTCCGGTTTATACTTTTTACAATAATTAAACCGTCTTTATTTTTGGTTTCCATCAATATATCATCAGGAGCACTCACATGAAATGTGCTGCATGCAGCTTCTGCAGATGCATACATTGTAGCGCCTGTTATGCCAAGAAATGGAGATGAGGCAGAATTGCTTTCAGACTTTCCTATAATCTGACCTTCAGTTGAAACTATCGCACAGGAAATTACCCCCTCAACTGCCATTATATCAGCGACAGAACTCTCTACTTTAGTATTCAAATGATTAATTTCACTCATCTCCAATTGAACCTCCAAAAGCAACTATAATCCTTATGTTTTTCATTCCATATTAATTTTGTAAAGATTACCTTTTTTTCATTGATTTAAGATTTAATACTGTTTGCTTATCTATCTGACCAGCTAAATAGTCTTTAATCATTATAGATAAGGTTATTTGATAACGGAGTATTTTAAAAGTTTAGATATATATTAACGTACATATTGTATATTTTCATAGTGCAACACAGAAAATCTTAATGAAATTGTAGATTGAATATCTAAAAGAAAATAAGTCGTTTGAATTCGAATGATATATATATTGAATAATTTGATAATCAAGATTAAAGTTTTGCAGTCCGAGTGAATTATGGTAGTTACTTACACTATTGCTTCAGGCAAAGGAGGAACCGGAAAAACAACTTTGTCTGTCAATCTGGGAACAATGCTTGCTCATTATGGAGAGGAGACTTATATTCTTGATGCTGACATGGGTATGGCAAATATCAGCATCATACTGGGTCTGGAAAATGTTCCGGTAACTCTGCATGAAGTGCTTGCAGGAAAAGCACATGTCTCAGAAGCAATATATGAAGGGCCGTGCGGCGTGAAGGTCATTCCGAGCGGAATATCCCTTCAGGGTTTTCAAAACGCTAACCCCGAGAACCTGCATGATGTGATGAAAGACATCATAAACCAGTGCGACGTTCTTATTATGGATGCACCTGCAGGAATAAGCAGGGACGGCGTTATCCCGCTTGCAATTGCCGACGAAGTAATACTTGTTATAAACCCGGAACTCTCATCAATGGTTGATGCGCTTAAAACAAAAATTCTGACCGAACTTATCGGGGGACACATCAAAGGAGCCATACTTAACAGGGCAACTCTCGAGAAGACAGAACTAAGCGTACATAAAATAGAGGAGGTTCTCGGGGTGAAAGTTATAGGGCTGATACCGGATGACCCGAATGTCAGAAGGTCTGCCGCATACAAAATTCCAATCGTAGTTAAATACCCCAATTCTCCCGCATCCGTTGAAATCAAAAAAATTGCTGCAGAACTTGCAGGCGTCGAATATAAAAAGTCCGACACCTTATCAGCGTCTGATGATAAATTTCTGGATCGTCTGGCACGTTCAATTACCAGGAGGAAAAAGTAGATGTATCAGTTTGGAGCCGAATTCTTCATAATAGTTCTCTTTGGATTAGTAATCATATTTCTGCTGTTTCTTCTCTACCTGATGCAGAGAAGAGTAAACCAGCTGATGAATGAAGTAAACGACATTAACAGTACAATGAACGTCACATGTTCTGAACTTGAAGAACTTACAAAAAATGTAGAGGAATTTAAAAAAATTAACATATAATCCAAAGGAAACCAGATTAAAAAGAGAAAATAGATATGTGATCCCGTTCAATCTGATATAACACCTATAAAAGGGGCCATAGGGTAGCCTGGACCATCCTAGGAGACTGGGGGTCTTCTGACCCGCGTTCAAATCGCGGTGGCCCCATTATTTTTTTGAAATCACTCTGGTTAATTAATACGATTAATAATTATAATTATTGATTATTATCAAATAGTATTATATTAATAAACAACAATATAACTATCAGGTGAGTTAAAATGACAGTATATCATTGCAACAATCCATTTGAGAGCTTTGTCGAAGGCTTATATCATCTGAAGAATTTAAAGCCAAAGAAAAATTAAATACTTTTTTTGTAGATTTACTTCCCAATATTTTTTTCCGGTTTATTCCACGGGCTAAAAAAAGAAATTTTAATTTCAGATATTCTTGCATAATAATGTCCGAAACCAGTATATCTAACAGAAAACAGACCCAAATAAATGTACCAGTCACGGTAACGATAACATGAAACTGACAGAAAAATGCTTTGAATGCCTTCTTACAAGAATAGAATATGAATGCAGAATTGCAACAAGTGATGAGGATAAAATAAAAGAAATACTTGATGAATGCCATCTGCAGCTTACAGGTATTCTTTCTGAGAATATGCCGTCTCCTGCAGCTTCAAGCAGGATCCACAGGACAGCCTGCCTGATAGTTGAAAATGAAGACCCCTATAGGGAAATAAAGTTCAGATCAAACCTTGAGGCAAAAAAGGTACTTGACAAAGTCGAAGATAAACTTATAACATTCAGAGACATTGTCCTTGCATCAGTCATCGCAAACACTTTTGACTACGGTTCAAAAGAGCACAAGGTGACTGACGATTTTTCAGGTTTTTTCTACGAGGAATTCAAAAAAGGACTGAATGTCGACGATACCGCAGAGATAGAAAATCTCTGTCAGGATGTTGTTTATCTCTGCGACAACTGCGGGGAAATTGTATTTGACAAAAAACTGATTGAATACTTAAAGAGCAGAAACTGCCATGTTACGGTTGTTTTAAAAGGAAAACCTGTTATCAACGATGCCACTAAAAAAGACGCACTTGAAATAGGCCTTGACCGCATCGCAGACAATGTATATACAAGTACTGACGGTATCTCCGAGGTCGGAATCAATTTCAGTCTTCTGCCGGCACAGGTAAGGGATGCAATAAATTCCTCAACGCTGATTATATCAAAAGGTATGGCAAATTACGAATCTTTAAGCGAATACAAGAAGACAATGAATCTTCCCCCCGTCGCATATCTTATGATGGTCAAGTGCGAACCTGTCGCAGAAAATATCAGTATACCAAAAGGATCAAGAATAGCCTGTCTTGAAAGATAAAACCTTATAATTAAGGTAATTCTATAATCATATATATCTATATAAAATCAAAACAATATATTCTACAAATGGTATCTGAAGTAATTGCCATAGGATGGGCCCTTATAGTAATTGGGGTCATTCTTCTTCTGGCAGAAGCTTTTAATCCCGGTTTTTTTCTTGCGGTTCCAGGAACGACACTGATTATTCTCGGTGCAATTTCTCTTTTGTTTCCGGAAATATTCAGTTCTACGTGGATAATTCTGATAGGTATAATAACCGCGCTTTTCTCTGCAGGGGCATCAGTTTTTATCTACAGCAGAATTACTGCAGAAAGCAGTGTTCCATATACCACAAGCAGGGACTCTCTTGTAGGAAAAACAGGAATTGCAACCAAAAAAATTGAACCTGACAATATCAGCGGCAAAGTTGAAATTGATAATGTTGAATGGAGTGCAAAATCTTCTGAAAATACCATTGGAAAGGGGAAAAAAGTCAGGGTAATTGCTTCAAAAGGAGTTCATGTAATTGTTGAGGAGGCATAAATAATGGTTCTTTTAGGAATGGACAATACCGTGGTTACAATAATTCTTGTACTTGCGATTGTCCTTATATTTGCAAAAGGTGTTGTAATAATTCAGCCTTATGAGCAGGCTCTTCAGATAAGACTTGGTCAGTACATAGGAAGACTTAACCCGGGCTTCAGGTGGGTTATTCCGTTCATCACAGAGATCAAAAAAATTGACCTGAGGACACAGGTTATGGACGTGCCCAGGCAGGAAGTAATAACAAAAGACAACTCACCAACAAATGTTGATGCAATTGTCTACGTAAAAATTATTGATCCTGAAAAATCCTATTTTGAGGTCTCCAATTACCGCATGGCAACAGTTGCCCTCGCACAGACAAGCTTAAGGGGCATCATCGGTGATATGGAGCTTGATGAAATCCTGTACAACAGGGAAGTCATAAACAACAAGCTGAGGGATATTCTCGACAGGGAAACCGACCAGTGGGGAGTCAAAGTTGAAAGAGTAGAAATTAAAGAGGTCGACCCTGTAGGTGCGGTTAAACAGGCAATGACTGAACAGACCGCTGCTGAAAGGGAGAGGCGTGCTGCAATACTAAGGGCTGACGGTGAAAAGAGATCCGCGATTCTTACGGCAGAAGGAAAAAGGCAGTCCATGATACTTGAAGCCGAAGGGGACAGGCAGAGCAAAATACTTCGTGCCGAAGGAGACAGAAAGTCAAGAATCCTTCAGTCTCAGGGTGAAGCGCAGGGATTAAGAATCCTGTCACTAGGGGCAAGGCCTCTTGACAAAAAAGCGATTACGGTATTGTCTCTTGATGCACTAAAGCAGATGTCTGATGGTCAGGCTACAAAAATCATATTCCCGTTTGAAATTTCAAGCCTCATAAAACAGAGTGCCAGGTTCCTCGGAGCTGAAGAGGAAGACTTAACAGATGAGAGCTGGAGAGAGACAAAACTTGACGATTCTATTCTCGGCAAGTCTCCTGCAGAAGAAGATATCGGAGATGCATCCGAATATGTAAAAGATATCGAGAAAAAGATTAAAGGACTTGAGGACCCGACAACACCAGTTGAGAACGGGAATAAAGAAGAAGACACTGAAACATAATAAACAGTGTTTTGCCGGCAAAACTCATGAAAATATTTCTTTTTTATTGAAATCTGATTTGATTTTGAAAAACTAACTGTATATTCCTGTTATTACCAAAGTCAAAATTTGACTCTCACCTGGCATACCTTTTACCGGATTGCAGGATATAGCAATACATTAGGATTCTGAAACTAAAAATTTCATAAGTAAATGTTGTCAGACTCGCATATGCAGGATAGGATGTTACATTTTGAAACATCCCCCGATTATGGTCGTTACATATAGTAACATATAACTGCCGGTATGTTTCACAATGTAACATGTCTAAAGTTGTAAGGGTTCAGGAAGACGCAATAGAAATTACGTTAAAATACGGAAATTCGGTAAGTGAAGGAATAAGGACAATGAATAAACTCTTAAAAAAAGAGAAACACGGAATAGACCCTGAAGACATAAGGACTGTAATCAGGGAAGAACTCGAAAACCTTGGGAGATATTAATTTTTGCAGTATAACGTCACACTGTCCCTGAACCTTTCACCGGCACTTGAAAAATTCAGCGACAGAATTGAAGAGATCAAATCAGCTGCACCGTACTTTAAATTTCCTTCACATACCGAAATTGAGCTGTCTGATATAACACTCCCCGACAAAGACAGGCTGAAGACTTTTTTAAAAGCTGTTGAAAATTCATTTGACAGCATCGATTACCTCTCTTTTAATTCATGCGGGTGGAGAAAGAACAGGTCAAATAATATATCCAGGCTTTATTTCTCCGTCGAACCGCTGAACGAAAATTCCGATATCGCAAAAGCATTAATAAAACAGATTGCCATATCAGGACTTAAGGAGAGTCATGTAATGATAAATTCCAAAAATTACTATGACATTCCCGCGGCGGAAAGTAAAGGCATTGCCGAATTTAAAAACCTGTGGAGTGTGACCGGAGGGAAAAACGAACTCTTTTCAAAAATTTTGTCAAAAACAGTCTTCGCAGGTTATCACCGTCCGCTGTACTCACCACGTATCCTCTGCCTTCATTTTGATGTTCTTTTTATAGATATTCGCGTAGATAAAAATGTCTACAAAACTTTCAGCATCCCGTGCAAAGAATGGCTGAGACCAAAAGATGACGCAGCCAGGAAAAAAGCCTTTGAAAAATACAGGATATTAAAAGGATATCATGCAGAAGTAAATTCTGATAAGAAAAAAGAAGAAGAAAACAAAAGCAAAATATATCTCTGCTCTGACCTCCACCTCGGCCACACTGGAATAATAAGTTCTGCCGCACGCCCGTTCATAAAAAACGACACTAAAACAATGGACAATGTTCTGATTTCAAACTGGAACAATACGATAGGAAATAAAGACAGCGTGATATTTACCGGAGACCTCACATACGGCCAGGAAAGTAAATCCGCACAGAAATGCCTTGACAGACTCAACGGGAATATAATATTTGTAAAGGGAAATCATGACACTGTAAAATGCAGTGTTTACGACAATTATGAACTCAGATACAAAGGTTATTCCTTTTTTTTCATCCACGATCCGAAAAAGGCCCCTGAAAATTATAAAGGGTGGATTGTTCACGGACATACGCACAACAGCAGAATGAACAAATTTCCGTTTATTGATTTCGAAAAAAGACACGTGAATATTTCATGCGAACTCACGAAGTATTGTCCAATAGAGATTGACAAACTTGTAAAAATTCTGGATATTTACAAAACTTCCGGGTATAAACAGATTTACAGTCTTGACGAAGTTCACCAGAACATCTGATTATGTTCAAAAAAATCAGCATCTGGTTCTCCAGTACCTGTTTGGGACAGATATTTCAAATACTGCCCCAACGTGATATTTTCCGGTCTCCTCTATGGTAATACCGGTAATATCAAGAATCTTCTTTGTAAAGTAAAGTCCAAGACCCGCATTTGATCCACCTCCTTTTTCAAAAACAGCCTTTTTCATATTATCGGCAACACCTTCCCCGTTGTCTTCTATAAACATAACTCCACAGTTTTCCTTCAGAGAAAAAGAGATCCTTATTTCCGTTGTATTTTTGCCATGACGAAGCGAGTTTTCAAAAATATTATAAATGACTTTGTTTAGCATAGAGTCAGCATAAACCTCAATCCATGGGATATCCGGAGTAAACCTGATTTTGTTAAAAATGTCATTCCGGATTACCCTGTTTATTATATCGTTTATGTCCTGCCATGATGCAGACTCAGATCCAGCATTTTTTCATTGGTATACCCAAGAGACCTGCAAACAGCGTTATTTGCATAATATATAGAACCAGAATCATCAGTGAAATAAATTTCTTCAGGGTCAGTGTCTATTGAATGTTTTGTCAGTAAAAGTTCTTTTTCAGCGGTTTTTTGTTTAATCCTAAGGAAGACAACAATTACAGGCACATAATAAATATGCGGGAATATGATGCTTACTCCTCTGCTGAGACATACGAAAGAGACAAATACTGTGGTAATGCCAGATAAAAGCGTCCAAAAACCAGAATATTATTATTAGCAAAAATTTTTAAAAAGCCGTAACTGCTTTTTTTAGTACCCTGAATAAAAAATTATCAGTAAATATATTGATTCACAATCAGTAATTACATTTTATTATTTATACCTACAACGGCATTTATGACATTTTCACAGATGTCTTCGGAATAATCGGCAACCCTCTTTATGCTGTCGGAAATATTTACGACATTTATGGCAACAGACGTCTCAAAGTCCATAGAGCAGGCATTTAATTTTTTGCAGTGCTCTTCAATATATTTTGAATCGATAATGGTCTGGTTCGCTCTTATTATATCAGCGTTAAAAAATGCCTCCATAGCAGAATGGAATATCTTTAATGAGTTTGAGCTTACATCCTCAATATTTGCCACAATCTCCGTGGGTATCTTTTTATCAGACAGTCTTTTTACATTTTTTGCAATTTTACTCGCGTGATCTCCCACACGCTCTATAATTCTACTTGTAAGGAAGAAATGCACTGCGTCATCTGCAGAAATTCCCATCTTACGTGAAAGATTTACGTCATTCAGGATAAGATTTGCCTGCCTTCCTATAAGCCAGTGAAGTCTGTCGACATCATTGTCCCTTGATATTACATTTTCGGAAAGTACAATGTCATTTTCCTTAAGGGCCAGAAGAGCGTCCTGGTGCATTTTAATTACAATTACCGACATCCTTGAAATTGTATTAGAAAGAGGCATCTCGGACGGATTAAGAAGATCTTTTATGACAACAGTGTTCTCTGTCTCTTCAACAACCTCCTGCCCGATTGCCATATTGGTAAACTCACGTATAACCTCCATTGCAAAGGAAGGAAGCCTGCCATGGGCCCATATTTTCATAGAGGTATAACCGGAGATATAAGCTCCTATCATGCACCTTAGGAAGAATGTCCTGTCAGTTGAGGCACTGACCTCGCATTCCCATATTTTCTGAATCTGGTCACCACTTGTATTCGGGGTTATAAGAAGTGTTCCGTCATCCTGAATTATAAGACCTACAGGGTCATTTTTTTCTATTTTGCTCTTTTTAACCCAGTTTTTCGGCAGAGACACTATATATGACGATCCGCCGCTCATCTGAACTTTTCGAATATCCATATGTAATGGTTTCTATAGTTTAACATATAAAAGATATTTTAATCATATCCGGATATATATAGTCGTAATCCATGTATTTTATTTCGGGAATTCATTTATATGCACTTTACAATTTTTATAGTGGTGAATTAAAACCAATGAATTCAGGAAAGAAATTTGGTCTGACTACTGTTGCACTGGCAGCAGTCGTGGTTTTTGCAGTGTTTATATGTGGATGCACCGGGGAAGGCAGTTCATCAGCAACACCTTCTTCTACAACAGGCGCAACAAACGCTGTGTCAGGTACGCTGACAGTCACAGGCTCCACAACAGTTCTGCCTATTGCACAGGCCTCAGCTGAAGAGTACATGAGTGAGAACCAGAATGTTGACGTTCAGGTATCAGGCGGAGGTTCAAGCGTTGGTGTTCAGGCTGTCGGAGAAGGCACAGCTGATATCGGTATGGCATCACGCGAACTGAAAGATTCGGAAAAAAAGCTTTATCCAAACCTTGTCCGGCACGTAATTGCAAGGGACGGAATAGCACTTGTGGTATACCCGGGTAACACTGTGTCTGACATTACATTGGATTCTATCAAAAAGATCTACACCGGTGAAATAACCAACTGGAAAGAACTCGGCGGCGACGACATGACTATAGTAGTAGTCGGCCGTGACAGCTCGTCAGGAACAAGAGAGTTCTTCTCCGAAAAAATAATGGGTGAAGATGACTTCGTCTCAACAATGCTTGAAAAGAATTCAAACGGTGCAGTTGCACAGACAGTTGCACAGACACCGGGTGCCATAGGTTACCTCAGTATGGGATACCTTGATGGTTCCGTTAAAGCCCTGAACATTAACGAAGACGGAACGATTATAAAAGCTAACATTGACAACGTGTTAAACGGTACCTATCCGATTGCAAGAGGTCTGAACATGTTCACAAACGGTGAAGCGACAGGTCTTGCAAAAGATTACATTGACTTCATTCTTGGATCAAAAGGACAGGCAATTGTAACGAAAGAAGGTTACGTGACAGTAGCCTAAACCGGCACCGGATGGTGCAATGTCTGACTGAGTAAGAACATGTTATTAAAAAGTGCCGGAAGATTACTAAAAGATAATATTCAAACACCATTTTTTTATGGCACCTTTTTATAAGCCATAAAAATTCCATTTAATGAAATTATCTGAAAATTTCACGGCATTTTTTATTTAGGATTTTGAAAAAAATGAGCAGTATAATAAGGTCTGCAGGTACATATGGCGGAACAGGCCGGTTCAAAAATTTATCTGAAACCTCAATAAGGGCAGTGCTTTTTATAACCGCAATTTTTGCAGTTTTAACTGTCTTTTTTATTCTGGTGTTTCTGTTAAAGGATGCTGTTCCTGCATTCCATACTATTAACCTATTCGAATTTTTGTTTGGGGGAGTATGGAATCCAACGGGGTCTAATCCCAGTTACGGGACAATGCCTTTATGGGTCGGAACGATTCTTGTGACAATCGGTGCGATGGTTATTGCAACGCCGCTCGGGATAGGGAGCGCCGTATATTTGTCCGAAATCGCTCCATTGAAAGTTAAAAAGATTGCCAAACCTGTAATTGAGCTTCTCGCAGGAATTCCGTCGGTTGTTTACGGCTTCTTCGGGCTTGTCGTCCTTACGAACTGGATAAGAATTACTTTTGACGTCCCTTCTGGAGAGTGCTGGCTCGCGGGGTCAATTCTTCTGGGAGTTATGGCTCTGCCTACAATAATCAGTGTTTCCGAGGATGCCATCAGCGCCGTTCCTTCATCATACAAGCACGGTTCACTGGGCCTTGGCGCAACACACTGGCAGACAATAAGCAAAGTCCTGATTCCTGCTTCAATTTCAGGTATAACGGCAGCGGTGATCCTTGGTATGGGAAGGGCCATAGGAGAGACGATGGCGGTGCTCATGGTCACAGGTAATGCAGGAATTATACCTGACCCGATAACAAATATCCTGTCGCCTGTAAGAACACTTGCCGGGACACTTGGTATCGAAATGGGTGAAGTCGCTGTAAACAGCGAACATTATTACGCCCTCTTCGGCGTTGCGGTCCTTCTGCTTGCTATAACCCTTATAGTAAATATAGGCGCCAGAAATATCCTGAAAAAACTGAACAGCTCTTCTTCAGGAACAAACACAAAAAAACATAACATTCTGAAAAAATGTCTGTCAAATGTAAATATAAATAAAAATCAGATTCAGTCTGTATTTTTTGTTGTTTCCGTAATTCTCGTTATACTGCTGTTCGGGATATCTACCGCTATTGCATACTGTGCGGTGGTTGCTGCAGCATATATTCTTCATAACAGGCTGAGTCCGTCAGCTTCACAAAAAATAGCTTTCATTTTGCTTTACCTGTCTATTGCAGTCGTCCTCCTGGTTCTTGCAATAATACTTTACGACATAGTCTCAAAAGGCCTGCCGGCATTGTCATGGGAATTTTTAACACAGTCACCCAGAGACCTTGGAAGAGAAGGCGGAATATTCCCTGCAATTGTAGGCACACTGTACCTTGTTGCAGGATCAATCATCTTTGCCCTTCCGGTTGGTGTAGGTGCGGCCGTATATCTTGTCGAGTATACAAAGGAGAGCAGACTTACCGCAATAATACGTTCGGGTGTCGACCTATTAAACGGGACTCCCTCAATTGTTTTCGGTCTGTTCGGCTTTGCCTTCCTCGTAATTTACCTGAACCTCGGAGTATGCCTTCTTGTAGGACAGATTACTCTGGGACTTATGATTCTTCCTACCATAATCAGGACTACAGAGGAAGCCCTTAAGAGCGTACCCCAGTCAGTCAGGCACGGAAGCCTTGCTTTAGGGGCGACAAAATGGCAGACAATAAGAAAAGTTGTTCTTCCTCCCGCGTTTCCGGGAATAATAACAGGAACAATTCTTTCAATAGGAAGAGCGGCAGGAGAGACTGCACCGATTATGTTTACGGCAGTTGTATTCTCCACAAAATATCTGCCTTCATCCGAATTTGATCCCGTTATGGCGCTGCCTTATCACCTGTACATTCTTTCAACCAATATTCCGGGGGCCAGGACAAACCAGTACGGAACGGCGCTTGTTCTTGTCGGGTTCGTAGTGATAATATACCTCATTGCAATTGCTCTAAGAAATCATTATCAGAAATCTATAAAGTGGTGACAAAAATGGTCGATGCAGAAACGATACTTGAAACAAAGAATTTAGATCTTTATTACGGCGAAAAAAAAGCCCTGAATGAGGTTAACATAAAGATTTACAAAAACAGGGTCACAGCCCTTATAGGCCCTTCGGGATGCGGAAAATCAACTCTTCTCCGCTGTTTCAACAGGATGAACGACCTTGTTGACGACTGCAAAATAACAGGAGAGATTCTGTACCACAAAGAAAATCTCTACTCTTCAGGGGTGGACGTTGTAAATATGAGAAAGAAGATAGGGATGGTTTTTCAGCACCCGAATCCTTTCCCAAAGACCATATATGACAATATTGCATACGGCCCGCGTGTCCACGGAATAAAGGATCGCAAAACCCTTGATGAAATCGTGGAAAAATCCCTTGAAAGGGCAGCATTGTGGAAAGAAGTCCATGACAGGCTGAACGACTCTGCGATGGGACTTTCAGGAGGGCAGCAGCAAAGACTATGCATCGCAAGAACCCTTGCCGTGGAACCCGAAGTGATCCTGATGGATGAACCGTGTTCGGCACTGGACCCCATAGCAACAGCCAAAATAGAATCCCTGATAGACAAACTGAAAAAAGAGTACACAGTCATAATCGTTACCCACAGCATGCAACAGGCGTCAAGAGTCAGCGACTATACCGGGTTCATGTATCTCGGAGAGCTCATTGAATTTGGGGATACTGAAAAGATATTCTCGTCACCGGATGAGGAACTTACAAACAATTACATTACAGGCAGATTCGGATAAAAAAAGGAGGCAAAAAATGTCTGAAAAATTTCATGAGGAGATTGATTCACTAAAAACGCTTACTGTGGAGATGGGGCACTTTTCAATACACATGTTCTCCGATTCCCTTAAGGCTTTGAATACACTCGACGACAAACTCGCAGAAGACGTATACTCAAGAAAAAGAAAACTTCATGACTACAACAAAAAAATAGATGACGAAATAATGAGAATTTTGTCTCTATTCCAGCCTGTAGCCGATGACCTCAGGACGATTACCTGCATAAGCCAGATGAACACATCTTTCTACAGGGTAGGAAGAAACGCTAAAGAAATAACGAATTTCGTTGATCTCCTGCCGCAACTGTCACATCTGGGAATAATGAATTCAATCTGCCATATGGCTGAATGTGTCGTTTCAATGCTTTCTGACTGCGTCAATGCATTTGAGAACAATGATGCAGATATTATATGCACCTTCTCCAAACGCGAAGAGGATATTGACAACCTTCAAAAGACAATATTCCGGGAGAGCATCACCTACATGATGGAAGACAACAAGAACATATCCGCATGTATAGAGTACGTAATGGCATCACGATACCTCGAAAGAATGGGAGACCATGCATGCCTTATGGGTGAAAAGATATACTACATGATTAAAGGCAAAAATATTGAAATAAATTAATTTTGTTTTAAAATAAAAGGTAGATAACTATGCCCACAGAAGATTCCGGTGACAACAAACTCTTTATAAACAGAGAATTATCCTGGATTGAATTCAATCTCAGAGTTCTGGAAGAGGCAAAAAACGAAAACCATCCTTTGCTTGAAAGGATAAAATTTTTGTCAATTTTTTCAAGTAACCTGGATGAATTCATGATGATACGTGTATCCGGGCTCAGAAGACAGATAAAAGGAGGTGTTCTGGAATCCCCCCCGGACGGTCTTACTCCTACGGAACAGTTAACAGAGATAAGAAAGGAGGTAAAGCTTCAGATTCGTGAGGCCGATACTTTGTGGCGTGACACTCTTGTAGAACTGCTCTCTGAAGAGAAGATAAACATTCACAAATACAAGGACCTTTCAAAAAAACAGAAAAACTGCATGAGAGAATATTTTGAAAAAGAGGTATTCCCGGCACTAACGCCCATGTCTTTTGATGTTGGAAGACCATTCCCTTTCATTTCAAATTTAAGCCTGAATCTTGCTGTTATCATAAATGATCCTGATGCCGGAATGATCTTTTCAAGAGTTAAAGTCCCAAGAGATGCATTCAGACGACTGATACAGGTTCCGCCCGAAAACGTGCACTGTCATGGCCTTGACAAAAACGGAAAAGAATTCAATTTTGTATTCATTGAGGATTTGATAGCATCGAACGTCGATCTGCTATTCCCCGGAATGGATGTCGTAAACTGCTACCCTTTTGTTGTAACAAGGGATGCTGACATCGAAATAGAAGAGGATGAGGCATCTGACCTTTTGACTGCTATAGAGGAAAGTGTCGGCCTCAGAAGAACCGGCCTTCCTACACGCCTTGAAGTAAACAGATCAATGCCCAAATGGGTGAGAATAATCCTTGCACAAAAACTCTCACTCTCAAGCACTGATGTATATACAAACGACGACCCGCTAAAAAAGTCCGACCTGATGGAGTTTATGGACATTGACAGACCGGATCTAAAGGACAAACCTTATCTTCCTTTTTACCCGTGCGGTTTTGAAGATGAAAATAAAGATATTTTCCAGACTATAAAAAACGGGGACATTCTTTTTTATCATCCTTATGACAGTTTCAACCCGGTAATTAACCTGCTTAAACAGGCAGCAGATGACCCCGATGTTATTGCGATAAAGCAGACCCTATACAGGGTAGGCAAAAATTCCCCGGTTGTAAAATACCTTATGAGGGCAAGGGAGAACGGAAAACAGGTATCCGTCATGGTAGAACTGAAAGCACGCTTTGACGAGGAAAACAATATTGAATGGGCAAAAAAACTTGAACAGTCCGGTGTTCATGTAGTCTACGGAATTGTCGGAATAAAAGTCCACGCGAAACTCTGTATGATTGTCAGGCGCGAAAAAGAAGGGATGACCACTTACGTTCATTTCGGGACAGGAAACTATAATCCCATCACTGCAAGAGTCTATACGGATTTTGGCATAATGACCTGCGACAGTGCAATAGGATGTGATGCAGCCGACCTTTTCAACGCTCTGACAGGGCATTCCGGAAAAATAAAATATGACTCCCTGCTGGTCTCCTTTGGGAAAACAGGCACGATGAGAGAAGAAATTATTGGTTACATTCAAAATGAAATAAATAACCAGAACATAAACGGCAACGGGTATATTGCACTAAAGATGAACCAGCTTGTTGACCCGTATGTTATAAAGGCATTATACGATGCCTCGCAGAACGGTGTCAAAGTAGATCTTCAGGTAAGAGGCATATGCTCCCTGCGCCCGGGAATTCCCGGCGTAAGTGATAACATAAAATGTACTTCAATAGTAGGACGTTTCCTTGAACATACCAGACTGTATATGTTTGGCAACAACGGCGACCCTGTTCTTCTTACCGGAAGCGCCGATATGATGCCCAGAAACCTGAACAGAAGAGTAGAGATACTGGTCCCTGTAAAAGATAATAACATCAAAAAAGACCTTATTAAAATTTTAAATATTCATTTCGCGGATAACGTAAACTCAAGAATGCTTCTTTCAGACGGTACATATGTACGTGTAAACAGAAATGATGACAAGCCGTGTGATTCACAGAAATGGATGATAGAACACCGGGGAGAATGGAACGAAAATCATCCCTGATTTTCGTTTTATGTCTTTACAGGAAGTATTTATATTATATCCCATCTTTTCATTAAATGTCAGCCGGGAATAAGTGAAAACAATATGCTCAAAAATGTGAATCCTGATCTAAAAATTTCAAAGCATGATTACAATGAAGAGATTGACTCCCTTAAGTTAAGACTGGGAGAACTTCAGCGTGAACTCAGAAATTCGAAAATACCTGTGATTATAGTTTTTGAGGGATGGGACGCAGCAGGAATCGCAAAAGTATGCAATAAAGTCATCCGCTCATTTGATCCCAGAGGTTACACTCTTTATCACATCGGAGACCCGGGCACTGCCGAAAAGTCTATGCCTTTGTTCTGGAGGTTCTGGAAAAGAATTCCGTCTAAAGGCAATATTGTCATTTTTGACAGAAGCTGGTACAGCAGGATTCTGCATGAAGACATAAGGATTTCAAGGAAATGCAGGGTGTCGATAAATTATTCCGGCATATTTGAAAGGCAGCTTTATGACGACGGTTATCTTATCATAAAATTATTCCTGCATATCTCAAAGCATGAGCAGAAAAAAAGATTCAAAAATCCGGATGACGATCCGTGCCTGAAGTATTACATCAAAAACACCGACTGGAACCCGAATGACGACTATGACAAATACTACCCTTATATCGACGACATCCTGAATGAGACAGACTATGATTTCGCTCCGTGGAACATTATCGAATCGGATGACCCAAATTTTGCCGTAATAAAGACATACAGACTGCTGATTAAGTATGCTGAAGACTTTCTTTCAGCAAGAAAAACTTCAGACAGCCAGTTTGCCCGCCTTAAATATATCCCCGCTCCTGAAAGATTCACGCTTCCTGATGCAGAGCCGGACAATCCCCTTAACAGAGATGATTATTTAAAATTAAAAAAGAAGCACGGAAAAGAGATCCAAAAACTTCAGGCCGAACTGTACAAAAAAAGAATTCCACTGATATTACTTTTCGAAGGATGGGATGCATCGGGAAAAGGCGGAGCTATTGTCAGGTTTACTGAATACCTCAATCCCAGAGGATACAGGATAATACCCATATCCGCACCCAGCGACGCTGAACTTAAGTACAATTACCTGTGGAGGTTTTATAAGGAACTCCCGATACCGGGAATGATAAGAATTTTTGACAGGAGCTGGTACGGCAGGGTCCTCGTTGAAAGAGTTGAAGAACTGTGCTCTGACTATGAATGGCAGAGGGCATACCATGAGATCAATGAGCTTGAAGAGCAGCTTTTGGAATGGGGGGCTGTTGTCATAAAATTCTGGATGCACATCGATAAAGACGAGCAACTCAGAAGGTTTCGTGAACGCCAGAACAACCCTTACAAGCAGTGGAAAATTACCGAAGAAGACTGGCGCAACAGGTCAAAGTGGGACAAATACGAACTGGCAGTATCGGATATGGTAAGGCTTACCAGTACAGAGAAATGCCCCTGGAACATAGTCCTTGGAAACAACAAATACAATGCAAGAATTCAGACACTTTCAACTATTGAAAACGAAATAAAATCTAAAATCCAGGAGATAAAAAATGAAAGCTGAAGATAATGCAGGAGGTGACCCTGGTTACTGCCTTTATGCTGCACAGACTATCCTTCCGCTTTTAAACGCACTAAGCGCCGAGACTGACGGCGTTAAAGCATCATCTGACATTGAATATGTTCACAGGTGCAGGGTTGCCACAAGAAGAATCCGTGCGGCCCTTCCGCTGTACAGCGAATGCTTCGACGGCAAAAGCCTGAAAACCTGGAAAAAAAAGATCCGTTCCCTTACAAAAGCGTTAGGGGAGGCAAGGGACAAGGACGTTCAAATAGATTTCCTGAATAAATACATTGACGGAATTTCAGAAAGGGACTTTCCTGTTCAGAAATCCCTGTTTGCCCCCGAATCTCCGGTTGACACTGTCAAAAACACCAGTGAAACTACTGTTATCGTAGCTGCAGAACCTGAAGAGGCAGCAGAAAAAGAGAAGACCGGCTTTTTCCAGAGAATTATAACATACCTGTCAAATGTATTTAAGAAAAACACAAAATCTCCTGCATTAAGTGATAAAAACGAACCTCCTGTATATTTCCCCGTAACAAATCCGCTTCTGCCCGGTCTGGAGTGCCTTAAACTCAGGCTGAAACAGGACAGAAAATCACTGCAGCCGTACGTCATCAAAGAAACGGAGACCCTTGAATCGTCAGGAATAGTCGATGAAATGGCTGAAAAACTCCAGAAAATAATTGTCAGATCAAAAATTGAAAATATTGACATCCATTCACCCTACGCTTTTGAAAAGGCATTCTATGGGATTTCAATGAAAATGGAGGGTCTGTTCTGGTACGAAAGGTATGTCAGTGATCCTGAAAACAAAAGGATGCACCACGAGATGCGGATCGCTGCGAAAAGGCTGAGATACACAATGGAAGCTTTCTCAGATCTGTATGACAACGATATGAAAGACCATATAAAGTCCGTAAAAAGGCTGCAGGACCTCCTGGGAGAAATACATGACTGCGATGTATGGTCTGAATTTCTGACGCAGTTTCTTGAACAGGAGAAAAGAAGAGTCCTGGCTTTCTTCGGAAATATGGACTTCTGCAATGTGATAATCCCCGGCATAGAGCACTTAAGAGAAGACAGAATTCTTAAAAGGAAATCACTGTATGATGAATTTACGGAGTACTGGGATGAATTAAAGAAAAACAACGAATGGGAGTCCGTAAGAAAAACCATATCGATTCCTCTCCAGATTTCTGAAAACTATATTGCATCCTCTGGAAAGATTGAAAATGTTAAGATTGCCCTTATAGGTGACATCCATGCGAATCTTCCCGCACTCAAAGCCGTACTTGCGGATGCCAGGGAAAGAGGGGCCGGAATCATTATAAATACTGGAGACTTTGTCGGATACGGTGCCTTTCCAGAAGATGTTGTATCCTGTCTTAGAAAAGAGCATGCCATCAGTGTCATAGGAAATTACGATATATCAGTCTTAAATCAGAAATCCAAAAAAAAGAAGAGGAAAAACAGGAACAGATACAAACAGCTCGCCATGTCATGGGCATACAAAAATCTTTCCGGTGACAGCAGGAGATACCTGAAGTCCCTGCCAAGGTACATAAGGCTCAGTATTGAAGATAAATCACTGTATATTACTCATGGAAGCCCTGAATCGATTAAGGAATATATCGATGAAGACACACCTGTTCCAAGACTGGAAGAATTCCTCAAGGAAACAGGGGCTGACATAATTGTATCCGGGCATACTCATCTGCCTTTTGCAAAGGAAATCAATGGGAAATGGTTTATAAATACAGGAAGTGTCGGACGTCCTGAAGACGGTGACCCACGAGCCTGCTATGCTCTTCTGACGGTCAAACCGTTTTCACTTTACCATGTTAGAATTCCCTATGACATAGAAAAAGCAGTAAAGGGAATTTATCAGAATAATCTTCCTGATGCTTTTGCAAGAATTTACAGGGAGGGAAAACCCCTGGACATAATCAGGCACGCCGGAGATGAACAAAACTTATGAAAAATAACCAAAAAGACAGAATTATAGATTTATTATATGACAACTCAGCAGATCTAAGGCACCCTCTTCACGTTACATACCTTTCAGAGAGACTTTTTGATGAATTAAAGCCCCTGCACAACTTAGGTGAACATGAAAAAGACCTTCTTATATATGCCTCAATGCTCCATGATACCGGACTTTTGCTTTCATCAAAGGAGCATCATAAATTTTCAGCCAGATTTATTCTAAAAACGGACATTGCACATGTAAATGACAATGACAAATACATAATCGCAAATATAGCAAGGTATCACAGGAAGGCACTTCCGTCCGATAATCACAAAATATACAATAACCTCAGCGAAAATGACAAAAAAACAGTAGATATCCTTGCTTCAATCCTAAGAATTGCAGACGGACTTGACAGAACGCATCTCTCCCTGATAAAGGATATCAAAATAAAAACAGAAGATAATAAAATCAATATATACTACTTGTCGCCAAAGAGGTTTCTGCCTGAGGAAGTAGCTGCACTTAAAAAAAGCGATCTGTTCGAAAAAATTTTCAAACGAGAGGTGAGTGTGGATTGGCAGAAGGCCTAAAAGAAAAAGTAGTAGCTTTCATAGACCTTGGTACCAATTCAGCAAGACTTCTGGTAGTACGCCTGAATCCAAACTATTCCTATTCCATTTTAAGAAGGCAGAAAGAGACCGTAAGGCTTGGACAGGGTGAATTCAGCCACAGATACCTTGACAACTCAGCAATAGAAAGGGCTGTTCTTGTATGCAGACAATTTTGCGAGACTTCAAAAAGTTTTGGTGCAGATGAGATTATTTCAGTAGCGACATCTGCAACAAGAGAAGCTCTCAACAAGGATTTGCTCCTGCAAAAAATTAAAACCGGGGCCGGCCTCCCAATAGAGGTTATCTCAGGAACTGAAGAGGCACGTTTAATCTACCTTGGGGTTTCTAGCGGGGTACATATAGGAAACGGGAAGTACTTTTTCATCGACATCGGCGGCGGCAGCACTGAAATAATAATAGGGGACCAGTTCAATTATTATCTTCTTGAAAGCCTCAAACTTGGCGCAATAAGAACTACAAACAAATTTTTCACGGAAAATTACCAGGGAACGGTATCAGCCGCCCGGTATGAACAGATCAAAAGACACATCCTCAGTAAAATTGTTTATGTATCAAAGAATATCAAAAAATTTGAACTTTCAGGAGCAATAGGCAGTTCAGGAACTATTCAGGCGCTTGCAGATATAAAAAATCATGTAATCCAGTCAAAAAACAGTTCAGGCAGTGACTATCTCACGCTTGATGAACTGCATTATCTCATCGAATACCTGTGCAAAAAAAATCTTGACGAAAGAAAGAATATTCCCGGAATTAACCCTGAACGTGCCGATATAATCGTTGCAGGAGCCATAATCCTGTACACTATTCTCAACGAGGCAGGCATAAAAGAGATTAAAATTTCTGACAGGAGCTTAAGAGACGGAATGCTTTTTGACTACCTTTCCAAACTTCCCGGGTTTCCGCATGCAGAGCAGATGCCTGTAAGAGAAAGAAGTGTACAGCAGCTAGGAAAGTCGTGCAGAATAGATGAAACTCATGCCAAAAACGTAATCCGCCTGTCACTGGGCCTGTTTGATTCGGGAAAAGAGACCGGCTTTCACAGCTTTGGTGACAAGGAAAAGGAGATACTCAGGTACGCAGCATACCTGCACGATATCGGTCAGTTTATTTCCTTTTCACAGCACCAGAACCATTCGTATTATGTCATCACAAATGCTCCCCTTCTAGGTTTCAACGAAAATGAGGTTGAGATAATCGGTCTTATCACAAAGTATCACAGGAAAAAGATGCCTAAAAAGGACAGTCCTGTATTCAGCAGGCTTAATGAACACGACCAGAATGCCGTTATTATTCTGTCTCTTTTTTTGAGGATGGCTGAACATATGGAAAGAAGCCATGACGGAAGAGTTGAAAAGGCGTATTTTTCAGATTTAGGCGATGACTATTCACTTAACCTAGAGTCTAAAAGTGAATGCAATATAGAACGGTGGTCGCTGGAGGAAGACGCAAAAATATTCAAAAGAGTTTTTGGAAAAAAACTGAACTTAAATTTTATATGCCCTGATTAGACCCTCTAAAAATCAGATACGTAAAAAAATAAAAAAAGCTCAACATTATTAAAATCCGGTTTTAAACAGAAATAAAACGGCGTACCTGCAAAATAAGCTTTTTTTGGGACTAATATTTTTTCACTGAAAAAAATCCTGTGCCCTCAAGAAATTCACGGACTGAATCAATTCCGCCGTCGATATATAAGGCACCTGAAATTGATTCCACACATTCGGCGAGTACACGCCCCGAGGTCCAGATATGCTGTCTCTGTTCTCCTTTACCCCAAAGAACATATTTTTCAAGCTCCATAGACTCGGCAAGACTGCGAAGGCTGCTCATATTCACAAGATCCGCTTTTTTTGCCGAAATTACTCCCTTCTCATGTTCTCCTTCATTTATCAGGTACGAGATTGCAACAACATCTATAACGGCATCACCAAGAGTCGCATATGCATCCATATAATCGGAATCTTTCAGGCTGTTCTCTTTTGCGTATGCATGGCGGGTTAAAGCCCTTAAAAGAAGGTTTCTGTTCCTGAATTTATAGCAAATTTTTCTCTCTAGATCATCTGCATCTGAATTATACACCAATCTGGATTCTGTCATAATTTGTATCATCCTGTAAATTTACAGCTTATATTACGTTTAAAATTCACGGTAAAAAAAGATACGAGTCGCCACCAGCCGGATTTCATGCATAGCCTGTTATTTCATAATCAATAGCAGATGACTTTTCAGCGCACTCATGCCCGTTCTCAATCATGTCATCTACCATCTTCCTAAGCATTGCGGGGTATACTTCACCTACAATATCCGCAACAGGTTTTCCCCTGCAGTAAAACTTAAATGTAGGCGTTGACATTATTCCATAACGTTCTCTTATCCAGACATTTTTATCAACGTCCAGTCTGCCGAAGATTACGACATCACGATACTCTTCTGACATTTTTTCAAAAAAAGGCATCATATTACGGCAGTGCGAACAGCTGTCACTGTAAAACATTACAAAAACCGGTTTTATGCTCTTTTCCACCTTTGTTTCCCAGTTCAGGTCTTTCAGGTCTGCAATCATCTTTTCCATCAATAGACGCCCCCGTTATCCAGAGAATATAGATTTAATATATATTTACTTTTTGCAGGCCGTAATGCGCAATACAAAATCTAAAATAATTATAGAATTATTTGTTTTTCAGGGCTACTATATCAGTAACTCCGGTAAGCTTCCAGATATTTGATCTCTCTTCTGTTGCAATAGATTCCAAGGGTTCTGACGGCTCATGACCAAGTGCTGCAAGAATATTCTGGGAAAGATTTTTATCCCTGATCATATTGATAAATTCTTTTCTTATACGTTTTTTTGTTATGGCGTCATTCTCCTGGATAAGGTACCCCTGAAGAGTCACAAAATTATAACAGGACAGATCACCGGAATAACGCTCAATTTCAACAGAAACATGCGGATTCAGCCTGTAAAGATCATTTTTTCTTCCATATTTCGTAGAAAGGAAATAAAGGAATTTGCCGTCAAAAACGTATAAAAAGGGCGCCAGATAAGGATATTTCTCCCCCTGAAAGGCAATCCTGCATACATATCCGTCCTGAATAAGTCTGTTATACTCCTCAACTTCCATCTTTGGTATTTTAACAATATCCATAAACCCACAACCTTTTGTTTTTTGAATCGTCGCGTTCAACGGCAATAAACATTTCCTTATTATTTCAAAAAATAAAAACCGGATATCCCTATTCCTTTAACATAAACAGGATGACCCGGATTTTTGTCCAGGCTAAAAAAATTGTTGACCTTGTTCACAGAGGGTACTTATTTATTGATATGAACAACCTTTGCAGGAGGAAAACCATTGAAATACGTAGATGAGGCATGAGAATAGGCCCCGATATTTTCAGAGTATACCAGGTCTCCGATTTCGAGAGGCGGAAGTTCGGCAGATAGGGTAATTGTATCGAATGCATCACACGTCGGGCCAAAAACAGCCGAGATCTGCGGCTCTCCCTCCTTGAAAGAGCATACGGGATAGGTGCAGTGATCAAAGACCTGTCCTGAATAAGTATGATATACACCATCGTTTATGTAATAGCAGGGTTTTCCATCCCTAAACGCCTTTCCTACAATTTTTGCAACGACAGTGCAGGCATTCGCCACAAGGAATCTTCCCGGTTCTGCCATAATCTGGATGCCTGAAGGCAGAATGCGTTCAAACTCTTCATTAAGCTGCTTTGAAAGGTCTTTTATGGACTTTACACCGGGATGATATTTTACCGGGAACCCGCCTCCGATATCCAGCAGATTAATTTTTTCACCGGTTCTTGATTCTACTTCAGCCAGGATATTTGCAGAAATTTCAAGTGCCTGAATGTAGTTTTCAAAATTTGTGCACTGGCTCCCTACATGGAAACTGAGTCCCTCAACTACAAGCCCCATTTCAAAAGCCGTGACAATAAGGTCTGCTGCATCGCACGGGTCTACACCGAATTTCGAGGACAGCTCCACCATTGATCCTGTATTCGGAACCCTTAAACGAAGAACAAGGCCCGCATGTGGTGCATATTTCTTAATCTTTTTCAGCTCCTCAATATTGTCAAATGTGACAAGAGGCTGGTAATGATCAAGCGCCTGAAGCGTTTCGGCAGGTTTTATGGTGTTTGCATAAATTATCTTATCATAAATCCAGTCCAGCTGCTCATTTTCCGGCAAGTGCTTTATGTTTTCATAGACTATCATGAATTCAGGCATTGAGGCAACGTCAAAACTGCAACCCAGTTCATACAGCGTTTTTACAATTTCAGGATTTGAATTTGCCTTTACTGCATAATATATCTGAACATCCGGCAGGCGCTCTTTGAATTCCCTGTAATTTTGCCTAATCTGCTCATGATCTACAACAAAAATCGGTGTTCCGTTTTCTTTTGCAAGATTCTGAAGCAGGTCCTTTCTTTCTGCATCGATGTGATGCACCCCGACGCTACGCCCGTCAGTTTTCATTTCTTTCACTTCCTATTTTTTAAATTATGCCGCATATAAATTGAAAGATAAAATTCCTGTGACTTCAGACAGGAATTTTATATTCTGTTTTGTCAATTCTGTTTTTGCAATTACATTGAGATGCGGTTTTTACTTTTTCAATCAGATTTTACAGCACAATTTTTGCAAACGCTTAAACTGTTGCATGATAGATTATCAAAAGAATAATTCCTCACAGAGTTAAAAAACTATTTAATGGAATATATTTTATTTTTTATGAGATATTGATTGCCGGGATTAATATTTGCAACAAGAAATTCATACAAATTAAAACTATTTAAATCAGCCATTTTTGCACAAATTAAATTCAAAATAGTCAGAACCTTAAATTATTCAAAGTTCTTTTCCATTATTGAACATCCAAATAAAATAATTGTTTTTATAAGTTTGTTTCAGATAAAAGCTTTACAATGCTTGTATAATATATAAATAAATATAAAATTGTTGATAAATTTGCCGTTTAAAAAAACAATTTTAATTAATTATTTTTTTTAGAATATATATTTCTCACCTTGCAATGCGCATATTTTCAGATTCCGACAACTCCAAAAAAACCCGGATCATGCTTGTTTTAGGACATCTAAAAATACCCCCCCATACAAAATTCTTAAATTGTGGAACTTTTGCTGAAACATCACATGTAAATTTTGTTTTACAATCACCAGCAGGTCTTAAAGAGAACAAAGTTTCAGGCAAAAGTAAAAATTAACGAAAAAAAATTTCAGGATTTTTCATACCATAGACAGATACGGCACAACAAGAATTGAGATTACAACAAGTATCATAAACCAGCTTATAGCAGCGACCACAAGGTTTGCGTATTTTCCGGGAAGGTTTCTCTTTTCAAAAAATTTTTTTACACCTTCCTGCATAATGTATCCTCCGTCAAGGGGGACAAAAGGAAGTGCATTAAATGTCGCAACAGCAAAATTGAGCCAGAACATCCAGAAAAATACCTGAACGACAGTCCAGAACCCGATGAAGGGAACCTGCCATGCCACGGAATCAGGAGAATCAAACGCCAGAATTCCAAGACCGAGGCTGTCGTCTTCCATAACCGCATTTATAGGAACATATACTAAAAGAAGCGGCCCGAGAGGGCTTTTTATAATCTTATCATAGACATTTTTTACAGAGGTCGCATCATAATAATATACACCCATAAATCCTGAACTTTTTTGTCCGAGCTCTTCCGGCCATTCATCCAGAATAACTGTATAATCCTTAAGCTGACTATTCTTATTTATCGTAAGAGTAACAGTGTCCCCGGGACTTGTTTTGTTCAGAATGTCGGTAAGCTGACTTCTTGAATCTATGTGGATTCCGTTTATTGCAACAATAACCGAGTTTGCAGGTATCCCTGCATTCTGTGCAGGGTAGTCCTGATATACACCTTTTAAATACGGAGTATCAGAAGGCACTGCAAAACTCATCATACCTACAAGAATAATAAAACTCAAAAAAGCCACAAGAATATTGTTGGTAATACCCGCACCAAACATTCTTATCTTTGACATTGGCTTTGCACTTTCCACGTCCTCTTCATCAGGTTCAACAAAAGCACCTATGGGTACAACAAAAAATAAAAGTCCTGTACTTTTGACTTTCATACCCTCGACCCTTGCAAGAATCCCATGACCACCCTCGTGCACTACAAGAGTCATCACAAATGCAAACAGTACAGCAAAAGACAAAGGCAGGAATTCATTAATTCCAGGTATTGCCAGTATGTTCTGCGGTTCATATATCCCTGTAGGCGAAGGCGGCGATGCAATTGATCTCTGAAGTGTCAGTATAAGCATCAGCGACATTATAACCGAGACCACAACCACCATTAGAGCTCCAGCAGTTCCATAAACCCTGAAAAAACGTGAATATGGAATGAACCTGTCAAAAAATCTGACGTTATCGGTTTTAAGAGCAAGAATCGGCCCGTAAAATGTCACATAATCTTCCCAGAGATTATTTGCCTTAATATAGCCTGCTATTAAAATATATAGTGCCACACAAAAAAGCACCACTAAAAGCAATTCCATCTGACTAATAATATCGCCTGCACCAAAGATGAAATTTCTCTATAGAATTATCTCTCATACCCTGCCGGCATTAAAAGATATATATACCAAAAAATGACGAGATTTAATTTGTGCAGATGCAAAAAAAACGGGTACACGGCAGGTTAAAAGAAGGATTAATAATATTCCAGAATACTTTTCTGCTGTATATTTTTTTTCATATTTAGAGCAGTTTTCCAGCTTTTGCGGCAGAAAACAGGACATTCTCCGGATTTTTCAATATAATCCCTTAAATATCCTATTGTTTTTGGATCAGAAGGATAACCGCTTCCGATATCTCCATACTCCTCAGACAGCCTTTCAATAAGCCTGTCACGTGTAACCTTTGCAACAATCGACGCGGCACCGACAACTGCATATCTATCGTCAGCCTTATGCTCAGAGATTACTGTTAAGGGTCTTTTGAGATACTCATGAACACATGCCCCGTAACGCTTCTCATTCACATCACATGCGTCCACATATGCCGTATCGGGACCGAGGTTATCTATTGCACGCGCATGTGCCTTTGCAACAATTATGTTCATAGAAAGGTGCATGCGATAATCGTCGATTTCATGCGCTTCAATAACAACTGAAGTCGCCTGAAATGAAGAGACTATATCATCGTACATTGCCTCACGTTTTGAAGGAGTCAGTTTTTTTGAGTCCATAAAACCTTTTTCTTCAAAATCAGCCAAAGAAGATCCGGATACACCCCCAATTACCATAGGACCAAAAACAGAACCTTTTCCGGCTTCATCAATTCCACATATCACTTAAAAGTATTATTGCATTTCATAAATTATATGTATAGCTGTGTTTGATACGTGATTAAAATGTATATTATCATCATAGGTTTAGGAGGAATCGGAAGGAATCTTGCTGCAATTGCTGCCGAACACGGTGACAGCGTCGTCGTAATCGACAAAGATGAATCCCGATGCAATGAAATACTCGAACACTATGACGTCATGGCGATAACAGGAAACTCAACCGAGAGATCAATACTTGAAGATGCAGGTATAGACAGGGCTGATGCACTTGTTACGACTACAAGCGATGATGCCGTAAATCTTATGACATGCTGGCTTGCAAAACGTCTCAACGTCAAAAATCTGGTCTCTATTGTCAACCAGATAGAGCATTCGGATTTATTTAAGGAAGTCGGGGTAAGAATAAGTGAGAACCCTGATGAACTTGTTGCAACCAGGCTTTATTACTGGTCTGAAAATCCGGATATGCAGCAGCTTGCAATGATACCGGGCGGTGCAATCTTTGAAATAACAGTGGATGAAAATGCTCCTTTCGTCGACCACGAGATAAAGGAGCTTGACGTGAAAGACTTTGTTTTCATCGCAATCAAAAGGACGGGCAAGGAGATAATAATCCCGAGCGGTACAATAAAAATAAAGCCAAACGACAAAATAATAGTTTTTACGAAGAAAGATGCCGAAGAAGAATGCCTGAAGACACTGAACAACCAGCTTAAAAATCCGAAACAACCAGGCAATAAAAATATATTTTAAAAATCAGGATATCAAAAGTATTCATTCAAAATACTTTTTCAGCCCTGAAAGCTCTTTTATAAGTCTTGGATTCAGCTTGATTATCTCTTTAATCAGTGTAAGAGTCGAAAACTCCTTCATTACAAGATTGCTTACCGAGTCCAGAATTGAGTTAAGCTGTTTGTCAGACAGTTTTACAAATATTTCCTTAATCTGGTAGTTTCTTTCAAGGGCTTTCCCGAGTCTGGAGGAACGCCAGATGGTATCATATTTCATAAGCGCTTCTTTGCTGCAGTCTGTGGATGCAATGCACTCAGACGCAACCTGACCCGCAAGGCGGCCTGTGTACATCGCATTGTAAATTCCTCCTCCAGTAAGAGGGTCACTCAAACGTGCGGCATCTCCGATTATTATAAGATTATCGGCAACAGTGCATTCAAGAGGCTCGCATACAGAAACTCCGCCTACAATAAGTTCTATTGTCTTTCCTTCGGGGAAGTTTTTACTGACAAATTTATCAAGATAATCTTTTGCCCTGCTGCCGTCCTTTGACTCCGTACCCGAGATACCTATACCGACATTCGCCGTCCTGTCCCCTTTCGGGAATATCCAGATATAACCCTCGGGGCTTATCTCGCGGCCTACGTAAAAGACGGTAACCCCTGGTTCAATGTCGATATCAGTCATCAGGTACTGTGCACATGTCTCAATCTCTCTCAAAGGAACAGTCGTATCAACACCGCAGTAGCAGGCAAACTTTGACTCCACACCGTCTGCTGCAATCACCACTTTTGCACGAATTTCCTTTCTTTCCCCGAAATATTCTATTATAGCACCTTTTACGGCGCCGTCCTCCATTATAGCTTCAACTGCTCTTGCCTTAACGTAGCACTCGGCACCTGCTTCTACAGCCTGCCATACAAGGTCACGGTCAAAGAATTTTCTGTCAAGAACATACCCTACTTCGTTTCCGGCCATCTCGGGGTTGAGATAAAAACAGTTCCCGTCAGGTGCTATTATCTTTGCACCATTTATTTTTGCTGAGATCCATTTCGGGTTAAGCTCGTCAAAAAATTCTCCTATAAGGTCCTCGCCGATACCTTCGGCGCAACGCACAGGTGCTCCTATTGCAGGCCTCTTTTCGACAATACATACAGAGAGACCTTCCTCCGCACAGGTTTTCGCCGCAAGAGCACCCCCTGGTCCTCCGCCAATCACCAGAACATCATACTCACTCTTCATCTGAAACCTCCTCCAGTGCACCAAGAGGACAGACCCTCACACAAATCTTGCAGTGTCTGCAGATGTTGTTATCAACTGAAAGGTACGCATCAATAAGTTCTATTGCTTTTTCAGGGCATACCGAAACGCATGCACCACAATAACCGCATACCTCTCTACGAACTTTAATCATTATTTATTTATTTGGCCGATTCGCACTTTAACCTTTACTAACTTAAAAAATTTACAGATTAATACCTGTAATCTTTTTATTTTGCCTAAATGTAATAATCAATTCAATCATATATCATAAGGAATTAAAGTTAACCTAATATATTCAGGTATGACTATGGGTCTAAAAGGCGGTCCCACGCAGGATGAAGTTATGGCCGTATCGCTTTTCAAGCTTGATTTAAGCGAAAGCGACATCATCGCCGATATCGGATGCGGCACCGGAAAAGTTTCAATAGCTGCTTCCAGGATATGCAGAAAAGTTTTCAGTATAGACAAAAGAGAAGAAGCAGTGGAATATGCACAAAATGAAATAAAAAAATCAGGACAGACAAATATCGAGATTTTGCACGGGAAAGCAACGGATATTTTAGAAAACATTGATTACCTTGATTCAGCATTCCTTGGAGGATCAACCGGTATAGAGGGTATCCTGGATATTTTGTCAACACGTGTCCACAAAAAAATCGTTGTGAACGCAGTTCTTTTAGGAACTGTTGAAAAGACTGTCCGGAAAATGAAGGAACTCGGAATATTCAGTGAGGTAGTTTATCTGCAGGTATCACGCTCATATGAACTTACAGGAGATATTATGCTAAAACCTATAAACCCCGTTTATATAATCGTCGGGAGCGTGACAGAATAAATGCTAATCGCAGTGGGAATCGGACCCGGAGACCCGGAGCTTCTGACAGTAAAGGCCGTGAAACTGATTAAAGATGCTGATCAGGTATTTGTTCCCGGAAACGTTGCAAAAGATATAATCTCACCCTACAGAAAAGACCCTGTGGTCTTGTCTTTTCCAATGACATCTGATGAAGGGTATATCAGGGAATGCATGCACAAAAATGCTGATCTGATAGCCCCGGTTGCAGAAAAAGGGCTTGCCGTATTCTGCATATTAGGTGACCCGAATTTTTACGGAACATTCGGGAGACTCTGCGGAATAATCGATGAGAAGTACCCGTCGGTTGAATACGGAACAGTGCCCGGTATAAGTTCAATCACATCTTTTGCATCCGCTGCCGGTGTCAGTGTCAACGGTGGCATATTCATAACAGACGGGTCTCCCGAGAGCTCCAGGATTTTTCTGAAAGTCAAAGAGCCGCGAAAAGTCATTGAGTCCCTCAAAACGGAAGGTTTCAGGGAATTTGTTCTTGCAGAAAAAATATTTATGAAAGATCAGAAAATTTACAGAAATGAGAAAATCCCTGAAAAAAGTGCATATTTCAGCGTAATGTTTGCAAGGAAGTGAAAAATGTATACTGTATATATTGTCGGTGCCGGCTGCGGAGACCCGGAACTTATAACCGTAAAAGGAAAAAAGCTGCTTGACAAAGCCGATGTTCTTATTTATGCCGGCTCTCTTGTAAATCCTGCTCTTGTCGATGAATGCCCGGCAGAGGAGAAATACGACAGCTGGGGAATGAAGCTTGAAGTGATGACAAAGATAATGGCTGATGCGGCAAAATCAGGAAAAACCGTAGTAAGGCTTCATTCAGGCGACCCTTCACTTTACGGTGCTATAATCGAACAGGTAGCGCTTCTTGAAAAGGACGGCATTAGAACTGAGAGAGTTCCTGGTGTTTCGTCAATGTTCGGTGCAGCAGCGGCGCTTGAAACTCAGCTGACACTGCGTGGAGTATCCGAATCCGTAATTGTGACAAGACCTGCCGGGACGACACTTAAATCCGACCAGATAACCGAGATGTCAAGGCTCGGCCAGACTATGGTTATCTTCCTGGGTACCGAGCATATGGAGGAAATTTTTGAAAAAGTCGAGTGCCCTCCCGATACTCCTGCCGCAGTCGTATACAGGGCGACATGGCCTGACCAGAAAGTAATAAAAGGCACTGTCTCTGACGTCGCGGAAAAGGCACGTGTGGCAGGCATAGAAAAGACGGCCCTAATAATAATCGGGAACGTTGTTGACGCGGTTAATTCCGGTTACGTAAACTCATACCTTTACAAATGAAGAAATGAAGGAAACAGTTGTAATCTCTCTAAAACAGTTCAGCGAAGATTCGAAGAACCTTGCAGGCTCTATTAATGCAGATTATCTCCCCTACAAAAAGGAAGTCTTTATAGAGGCATTCGGGAAATACAAAAA
The DNA here is from genome assembly GCF_017875315.1 of Methanomicrobium sp. W14. NCBI lineage: Archaea > Methanobacteriati > Methanobacteriota > Methanomicrobia > Methanomicrobiales > Methanomicrobiaceae > Methanomicrobium > Methanomicrobium sp. W14. The sequence continues at coordinate 647,636 of NZ_JAGGMM010000001.1, forward strand.
AATTGTAGCTGTTATGTCTGCAGGAATAGCAGTCAGGGGAATTTCAGGACTCCTTAAGGATAAATGGACAGACCCGTGTGTTGTCGTCGTAAGCCCTGACCTGAAGTTTGCAGTCCCAATCCTGGGCGGTCACCACGGCGGAAACGAACTTGCAAAAGAGATGTCAGAACTTGGGATTATACCTGTTATCACAACGGCGACCGAGACCAGGGGGCTTATGTCTGTGGAATCTGTTGCTGAAAATATAGGTAGGCAAGTCCTGAACAAAGACTCAACACGTGAAGTAAATGCGGCAGTCCTGAAAGGGACGATTCCAAAATATGTGCTTACAGGTCCGGCAATAGCCCTAGTTGAACCGTCAGTCTCCGTTCTTTTAAGAAAAGGAGAATACATAGCAGGTGTCGGGTGCAGAAGAGGAGTCACAGAAAGTGAAGTCCTTGAAGCACTAAACAGGGCTTTTGAAATTTCCGGTGTAAAGCAGGACGAGATATTCGCCTATACAACTACAAAGCTAAAGGAGGACGAAAAAGGTCTTATATCAGCAATCGGGAAAACCGGAGGTACTCTTGTTTTTCTTGATGATGATATCATAAATGCGGAAAAGCCGGAATCGCCCTCAAGGGCATCGGACAAAATCGGCCTCAACAGTGTAGCCGAGTCGGCCGCACTTGCATTATCAAAAAGAAAGGAAATAGTTATGAAAAAACATATCTTCGGGAGGGTTACAGTTGCAATCGTCAGGTAAAGGTAAATTATACATTGTAGGCACAGGTCCGGGAAGCATCCCATATCTTACAAAAAGAGCCATTGAAGCGGTAGAGGAATCAGAATATATTATAGGAAACGACTTCTACCTGAATCTCATAAAAGACAGGCTTGAAGGCAAAGAAGTAATCTGGAGCTCAATGGGAAAGGAAGTTGAAAGGGCCAGAAAATGCATTGAGATTGCAAAGGAGCATGTCATATCGATGGTAAGTGGCGGGGACCCCGGCATCTACGGCATGGCGGGAATCGTACTCGAGGTGCTTGAGCATGACGGGACTGACATTGAATTTGAAGTTGTACCTGGCGTAACTGCTGCAACCGCAGCGGCGTCAAGGGTCGGCTCACCGCTTTCCGGCGACTATGTCACGATATCACTGTCAGACCTTCTGACACCTCTTGAAGTTATAGAAAAAAGGCTTGAACTGGCTTTTCAGATGGATATCCCAGTCGTTCTCTACAACCCGAAAAGCCGCGGCAGACCCGACAACCTCTCGATAGCACTTTCAATAGCTCTGAAATACAAAAAAGAGGAAACGCCGGTTGCTGTTGTCAAAAACGCATGCAGGGAGGGTGAAGAGACCACCTACATCACTCTGAAAGGACTTTTTAATAACAACAGTTACGTTGACATGCACTCTGTTGTTATAATCGGAGGAGCCAAGTCACGCTTCATGAATATAGGAGAAAGAAAAGGAATTATAACACCGAGGGGCTATGAAAGAAAATACGTATATTGATCCGGGAGCAGACACAAAAGAAGGTTACAAAATCTCCTCGACAAGCAGGGGTATAGCCAGAAGCATCATCGGAAACAAAACACCTGAAGACAGGATAAGACAAAGGTGCGCCATATCCGTCGGGGATTTTATAATGGCTGACCTGATGGAGTTCAAAAACGACCCCATAAAAGCAGGACTGAAAGCCCTTGAAAACAAAGCTCCGATAATAGCCGACATAAGAATGGTGCAGACCGGAATAAGGAAAAAAGAGCATGAAAGTGAAGTTTTGTGTGCACTTGACTTCGGTTCCGGCATCTCGTCAGAGAAGGGAATCACCAGAAGCTCGGCCGGGTTCATCGCGTTAAAGGAGAGGCTTAACGGGTCCATTATCGTTATAGGAAACGCACCTTCCGCACTGATATCTGTCTGCAAAATGATAGATGAAGGTATTAAACCCGCACTTATTATAGGAAGCGCCGTAGGGTTTGTCAATGCAAAAGAGTCAAAAGAGCTTCTCAGGACAAAGGACGTCCCTTCAATATCAAACCGGGGGACAAGAGGAGGAACGCCCCCTGCAGTCGCTGCACTGAACGAAATCATAACAATGTACATCGAAAAAAAATCCGCATGATATGGTAACAGATCCTGTAACCGGATATAAATACCCGGAAGAATGGGAAAAAGCATGCAAAAACCCGGAAAGTCTTGAACTTGTAAGAAGAGGTCTGGGAGTCCTGACCTCAAAAGGTGAAGTGCTTAAAAGGGGATTTACAACAGGGACAACAGCCGCCGCGGCATGCAGGGCGGCAGTATTGTCACTGAAAGATCCGGTAGACTCGGTTATGATAACCCTGCCGTGCAGTCTTTCCTTCAGTGTAGAGGCACAGGGAAGAAACGGGACAGGCAAAAGCCTCAAGTACTCGGGCGACTATAAAAACGATATCACCTCAGGTATTCTTTTCTGTGCAAAAGCAAGTCCTTCAGACTGCGGCATAAAAATAAATGCCGGAGAAGGGATAGGAAGGCTTGACAGGGACACTCCTAGATACAAGAAGGGTTCACCTGCAATAAGCAAAACCGCGATGGACTGCATTGTTTCATCTGTCAGGGAAGCAGTGGCAGATACAGGCCTGAAAGGAGTAACGGTTACCCTTACCATTCCAAAAGGAAAAGAGACCGCACAAAAGACACTCAACCCGAAAATAGGAATACTTGGGGGAATATCGGTTCTCGGGTCAACAGGTCTTGTCGAACCGTGGGACGACCACCTGACGGAATCGGTTGCAGAGAGAATAAAAGGGCATGACCTTATCGTTATAACAACAGGACGTGTCGGCCTGAGAGTTTCAAGACTTCTCTTTCCTGACTATGAGACAGTACTAGTAGGCAAATACATACAGAAAGGAATAGATGCAGCGTCAGAGTCAAAAGAAATAATTATCTGCGGTCTGCCTGCCCTCATCATCAAGTTCATCGACCCCAACATCCTGAAAGGTACTGATTACAGGACAGTGGAAGAACTCAGCATGTCCCCGGAATGGGACATGCTGTCACAGAAGGTCCTCCACAGATACAAAAAAGAAAAGCCATATATAAGAGTGGTTATTGTAAACCGTGAAGGTCATATAATTGGTGATTCGGGATGAAAATTATTGGTGCAGGGTGCGGGCCCGGACTTCTCACGGAAGAGGCCATAGAAAACATCCGTAATGCAAATCTCATATACGGCTCGGGAAGGGCAATAGATATCTGCAGGAAATATATAGGTCCAAAATGTGAGGTCCACGAGATAACAGATTATAAAGGCCTTAAAACACTCCCTGAAAATGCCGTAGTGCTTTCCACGGGAGACCCGATGCTTGCAGGCCTGGGGTATCTCAAAGGTGAAATTGTCACAGGCATATCCTCAATGCAGTATGCATTTGCAAAACTGAGGATTTCCCTAACAAAAGCGGTTGTCGTGAATGCTCACGGAAAAGACCACGAAGAAGCAATGAAGAATGCTGAAGAAGAGATTGAAAGAGGACACATCGTATTTCTTATAGCCGACCCGGATTTTGATACAAAAAGACTGTGCAAAAAATTTACGGAATCAGGTAAAGATGGTATAAAGGTCTCGGTATGTGAAGACCTTGGATACGAAAACGAAAGAATTTCCACGGGTTCGGCAGAAAGCCCGCCTGAACCTAAAAGCAGTCTTTATGTGCTTATAGCCGGCAGATACTAGACGCCAAAAAAAATATTATACTATTTTATTCCCGGGGTACTTCGCAATCAACAAGCGAGATTCCCATCAGACTTTCCCTGTTGAATTCAGCAATTCTTTCATGAACTCTCTTAACCATTCCTCCTGAAGTTATTATCATTGAATTTTTATGATTTATGGACTTCAGGAGACACTTGTCAATAACACCGTACGTAAAGTCAAGATCTATATTTTCTATACCGGCCATCATCTTTGCCCCTGAACCCATTGCCCCTACAGCCGAAATGCCGTATCCGGATATCATGGGTTTTATGTCTCCGGTGTCAATTTTGTCGGAATTAAGAAGATAAATAACTCCACAGTCCTCCTTTGCTGTCTTTTCTCCTGCATAGCCGTTTACCGTTAAGGCATGTATAAAATCAAGGACAGACTTTGGCAGATTTTCAGACTGCGGCATTCCTCTCTCGACAAGGCCTTCGTAAAGCTCAAGAAGAATAGGCATTGACAGTTTTGCGGATTTAATAAGTTTTTTGTCTTTGAAGACCTCTCCCGGAGCCCCCATTGAAATAACTGCACCACTTTGCATGAGAATAATCCTGTCAGCCCACGGGTATGCGAGTTCAACATCATGGGTTGAGATTATAATTGTCCGGCCTTCGATGTGCATCTCGTCCAGAAGCTCCATAATGTCCTCGGAGCCCGCCGGGTCAAGAGCACTCGTAGGTTCGTCGAATACCAGGACGTCCGGGTTCATCGCAAGTATGCCGGCCATCGCAACACGCTTTTTTTCACCGCCGCTTAACTGTTGCGGAGGGCGCCTCTCAAAGTCTTTCAGCCCGACACTTAAAAGAGAATCGCTGACGGCTTTTTTAACCTCATCACCCGGCATCCCAAGGTTGACAGGGCCGAATGCCACGTCCTGAAAGACTGTCGGCGCAATTATCTGGGTATCAGGGTTCTGAAAGACGAAACCCACTCTTTGTCTCAGTTCACGGAGATTTTTTCTGTCGTAGCATACCGGCTCGCCGTTGAATAAAATCTCTCCGGAACCAGGTTTCAACATGCCGTTTAGCATCAGCAAAAGAGTGGACTTTCCGGCTCCGTTCGGCCCGACAAGGGCTACTTTCTCACCTTTATTCACGCTGAAACTTACATTATCAAGCGCTTTGGGTCCACGGGAATATTTGTAGCTGACGCCTTTTAATTCAATTATGGGACTATTCATAAATCAGTTCACTCCAAAAACAGTATAGCCTGACGTTGCAACAGCTATGGCAATTACAACTATAAGGTATATTATAACGCACACAAACGAGGAATACGAAAATTTAACGTCATCATCAAGAAGCGCGAATTTCCCGTCATAACACCTTGAATCCATGGCTCTCAGCAGATTCTCTCCTGCATCCCACGTATTTATAAACAGTGCTCCCGACATCATACCAAAGCAGTCTATTCCTTCCTTAAGATTTCCGTACCCAAGCCTCATAACCTGCGCATTGTATATCTGTTCAGCCTGCTCGATGAAAACAAAAATAAACCTGTATATAAGCATTGAAAGATCAATAAGCTCATTAGGAATATGGCATTTTGCCGCAAGCTGGAAAGTTTCAGTTACAGGAGTTGTAAGCGAAATAAAAAAGAGTGAACACATTCCGGCAAAAACACGCGACAATATCAGAAGACTCTCGTTAATGCTTCCTGTTGATACTGTCAGAACAATACTGCCAAACAGAGGATAGCTGAAAACAGTATCTCCGCTGTTTCTCATAAACAATATTACAAGAACGCCTATTACAGCAAAACCTACAGGAATCATAAGAAGTTTTCTGTAGAGACCAACATCTATTCCGGCAAGAAATATCGTGGCAAAACTTATTGTAAAAACAATGAACAATGGAGCTATAATGCTTTGTGACGACACTGCTATAAGAATACAGCCGAGTCCGAGAATTATTTTAATAACAGGATGAACGTCACGCAACCTGTTTGTCTGTGCAACATCCTCAAGAAACTCATAATACATTTGCTAAAAAAAATTAGTTGGAGTTTTTCTTAAGTCTTCTTTCAGCTCCCCATGCCCCAAATACGTATCCTATAAGAAGGCCTCCGAATGCTGCCTGAAGCGCAAAAAGACATGACTCTATTTCACCTGACGGGGGAACAAACGTGTAGTCAGAGTTATCAATCCACGGATGATAGCCAAGTGACTCAATCATCTCTGATCCGACGTCATCTGAACCTGCCCAGCCTTCTACTCCTTCTGCACTCATCTGGGCGTTCAGATAGGCAAACATAGCTATGAAAATAATCACAGCTACCAAAGTGAGGATCTCGATTTTATATTTCATTCTTCAATTTCCCCCTGCAGTTCCTTCATCTTTTCCTCTGAATACACATGGAGCTTCAGGAAAAGTTCAGGCTTAAGAATAATGATGTACTTGAATATCAGAACGAATACAAGACCTTCAATGATAGCAAGCGGTACCTGCGTAACTGCGTATATTCCCAAAAATGCGCAGAAAGAAGCCACGAATCCTCCGGCTGCTGCAGGGAATGCAATTGCAAGCTCAAATGAAGTGACGCAGTACGTTACCAGGTCACAAAGAAAAGCTGCTATAAAAACATTCACAAAGAAGTTGACGTTTAACTTGTAAAGGCCCTTGTAAACCCAGTAACCTACAAAGGGACCGACAATCGCCATTGACATTGCATTTGCGCCAAGTGTTGTAATACCACCATGTGCTAAAAACAGAGCCTGGAACAAAAGCACTATTGCACCGATTACAGAAGTCACCCACGGTCCGAATGAAATTGCTGACAAAGCAGTTCCGGTCGGGTGTGAACAGCTCCCTGTAACCGACGGAAGCTTCAGCGACGACAGGACAAATATAAACCCGCCGGCAACCCCTAAAAGGGGCAAGTATTCACGGTTTTCAGCAAGAATTTTTCTTAACTTATAAAAACCGTAAATAAGGCACGGTAATGCCAGAATCCACCATATCTGCCACCAAGGTGATGGCAAAAAACCTTCCATTATATGCATTTGCAAGAATCTCCTTTTTTAATACTGTTAAGACAAAATTTGAGTTGGATTAACGACACCAACATAAAAATTATTTAAGTTATTACTATTTAACTTTGGTCTTCTTAACCATATTACATTTAGTTAAGACAAATAAATCACATAATTGAATTTGATAACTAACATCATACATAACAGATAGAATTTTGAAAAAAACAGACAATTATTAAAAGGCACTCAGATGATTCCGACAATAATTATAGCAGGGACACACAGCGGATGTGGAAAAACAACGATTGCAAGCGCACTTATGTCTGCCCTCTGCAAAAGAGGGCTTAAGGTACAGCCGTTCAAGGTGGGCCCTGATTTTATAGACCCGTCGCACCACACGGCAATCTGCAAAAGGTACTCGAGAAACCTTGACCCGTATATGATGGGTGAAAACGGAGTCAGGGAAACTTTTTTAAATGCCAGCAAAGGAGCTGACATAGCTGTTATCGAAGGTGTAATGGGTTTTTATGACGGACTTGACGGCGCAGACACAGGAAGTACTGCCCATGTCTCAAAGATACTGAAGGCACCTGTTATACTTGTAATAGATGCAAAAGGATCGTCGAGAAGCGTCAACGCAGTAGCAAAGGGATTTGCCACCTTTGACCCTGAAGTGAATATAGCAGGAGTAATTTTCAACCGGACAGGAAGTAAAAGACACTGTGACATGATTAAAGAGTCTCTTGAACTTCCTTCAGTAGGGTGGATCCCAAACCGAACTGACAAATCTGTTGAAAGCAGGCATCTCGGGCTTAAAATGGCACACGAAACAAGTTCAATGTCTGAATTCTCGGAAGTCCTGGAGGAAAATGCGGAAGTCGATGCAATTCTGGAAATAGCCGGAAAAACTGTGGATATTCCCATAAAACATGTGATAACAGGCAATTATGAAAATTCAGATAAAGGAAAGATCACCATTGGAGTAGCCTGTGACGAAGCATTCAACTTTTACTACCAGGATAATTTTGACAGGCTGAAAAAGCACGGAGCAGAATTAAAATTCTTCAGCCCAATGAATGAACCCCTCCCCGATGCCGACGCATTCTATTTTGGCGGCGGATACCCGGAGCTTCATATGGACAAACTGGAGACTTCAAAATGCCGGTATCAGGTGAAAAAAGCAGCGGAAGACGGAAAAATCATATATGCCGAATGCGGAGGCCTTACATATCTGTGCGAGAGGCTTACATCCGAAGGAAAGACTTCAAAAATGTGCGGTGTAGTCCCTGCTGATGCAATTAAAATGAAAAGATTTCAGGCCCTTGGATACGTCGCGGCGCAGTGCGCAACAAATAAGTGCATACTTCCTGCAGGCATCCGCTACAGGGGCCATGAATTTCATTATACAAAACTGAACTATGGAAACGATGCAAGATTTGCTTTAAGGCTCTCAAGAGGAAGGGGCATAGACGACGGCTTCGACGGAATATACGTCAACAACGTCCTTGCAGGTTATACCCATGCATATTTTACCGAGGAATTTGCGGAGAATTTTATTCTTAAAATAGTGCAGCAAAACAAATAAAACAAGTAATTTTAGTAAATTTATTTGTTTCCAAAAGATAAACTAGAAATAAGCAAATGATCTCAAACAGGATTCTCGAAGACAAAGATACTTTTTTCCTTCTTATACAACTGACTGATATAGCGACTGCTGCGCATGAAAGAGGCGACTACGAGACGAGAGACAAGGCACTTGAAGAGATTAAAGAGATCAGGAAACAAATTCTCGGGCAGATTACAGAAAGCTATGACAAAAAAGACTAAAGATCAAATGAACCGTACATCCCACCGCCACCGGGATGAAGCACAATTTTTTCTTCCCTGAACTTATCTATAGCCATACCCACATCAGGACTTATTCCGGATATATCTTTTATGGAAACATCTGTTAATACTGATATTTCGTTTCCCAGTTCTTCAATAAGCTGAAAATACAGGTTTTTGCACTTTTTTGCCGATACCGAGGATAAACCCAGAACTTCTCTTATAATATCCAGGAGGGGCATTATATGAAGATACGGAGGTCTCAAACTTTTTTCTCCGGTACTCTTGAACTGCGACCTGTCATAAACGCCCTCCTTAATAATTCCGCTGTCAACAGTACACCTCCAGCCGTATTTTTCAGCCTCATCAAATGAATAGTGCCTGTAGCACCTAGTACAGGCTGTCCTGTTGTATTTTCCCTCTTCAGGGAAGAACCCGGCATTAAGGACAATGCTTCCTGAAAGGACTGCATTTATTACATCTACAGGACTTTTGGATTTTGAGTCGATCCTGTTGAACTCCCTGCCAAGTTTATCAAGCAGAGGGCTGTGGGCATCAGAATTGGAAATAAAAGGAATACCGTTTAATTCAGGTATCCTGTCGCCATACGAAGTATCCGCCGAAAGACCGAGTTCGAGGAAATCAGGTGCCTGTTCACCGTAGCATTCATGAAGACTCTTAAACCTGCCGTACATTCCGGTCCACGGTGTAAATGCATGTGCAGGACCTACATATGCCCCGCAGTCATGAACAATTTCTGCAATCTTTTCTCCGCCGGCTGCAATATTAGGCCTTCCGGCTTTTTTAAGATTTGAGCTGTAAGGTTCAAGCTTTTCGGATATCTCTTCGGCCTGCGAAAAATCATCCATCAGAACAAGATGGTGCACCTTGCTCTTTCCTTCAACCTCAGCTGTGGGGACAATGGAAATGCTTTCCGGGATGTCTGTACAGTTTTCCCACATTTTGCGCCAGACAGGATGCAGGGCATCTCCACTTCCCAGAATATCGATACCCTTAATGCTGCATGAATAGAGAAGAGATTTTGGCGTTGTCTTTTTTGACGCTGCCATTGAAAAAGGAGAATGTATATGAAAATCTGCGTTAAGAATCATATTATCCGATATAGTTTAATTCCTCTTCTGAATTTGCTTTCTCGGACTCCTTTACTCTTTCAACAAAATTTTCCATTTCATCTGCCCTTTCTTTGAGTTTTGTGGCGTCAACGGACACCCCCGTAAGTTTTGAAAGAACTGAGAGTACCTGGTTTGCACTAATTGGGTCTACAAGATAACCGGAAGTCTCACCCATCAGACAGATTCCCTCAAAACCTTTTTTGACTCCCATACCAAGAAGAAGGCCTGAAGCACCTATAATACCTCCACCGGGCTCACCTGTTGTAAATACGGCACCGGCTGCTTCAACTTCATCTTTTAATTTCCCGTCGCTCACCGCAGCGAGAACACGGATATTGTCTACGAGATGACCAACACCGTAGCCTCCAAGAGTATACACCCTTTTAACGCCGGCCTTCTGGGCAAGATCAAGATATGTATCGGCCAGAAGGTAATGTCCCTCCGGTGAAGAACTCTGGAAGTCTCCGACAAGAAACATTATGCTGATATTTTCCCCTTCATAGCGGTAAATTTCATTTTTTGGAAGACGGGCCACTCCCTCTTCATCCATTAGAACCTGAGGGGGGAAAAATATTGAATGAACCTCTGCTATCTTCTCTGCATTAAGCTCTTTAATCATGTGTTCAGCTACAAGCTTTCCTACCTGACCAACCCCGGGGAGACCTTCTATAAGTATATCACAGGAGGAGGAGCTCTTTTCAAAAAAATCAACGTCTATATTATGCATCTTTTTTCATCAACCTGCGGAATTTTCCATATCTGTCCTGGGGAGAATAACGCGGAGGATGAGCAGATCTTGTCTTTTCCCCGCATAAAGGACATTCCGAAAAGAGAGTATAGGTGCCGTCTTTCGGACAGCACTTTATTTTTCGGCTCATTTAATTCATCTAATTTTTACCGGTACGCTGTTTTCTGACGAAACTGCCTTCGCCTTCTGCACGCTCCATAACTCCGATAGCTGCATTGGCAACTTTGTTTATAGTTTTTTCAGCCGATTTATAATCAGGAGCTGTTACTTTTACCCTATATTTTGGAGCACCTACATAAAAAAGTTCAATCTCCACGTCTTCAACGTTGGGCTGGGCACTTCTAAGAGCCCTTCTTATGACATTTACTCCGTCAGGCTTGTTTGAAGTCAGAATCAAAGTTCCGGAAATTGTGACTTTTGGGAGTTTTACGTTTTCGTTTGCGATGTTTACAAGTGCTTTTGCAACAGGCTCCTCAAGATCAAGCTTTTTTAAAGTTGCAGCCTCATCTATAAGAATATCCTCAAATACAGGAAACAGCGCCCCATAGTCCTGGTAAAATCTGGATTTCAGAAACTCTTCCGAAACACCGGAAGATTCAGCTATAAAACCGATCCATTTTGTGGCTTTCTGCTCATTCTTCCATTCGTGTATTTTCTCTTTGCGCTGATGATCATTGACATCTTTAAGAGAGAGATCAATATGACCACGGCTAGTATTTACATGAAGGACTTTACACACTACCTTCTGGCCTTCACGAACAAAATCACGGATATGCTTTATCCACCCTCGCGCAACTTCCGCGATAGGGATAAGCCCTTCATGGTTGTCATATTCATCCAGAGTTACAAATGCAACAAAATCTTTTACATTTGTAACAGTACATACAACCAGTTCTCCCTCTTCAGGCCACTCTCTCTCAGTCATAACAATATAATTTACTCGTTTTCAGCAATAATTTCTGCCTTTATGTCTGCATTTCCACCCTTAGGTTCTGCAAGAACCTTTCCGCAGACAACGCACTCTACAACCGTGCTTGCCCTCTGGAAGATCTTCTGCTCATTTTCGCAGTCAGGGCACTTTACCGTATAAAACTTTGTTCTGTTTTCTCTGTTTACGCGAACCATTATAATCACTCTGTAAGTTCAAATTTACCTGCTTTTACACCACTTCTAAGGTGAGCCTTCCCGCATACTGTACAACGGTATCTGACGTTAATCCTCTTTGTAGGCTTGTCTCCTCCCGGAACCTTTGAGAATTTACCCATATTGCCCACTTTGCTTCTGCGCCCTTTCTGGCGGTCAATCCAGTGAAGGTGAAGGTCGCGGCCTTTCTTAACTCTCTCTACCTCATGAATCTGATGTGTTCTGCAGTACGGACAGTATGTTTTAAACTTTGTTGGCATTTTCATGAAACGTATAGCCCCTTTGATTTGTATGCTGGCCGGCGAATAACTCGCATTAAACCGGCCCTATGGAAAACAGCCCTGACGGGAAGTCTTCACAATAAATCTCATTATTATTTGCCAACCCTGATATTTAAGGCTATGTTGCGTCCGCAAAGAACTGATGCATTCCGGGAGGGAAGTGTTACGATATCTTCGGCCGACAACGAATATATATGCCCGTCAAGGCCCATAAACGGATCAATGCTCTCTTTTAAGTAAACTATATCATACCCGATAAGTTCTTCTTCATCAGGATTCTCATCGCCGGTTTCAGCCGGCTCAACAGGATAATCTTCGCAGGTCTCACATGGCAAATCAGGGCTTCCCGTTATAAACCTAGATGATACATCAGGAGGCATTTCACGCTGGACCGCAGGTGAAATCTTAGCTTTTTTGGATGACGCGGTTTTTGACAGTTCGTTTTCCCTGTATGCACCGGCCAGTTTGTCCCTACACTTGCCAATTGCGCATAATATCTCATCAAACATCTCCTGTTCCGCAGGCAAAAGCATTTTAAGTTCAGCTTTGTCAACTTTGCCGCTCCCTACCTGGTTTTCTGCAAGACGTATTATCTTCTTGAACCTCTGGTCAATTATTGTCTGCAGAACGGACTGAACACTTTCAATTTCGTCAATAAGCTCACTGCCCCTCTTTGTCATAAAATGATCAATAGATTTGGCTTCCTCGTAAAGCTCGGAAAGGTAGTCGGAGGCCATCTCGAAAGTATCCGGAGAAATTGAAGAAAGCTTTCCGCTTTCCAGCTCATCAAATGAAATAAGTCTCAGGTATTCAAAATCCATTTTCCCTATTCCCCACCGGCATATTCAGCTATCCCTCTGGCACAGAGAAATACTGCAAGAGCTTCAGGCACTTTGTTTATTCCTTTTTCAAGAGAATATTTTTTCCCTTTAAGAGGCATTTCAAGCTTAAACGCAAGGTCTATTTTTACAGATTCATCACCAAAGACAACAGCGTCAACAAGAGGATCAAAATCTTCAAACTCTTTGAACGAGAGGGACATTACCTTAAATCCGCTTCCTCCGTGAAGTGATCCTGGCATTCTTATAAGACGCTTAACATCCGTTGTTACAGGTTCATCCGTCAGCGCAGCCCTTTTTTTTATTTCCTTATAAAAATCGCTGTCCTCTCCCGCAAGAATTGTTTTCAACACGCGGCTGACCAGAATATTTTTTTCTGGTTTTTTCAGTCTTTTTAAAAGGGCGTCAACCGAACCGTAAAACTCCTGTGCTGACTGACTACTTACACCTTTCAGGGAAGCTACCTTTTTTGATCCATCATCAGGACCGAGTTTTTTCAGGCCAGAAAGATATTCTGAAAGCGCCTCCCTGTACCTGCCCGGCCACCCTGTAAGCTTTCCGCTGTTTTTTCTGCCTTTAAGCATAATTTCCGGGTCAAGACCTGTCCCGCAGACATAATCCACAATTTCTCGCCTTTCCGCGCTGGACCAGTTCAAAACCTCAAGATTTCTTATGTGAATATGATAGCCACGGCCTCCGGAAAACACAATGTGCATGTCCCTGCGTGAAAACCCAAGCTCTTCCGTAAGCATGGATATCATTTTCTGTGTCTCTTCATGGACACGCACAAGCATTTCATCGTATGCACACCTGACTATATGATCGGCGTCCAGGTCGAATATAAGGTCTGCACCGGACCACAACTTGTCCTGCATATTTCCGGCAGAAGGGAGGGCATAATATGCCGTTGAATAGTATGCATGCCTGGGGACCATGGACTTAATATAGTTTTCAACCTCCTCTCTGGAGCTAAACGCTATATGTCTTTTCATCCTGGAAGCATCGGGGGAATCAAAAAGTATAAACCCCCATTCGCGCTGCTCAAGAGATGAGGGAACCTCAAAAAAAGCCTTTTTATAGTATCCTGAGAATTTTTTCTTCAGGTATTCATTTGTTGCCGCATTCATGCAATTTCCTTGACCATATACGGTCCGCGCCTTTCATAGCCACGTTTACTGTAATAAGGTCTGACTCCGATTCCGCTCATGACTGCAACGCTCCCGTACCCTTTCTCTTTTGAGATATCTTCTGCAATCTTTAAAAGACGATCCCCGAAACTGCGGTGCTGCCAGCGATTGCCAAAACCTTTCTCCGACATCGGAACAACCGAACCGTACACGTGAAGTTCACGCACAAGCGCTGCCCCTTTGAGCTCCTCCCTCCAGGGATCAAACGGAAGCCTGAGCCTTGAAAACCCTATCAGGGAATCGTTTGCAACAGCCTGTATGAAATATTCTGTGCCGCCGCAGCACCCGTATTCAATTATTTCTATGTGTGGCTCTTCCGTAATCTCGTTTCTCCCGGCTTCACGACACCGTATGCACCTGCACTTCTTGCCCTGCTGAAGAAGTCTCTCCTTTGCAAGTTGCCTGAAGTTGCTGTAATGCGAACCCGCGACAATAAGCTTTGCGGGAATATCACGCTGAACCCTCTGGAGACGCACATATTCGGGAAGTCTGGACTTCCCGTAGGCTACAAGGTCAATCAGATCGTCCTCATCGTAAACACTGTATTCCCCATTTTTCCAAAGCTCCTCTATTTCAGAACCCGGCGTGACCAGAGTAGGATAAATCTTTATGAAGTCGGGACAGAACCGCTCATCCGTAAAAAGGGTGTCAAACATCCTTTTGTCGTCCTCTATCGTAGATGACGGGAGATTTGGCATTACGTGAAAACCTACCTTGATCCCTGAATCCCGCAGGTAAAGGTTTGCGAGATGTGAGTCCTCGACAAGGTGACCACGCCTGTTATACTCAAGAATTTTGTCATCAAGCTGTTGAACACCGAGTTCAACCTTTGTAACTCCAAGAGAAAGCATTCTGTCGATATGCTCCTTTCTGCACCAGTCTGGCCTTGTCTCAAAAGTTACTGCAATACAGCGCACCCTGGAACGCTCATTTTCGCGGCACAGTTCTTCGAATGTGAAATTGTCACCCCTGTCCTCCATGCCGTACTCATTCATTGCACGTATGCATGACCTCATGAACCATTCCTGGTATTCAGGCTCACGGGCTGTCATTGTCCCGCCCATTACGATAAGCTCGGCTTTTTCAATGTGATGACCAAGCTCCTCGAATTGTCTTAGACGCGCCTGGACCTGCACATACGGGTCATATTTCAGCTGCCTTGCCCTCAGTGCCGCTGGTTCTTCGCCCGTATAGCTTTGCGGAGACCTGAACAGGGGGTTCTCAGGCCCTCCGGGACATGGAAGGCACTTCCCGTGCGGGCATACATGAGGGGACGTCATCACGGCAACAGGCGCCACTCCGGAGATGGTGCGTGAAGGCTTTACCTGCACAAATGAACGGAGTTCCTCCTTTTCCTCTTCAAGAGCGGCGGAGAATATATCCGAATTCCGCGGAAATGAGTCCAGAGAATACTTTTTAGCAACAGAAGCCTTTATCTTCTGGACATCAGAGGGAGATCCCGCTTCAGATAAAATGCGGGAAATTATCTCCCTTAAAATAGAATGATAATCTGCCGCTTCAGTTTTCAACGGCAACCTCTTCCGAAACTGCACCGGAAGAATACTCAACAGCCGGAACATGCGTGTGCTGTATATATCCCACCAGTTCTTCTCCCAGCGTCAAAATAGCTTCTTTATGGCATATTTTGTTCTTATGAATATGGACAGGTGAAATATTCAGTCTGTCATATTTTTCCGTAACAATCTCTTCATTATCAATCGATTCATAATACTTCTTTACCTGAACAAGAAGCATATGCAGATGAAGTAATTCCTCCTTTTGCACTAGATCACCAATCCTTAAAAAATACTACAATCCTAACAAGATATAATTTATTGGTGATCTTTATATTTGATTATTTGCGGGGAGCAGGAACATTAATCGGACTTGCTACAGGAGACGCTCTTGGCGCGCCTCTGGAGGGGCTTAAAGCAAAAAAGGAGGTATATTCCGAAATGATATCCGGAGGTCTGCATTACACGGGTGCCGGGGGCATAACTGATGACACTTTGTCAGCACTTGCAATCTGTGAATCGCTTATCGAAAACGAGGGATTCTCTCCTGAAGATATAGCATTCAGAATATGCAGCGAATTTCTGATGCACCCGCAATTTTTCGGGCCGACATCAGCAGAAGTTTTCATCAGCATGCTTAAGGGCAAAAATCCGTTCGAAATTTCAAAAAGGATTGGAGAGAGGGGAGGAGGAACAACCAACGGGAGCGTCATGCGTGGAGCCCCGATAGGAATTTTTTTTCCTCCGGATAAAACAAGAATGCCAAGCATAGTCTGCTCACGGATAACCCATTACAACCCCGTCTCATGTGAATGCTCCGCCTTTGTTAACAATATGATAAGCAGAATGTGCAGGGGGGAGGACAGGAATACTGCTTTTACTAAGGCGTTTTCGGAATGCGAGATCAAAAGAACCCAAAAAATCCTTTCACAGTATAAAAAATACCCCATGATACCCTCCCTTGATTCCCTCCAGGCAACACACTGCGCGCTGTCAGTATTCATGGAATCCAAAAATTTTGAGGAAATGCTTATACTGGCTGTAAACATGGGAGGAGATACCGATACAATAGGTGCTGTATGCGGCGCTATGGGTGGTGCACTCTGGGGCTGCAACGAAATTCCCTTAAGATGGAGAGGGGCTCTAAAAGAGTCGGGAAGAATAGAAAATGACGCATTCAGACTTGCAGATGTCTCCCTCTAATCATCCAGAGGACTCAGCTCCACTTTTTTGAGAGTTTTTCCCCTGAGACATTCAAAACCCTGACTGTCTGAAACCGATGATACAAGGTAGCGTTCACCTTCCGAGAGCCCTTCTGCAAGACAAAGGTCATAGTTTTTGCACCCGGCTTCAGTACAGGAAGGTTCATACGAGATTTCCGAGTTTAATATTGCTTTTTTTGAGTCAACGAGAGCTGCAACGGGAGCTTCGACCACTTCAACTGCACAGACTCCGCCATAATGGATGTTACACGAATGCACGGTATCATTTTTAAGTCCGGTAACCCTGTAGCGTCTTTTCGGGACAAGGTTATTGCATACCTTAAACATCCTGCACCCTTCGCATTCGGGCAGCTCTCCTTTGTATATGAATTCAAGGCCCGGTTTTGAGAGTAATTTACCTATAAGAGTTATACGTGTCTGATTCTCTGACATCCTTCATCACTTCATGTAGAGCATTTTTACCAGCTTTCTCGCGCATTTATCTTCGAGTCCCATATCAAGAATTGTAAAACGCTCAGGTCTTATGTTTTTTGCCATTAACATGGCTTTTACAGCAGTTTCATCATCAATTCCTATTTCAGCAGGTGTCGTAGGTGCGCCAATATCTTTCAGGGATTTTCTGATGCCCCTCCAGTCTCCGCCGTGAAGGTACATCGTCATGATAGAACCAATGCCACACTGCTCGCCGTGAAGGCCCTTGTTTGGCGCAATAACATCCAGCGCGTGGCTGAATTTGTGCTCTCCGCCTGATGCAGGTCTTGAAGAGCCTGCTATACTCATCGCAACTCCGGAGGACACAAGAGCCTTTATCACCATCCATGCCCCCTCTTCGGAGCCCGGATACATGAAGCTGGAATTTTTGACAAGAATTTCCGCTGTCATTCTTGACAGTGCCGCGGCATATTCGCTTATCGGCTCCCCTTTTATCCTGTGAGACAGTTCCCAGTCAAGGATTGCGGTATAGTTGGATATTACGTCCGCACACCCTGAAGCCATGAGCCTGTGAGGGGCTCTGGCAATTATCTCTGTATCGGCTACTACTGCATGGGGAGGATGCGCATCAAGAGACACACTACCGTTTTCAGTAGGAACGGAGGCCCGTGAAGAAGCAATGCCGTCATGCGAGGCCGCCGTAGGGACGCTGATAAACTGGCTGTCAGTGTTGTAGGAGACAACCTTTGCCAGGTCAATTACCTTACCGCCGCCTACACCCACAAGAAAGTCAAAATCATGCGCGATTTTCTCCACTTTTTCGATTGTGGGAACAGAGATGTTGTCCGCAAGAAAAACGTCCACATCATATTTCTCCCCGAGGAGATCACGTGCATGGCCACCGGCAGCCTTTATTGTATTTTTGCCGGATATAACGAGTGCAGACTTTCCAAGATGCAGGTCTTCGCAGACTTTCGGGAGCTGTTCTATAATTCCGTGGCCTATAAGAACGTCCCTTGGCATCTGAAGCCATTTTGATTTGTCGAACCGTGGTGTTTTGAGTACTTTTATACTATCTGCGCTCATTGTTTTATCAATAAATGATAGGGGATTTTATATACAAATATTACGTCGGTCCGATTATTAACGGAGGGGCGTATACAGTAGTCGATACACTCACCTATGCCGCAATTCTCATTATTGCCGTATATCTTGTATACAGGTGGCTTTTGAAAGCCAATATCTCAATAGATCACGAGTTTGTGCTTTCACTTATTCCCTATGTTGTTCTCGGCGGCCTTCTGAGAGTTGTTGAGGATACAGGAATAATACCATACCCCTGGTACGTGCTCCTTATAACGCCTCTGATTTATTTTGTAATATTTTTCTATGCGATATCCGCACTGGTAATCTCGCGGATTCTGGAAAGAAAAAAGATAATTGAACGATACAGCAGGGGATTTAGCATTGCGGGAATATTCGCATGCGTAGTATCCCTTATACCGCTTTTATACGTAGGGATAACGGAGACACAGATAAACCTTTTTGTAATGATGTCCATTCTTGGAATGGCATCCGTAACATCCCTTCTTGTATGGGGATTTATCAGGCATATCCTAAAATGGGAGTATGTATCAGACATTCTCTATAAACTACTGATATTCGGGCATATGCTTGATGCCAGCGCGACAAGTTTCGGAATAGACCTTCACGAACTACATTACGTCGAGCAACACGTTGTGGGTTCCGCGCTTATAAACTCTACCGGAACCGCATTTTCAATGTTCGCACTGAAACTTATTGTGATAATCCCCGGAATATATATCCTTGAAATGTACAGAAAAGAGGGAAGCCAGCCGTTATGGCACCTTATACTCTTTGCAATGATAATGGTCGGCATGGCCCCGGGTATACGTGATATGGTCAGGATGATTCTTTATGTTTAATAACAGGCTTTCACTTGCAATACTTCTTTCAGCGGCAATTTTTATTTTTTTCTGCTTTGTCGGCGCTTATTCGATTGCACAGGACGAAGAAACTGCTGAAAAGCTTATTTCTTCGATACAAAGCGAGATGTATGCATATGTTGCCGATGATAACTCCGCAGTGCTTTCACTGAAGCTTTTTTTAAATAACCTTGAGGCCTCGGTTTTATTGTTCATCGGCGGAGCGACGTTCGGAATAGTGACACTTTTTGTCCTGATGTCAAACGGCGTAATAATAGGGTTTGTCATAAGCTATGCATCAGGCAGGGAAGGTCTGCTTCCTATTGCCGCTTCAATAATCCCACACGGGATTATGGAGATACCTGCATTTCTTATTGCGGCAGGTCTCGGACTTATGCTCTCGGAATCCCTCTGGGCTGAACTTCACGGAAAAGGTGACAGTGCCTGCGATGCAAAAAAACTCGCAAAGAAATTTATAACTATCGTAATTCCCCTTCTTGCGCTTGCAGCAGTTACAGAGGCATTTATTACGCCCCAAATCATAGATCTAGTACTTTAAGGAGTCTAAAAATCAATGGCAGAAGACAGCGGAGCACTCCCGTCAAAAAGCAACTTCAGTGAATGGTACAATGAGATACTCTGGCGTGCGGAGATTATGGACGTACGCTACCCGGTAAAAGGACTTTACGTCTGGTTTCCCTTCGGCTTTTCCCTGAGGCGCTCAACTTATACAATACTTCGTGAACTAATGGACAGGGACCACGAGGAGACCCTGTTCCCACTCCTGATTCCTGAAAACGAATTCATGAAAGAGGCTGAACATATAAAAGGGTTTGAAGAGGAGGTCTACTGGGTTACACACGGGGGGTCAACAGAGCTTGACGTCAAACTGGCCTTAAGGCCTACAAGCGAGACCGCCATTTACCCTATGTACGCATTATGGGTGCGTTCCCATGCAGATCTGCCTTTAAAGCTCTACCAGATTGTCAACACCTTCCGCTATGAAACAAAGCACACACGTCCCCTGATAAGACTGCGTGAAATTACGTCCTTTAAGGAAGCCCACACCGTTCATGCCACATGGGATGAGGCAAAAGAGCAGGTTGAAGAGGCTATTAGGCTTTACAGGGAGTTTTACAGCAGAATCTGTGTCCCGGTAATATTCTCAAAACGCCCCGAATGGGACAAATTTCCCGGCGCAGACTATACCATGGCAGCCGATGCCATAATGCCTGACGGAAAAACACTTCAGGTAGGAACTGTTCACCACCTGGGAAACAACTTCTCAAAGACTTTTGACCTGAAATATGAGGACGAAAACGGCGAGCAGAGACTTGCATACCAGACATGCTATGGCATATCGGAAAGATGCATTGCAGCTCTCATCAGTATCCACGGCGACGACAAAGGCCTTGTTCTTCCGCCTGAAATTGCTCCGGTTCAGGTTGTAATTGTGCCGATTCTTACAAAGAAAAACACCGGTGAAATAACAGAAGCCGTGAAAAAACTTGAATCAGATATAAAGACCGCAGGTCTGCGGGTAAAAACTGATTTCAGGGCGCTTCGCCCCGGGGCGAAATATTATCACTGGGAGATGAGAGGTGTTCCGTTAAGAGTCGAAATAGGCCCGAGAGATCTCGAAAAAGGTGTTATTACTGCCGTAAACCGCTACGGCCGGAAAGTGCAGATTGATATCAGTGATGCAGTCACAGGTATCAGGGAGCAGCTTGAGACATTCAGGCAGGAAATGACAAAAAACGCCTCTGAAAAAATCAAAACCCAGATAAAGCCCGTTTCTTCGCTTGAAGAAGCAAAGGAAGCTGTTTCAAAAGGAGTAGCCGTTGTCCACTGGTGCGGATGCAGGGACTGTGCTGATGCAATCGAAAAAGAGATGGATGTAAGCGTCCTCGGAAGTGAAATAAGGTCCGAGTTCATTGAAGAGAAAGACGGGAAATGCATAATCTGCGGAAAGCCCGCAAAACCTGCTCTTGTAGCAAGGACTTACTGAAATAATAAAACAATAAAACAAAAAAACTATTTCTCCCTGAAATCTTTTTTTGCAGATTCCTGAATTCCCCGGAAAAATATTATAATTTCTCAGTATACAACCCAAAAAACCGCACCTTCAGGGTCAGTCCGTATATGCTTAAATCCGCGATTCCGGACATCCACTTTAAACTATATTTATCGGGAAACTACGCTGATATTATAACATAAAAAGGATAAAGAAGCAAAAATGAAAATGAGCGAAGAAGAAAGAATTTATGCAGGAAAACTTTTTGATGCACGTTCACAGGAGCTGCGTGACATAAAACACAAAGCCCATGAACTGTGCCGGAAATTCAACTCCCTTGATGAGTATGATGAAAAACGCCTTCCGATTATTAAGGAATTTATCGGCTCGATAGGTGAAAAATACTATTTTCAGGGGCCTGTACAGTTCAATTACGGCTGCCACACGTACATCGGTGAAAATTTCTTTGCTAATTTCAACACCGTGATTATGGACGACGGAAAAGTTTTCATTGGGGACAACGTTATGTTCGGACCCAACGTTTCACTGATGGCAACAACACACCCGCTGCTCTCCAAAGAAAGGACTGCCATGAAATACGAAGACGGACACGTCTCAATGTCGGAATATGCAGGTGAAATACATATAGGAAACAATGTATGGATTGCGTGCAATGTAGTCATCTGCGGGGGAGTGCATATAGGAGACAACTCGGTAATCGGAGCCGGAAGCGTCGTAACAAAAGACATCCCAAAAAATCATCTTGCATTCGGAGTCCCGTGCAGACCGGTCCGCCCGATAACGGAAAAAGATTCTAAAATGAACCTGCTGTAAAATATAAACTGGCTGTATACTTCCCGGAAAAGCACAATTTATTTAATTATATTTATTTTTTTAAGCAGTCACTTTTTCGAATACTAATTTTATTATCAGAGTGACATGATTAAAACGTAAGAAATATCTCCAATAAATATTTATTTTCACTTCCCTGAAAGGTAACTATCAGCCATACGAAACTCTATGAAGGTAATCACAAATGCAAAAATGGAGATGCAGAGTCTGCGGGTATATCTACGATGAAGAAAATGGAGAGCCTGCAACAGGAACAAAACCAGGTACACCATTCAGAGACCTTCCAAAAGACTGGAAATGCCCCATATGCGGAGCTGACAAAAATTCATTCAGTGTCGCGGACCCTGAAATGGAAAAAGAAAAAAGCGGCGGTAAAACAGTATCCGATCTTATCATATCAGAACTCCTGGACTGGGGAGTAAACGTTGTCTTCGGGCTTCCCGGAACATCCTCTCTGGGTCTTGTCGAGGCAATCAGAAAAAACAGTAAGATGCAATATATTGTCGTAAGACATGAGGAGAACGCAGCTATGGCGGCTTCGGCATACAACAAATATACAGGCAAAATCGCAGCATGCCTTACAATCGCGGGACCGGGAGCAACAAACCTTGCAACAGGACTTTATGACGCAAAAGAAGACCATGCATCAGTTATATCAATCAACGGTCAGGTGAAGTTTCAGTATACAGGCCCGGGAGGCATACAGGAGATAGACCTGGACGCATTTTTCAGACCGATAACGGTCTATAACAACACGATTTATGACAGCCACACGGCGCTTCTTATTCTTACAAAAGCCCTGAAATCCGCCATAATAAAAAAAGGAGTCGCACAGGTCTCGATACCTAACAATATACAGAAAGAATACATCGGGGAAGAACTATGCTGCCGTGAAAACTGCATAAAAGACTTCAGAATAATACCTGGTACTGAAGAACTGGAAAAAGCGGCGTCTCTTATAAACAATTCAAAAAACCCTGTTATTATAGCAGGTTTCGGATGCAGAAATTCAGGTGACAAGGTAATTGAACTTGCAAAAAAAAACGGTTCTCCTATTGTTACGACATTCAGGGCAAAGGGAATAATCCCGGAATACGAAAAGCTAAACCTGGGAATCTTAGGCTCTGTAGGAACACCGCATGCAAGGGAATTTGTAAACGGTTCCGACCTTCTTATTGCAGCAGGAGCCGGATTTTCCCAGTTCACGAACATTCCTGTTGACAAAAAAATAGTCCAGATAGACCTTGACCCGATGAAACTTGAGAAAAGTACTCAGGGAATATCCCTGTGGGGCAACTGCGACCTTGTATTACCCTTGCTGACAGAGAAAGTCAAAAGTAGAAAATACTCTGAAAAACTTGAAAAAATTTGTAATTTAAAGAAAAAATGGTATGAAAAACTTGAAATGGAGGCTGATGATACAATGACACCCATAAGGCCCCCTTATATTATGAAGATACTTTCGGAAACAATACCGGAAGATGCCCTAATAGCTCTTGATGTCGGTGAAAACCAGTGGTGGTTCGGCAGAAACTTCAGGATGAAGAATCAGCTCTTCGCGATGTCGGGTTATCTCGGAACCATGGGATTCGGGTTTCCCGCCGCGATTGCCGGAAAGATTGCATATCCTGAAAAGGACGTATTCTGCATAACAGGTGACGGGGGATTTGCAATGGCAATGGCCGACTTTGTGACTGCCGTAAAATACAATCTTCCTGTAATTGTGGTGATTCTTTCAAACAGACAGTTTGGCATGATACAGGTTGAACAGATGATGGAAAAATACCCAAATTACTCCACAGAACTTCTTAATCCGGATTTTTCTGCATATGCAAAATCATGCGGAGGCGACGGGATAAGAGTTGAAAAACCAAAAGACCTCGGGCCTGCACTAATCAAGGCCATAAAATCCAAAAAACCTTTCATAGTTGATATCGACACAGACCCAAGAAGGTTTACAACTTAAATAAACCAAAAAATAAAATAATTTATTCTGAGATAATCCTTTTTATCTCATCTATTATCTCATAAAATGCCGTTTCATCCGGTTTTCCCTTTGCAAATTCCACATCCGAACATTTTAAAAGTATCTCACGGATTTCGTTTTTGTTAACGTGCCCGGAAGGAAGAACCTTTATTATCTCCTCGTTGGTCTTTTCGGTTTTATCCCCGTATTTATACGTAAGATAGAGCCTCAAAGCCTGACCGGTCCTCGAATAAGCCTGTATATACTCTTCTTTTTCGAACAGTGATACTGCCTTTTCAAGAAGGGACATGGCCTCTTTGTACGGGTCTATAATTCTAGGCGGAACGAAAGGCTCTTTTATGGCATCAGGTTTTTTTATGAGATATTTCTTCAGGTATTTCCTGTATACTGCATATATGATTATAATCCCTGAAACAACTATAACCAGAAGCAGCAGCAGTCCGGGGACTGAATTTTCATCTTTACTTATCGTATATCCAAACGATTCAAGACTTGAATTAGGGAAAAATGTCGCATTGAGATAAGCTCCTTTGCCTTTCTCATCGGAATACCATACCTGAAGATACGACCCGTTGTAGGTCGCATTTATCTGCGTTCCAAAAGAACTGTAATTACCTTTCTCCAGAAGGCCCGCAAATTTTTTGTAGGTCTCATTTTCCGTAAGGCTGTCAGGAAGGGTAGTGGACATGTTTGTTGTCTGAAGTATATACGAGACATTTCCCGAATCAACATAGCCGTCTACCGACACATTCCCGGAATCTGAACCAGTACTGTAGAGTTTTCCGAAAGAACCGGTATCTTCGGAGGACGGAGATACCGAAAGTTCACCCGGTGTAAATCCCTGACCGGTCAGGCTCTGGTTCACGGACATATAAAGAGTGTTATTCTCGATTATAGCTGCAAGAGAACTCTTCTGCCGGTTTTTCTCGGCACTCTTCTCCTCCATCTGTTTTTTCAGCGCCGATGTATCCTGTGACATCTGGTTGTTCTGTAGTGCCTGCTTCGAAGACTGTCCCTGACTTGGATATAATGACGAAGAATAGCCGGAATCAGAACTTCCCTGCGACATCATACTCTGAATTATCTGCTGCATCTGGGAGGATGTGCCGGAATTAGAAGAGGAAGAAGACGCCTTTGATTCTGTGCTTGTCTGCGAATTTCCTGAACCACTGCTGCCGTTTTGTCCGTTGTCAGAAACAAAATGTATGTATATCGGGTTTAATGAAGCAACGTAACTGTCAGACTCTGTATACTTAAACGACAGTGTCACCTCTATTGTTTTCTGGCTGTCAGAAGTCCCGGCACTTATAGTGAAGCTGCTGTTTCCTTTTGGTATCACAATGTTCTGTGAATCAGAGCTGGACGAAGAGTATGAAAATCCCTGTGACCGGGTGGTCTCAGATGTCGTATAGGACAAAATTCCAGAGACATTGTGGCCTAAACTGTTATCGGTAAATACAGGGACATAAGCCTCGTCACCTGTTTCGAAGTAATAATCAGTATGCTCTGTCTCAAGGCTTATTCCCGCAGCCGAGACCGGAACGGCAATGAAAAGAAGAAAAATAAGAAAGAGCATCAGATAAGAGCCTTTCACTGTATAATCCTCCTTGCACCGTACCTGAAGTAGATCTCAGCGAACATGGATATGATGGACAGGACGATGAATACCCAGCCTATCGATGTCTCTTCCTTTTCCCTCTTAATCTCGGAATTCAGGTTTGAATAAATATCAGAGAGGGTCTGACCGTTAACGGAGCGGAAGTACTTGCCTCCCGTGTTCTCTGCAATCTCCTTTAAAGTGTCCTCGTCAAGCTGTGCATACTGCGGATTTCCAAACCAGTCATAACCAAGGACGACAGGTTCGGTTGAACCCATACCTACAGTGAACACCTGGATACCACTGTCTTCTGCAAACTGTTCAGCCTCTTCAGGTGAGATTACTCCGGCGTTTGAGACACCATCGGAAAGAAGCACGACGACTTTCTTTCTGTTTGGAATGGAATCCGCCATATCAATACCAAGGGAAAGACCGTCACCAAGAGCGGTCTGACCGTTTTTAGCCTCGATGTTTTCCAGTTTTCCTATAACGCCGTCTTTGTCGGGAGAAAGGTACGCAGCGGTTGTAGCGCCTGACTCAAACACTACTATACCACAGTAGTCTTTCGGGTCCAGACTGTTGATCAACTGCTTGGCGGCACTTTTTGCGGCTTCAAGTCTTGTAGGCTGATAATCGGTAGCCTGCATACTCCCTGAGTCATCAATGACAAGGACCACATTGACACCCTCTTTCGTCTGCTCAAGAGGAATATGCGGGTCTGCCAGACCTACAAACAGAAGACCCAGAGCAAGGAGCGCCAGTATAAATAAATTCATGGGTCTTTTCGACTTTTTTGAGTCTCCTAGTGCGGTTTTAAGTATTGCGACCCTTGAAAAGGCCATTGCTGACTGTTTCCTTTTCTTTAATGAATACTGGTAGTAATACCACAAGACCGGAAGAGTCAGAAGCCCCAGAAGCCACAGAGGATGATAAAATCCTGCCATAATCAGAAACCACCTCCCTTTATTTTACCGTTAAAAAAAATATTCAGCGGTTTTACAAAAGATTCCGTGTTGTCTATGCTTATTACTCCGGCCCTTCCTTTTCTTAACTTTGAGACTACGGATTCGTCCGCCTGTCTGCACAGTCTGGTATAATTCTCCCTAAGCTGTGCATCCGAAGTATCGATTAAGATCTGCTCTCCGGTCTCAGGGTCTTCAAACTCAACTAGTCCCACGTCTAAAAGCTCAGTCTCCCTGATGTCTGAAATTTTCACGGCAATTACCTCGTGATGCCGGCTCTTCAGAATCTTAAGGGATTTCTCGAAATCAGGGGACATGAAATCTGAGATTACTACAAATGACGACCTTTTGCTCACTCTTCTGGAAAGATATTCAAATGCGGCTGAAACATCTGTGCCGGTATCTGCCGGCTTATGAACAATCATCTCATTTATAAGCGAAATCACATGGGTCCTTCCTTTTTTTGCCGGAACAAACCTTTCGACTTTGTCCGTGAATATGCACAGGCCTATCCTGTCATTACTCCTTACGGCGGCAAACATAAGTGAGGCTGCAATCTCAAGCATTTTCTCAAATTTTGAATTATCGGAACCGAAAAATCCCGAACCCGAATAGTCCAGAACAAAATAAAATGTCTGATCCCTCTCTTCTATAAACTCCCTGACAAACGGACGGTTCTGGCGGGCGGTAACATTCCAGTCTATAGCGCGTACATCATCACCTGGAACATACTCACGGATATCCGTAAATTCAATGCCATGTCCCTTAAAGACCGATATGTAGTAGCCGCTCTGAAGACCTTCCACGAGTGCACGGGTAGAGATGTCAACACGGCCGATCTTTTTGATGAGGTCTTTTTTATCCTGTAGCAAGTCCACCACCACGGTTCAGGGAATTTCAACGGAGTGAAGAACACTGTCTATTATCGTATCTGTCGAAACTTCATCGGCTTCAGCCTCGTATGTCCTGATAATTCTGTGCCTTAAGACATCATGGGCGACCTGCTTTATATCGTCAGGGACAACGTAACCCCTCCCCGAAAGAAGAGCATAACCCTTGGCGCCCAGAATAAGATATATTGAAGCACGCGGGGATGCTCCGTAAGAGATGTATCTTCCTGCTTCTATTCCGTATTTTTCAGGATTTCTTGTTGCATCCACAATACGTGCGGCATAATTTTTCACTTCACTTTCCGCATATACTGATTTTATAAAGGACTGAATTTCAAGAATTTTTTCAGAAGATATGACCACGGACGGGCTCATATCTGCCTGATCTGTAAACCGGTCCAGAATTTTTACTTCATCCTCTATTGACGGGTAAGTCATCATTACCTTAAACATGAACCTGTCAGTCTGGGCTTCGGGAAGAGGATATGTGCCCTCGGACTCTATCGGGTTTTCCGTTGCAAGAATGAAAAAAGGTTTATCAAGCTGATACGTATCTCCCTGGATAGTCACCTGCTTCTCCTGCATAGCTTCAAGAAGTGCGGACTGAACTTTGGGCGGAGCCCTGTTAATTTCATCCGCAAGAACGAAACTGTTGAAAATCGGCCCTTTTAACGTCGTAAATACAGAGTCATTGTGGTTGTAGATTTTCGTTCCTGTAATGTCCGCCGGAAGAAGGTCAGGTGTAAACTGAATTCTTGAAAATGTACACCCCACGCATTCCGACAGAGTTTTTATCAAAAGAGTTTTGGCAATACCGGGCACACCTTCAAGAAGAACATTTCCTTCTGCGCAGATTGCAACAAGAAGACGCTTTACAACGTCGTCCTGACCGACAATAACTTTCTGGACCTCGTTTTTAACATTATCAAGATCATGAGAATATTCCTTTGCCTTACCGTTCAAAAACTCGATATCGTTATCCATTTAAAATTCTCCTTTTTCAAATTAATTTATAGTACAACAGCTCTTCATTTTTTCAAACTATGAAATATAAATGATTTGGATAAATAAAGTTAAAGAATATAACCAAAAGAAAAAAGTAAAAAAATTACAGATTTATAGTATAAACACTGCGGCCGCTATTGCAGTGGTCCATTCCCCGTTATCCGGGACGACAGCAGATTCGGTAACGTTCATCGTTTTCTGGGGGGTCTTGTCCGATATGCTCGTATACATATTATAGGCGATATCCTCGGAGTATTTCCCGGCCTGCTCTTTCGTCTCGAAAAAAGTGTGATATTCAGCAAAATAACCCCATTCCACCTCAGGGTTCTTGGGAATTGCCATTCCGACGGAAGCCGTAACTCTCTTTCCTATCTCGTTCGAAGATATTCTTGACATTACCGTAAATACTATGCTTCCCGGAAAAAGTTCCTTTAAACCGTCATGTTTTGATATTATCTGACATTTAGGAGGAAGAATAGAACTTACTTCAACCAGATTATAACATTCGATAGAGGCTTTTCTAAGAGCCATTTCAAAGGATGTCAGTCTGTCCTGATGAGAGCCTGATCCGGATGTAAAAAAAACCTTTCTTGGTACAAAATTACCTGCTGCCAATATTCTCACCTAAATTTATGACTTTTATTTCACTTCAGTATTCTTAAAACTATATGAATTGCAAAAAGTGAAAGGAAAAATATAATCATTATTTTAAATGCTTTGACCTTTTTTGAGTAATATTTATATCAAACAATATATGTCCCGAAATAAACATACGGGATATCAAAAATTTTACAGGCAGTACAAATCCCCGTGTCACGAGTAAAAGAATCTCCAGAAAAATCAGAAGAAATAAATACCGCGTGGATAACTCAAAGAAGAATTATTTAAGATTTATAAATCAAACATTAAAGTTACAATGAAATATGGTTTTTCAGCAAGAATACAGAAGACACCAAAATCATTTATAAGGGAAATCCTGAAGGTGACACAAAAGCCAGAGGTTATATCCTTTGCAGGGGGGCTGCCAAATCCTTCACTTATAGATACGGAAAAAATTCTTGAAGCCGCTGAGGAGGTAATCTCAAAAGACGGCAGGAACGCTCTGCAGTATTCAACAACAGAAGGCTACCTGCCGCTACGGAAATACATAGCAGAACGATACAGCAAAAGGTACGGCATTAAAGCTGACCCTGACGAAATTCTTATTACAAACGGGTCGCAGCAATGCCTTGACCTCATAGGCAAAATTTTTATTGACAAAAATGACGGAGTAGTAATCGAAAGGCCAGGATACCTTGGCGCTATACAGGCGTTTTCAATATTTGAACCAGAATTTTTCCCTGTAAATCTTTCAGGCGAGGGCCCTGATACAGAAGAGCTTGAAAGAATAGTCAGCTATGAAAATCCTAAATTATTCTATGGAATACCCAACTCACAAAACCCGTCGGGAATAACCTATTCCAAAGAGAAGAGAAAAGAAATTAGTGATATCCTTTCAGGCACCGACACAGTCTTTGTAGAGGACGACGCCTACGGGGAACTGAATTTTTCCGGCAAAACACTGCCCCCGGTGAAAAAATATCTTCCGGAACTCGACATAATGACAGGATCGTTTTCAAAGATCGTATCTCCGGGAATGAGAATGGGCTGGATATACGCACCTGAAGAAATTTTAGATAAAATTTCAACCGCAAAACAGGCGTCTGACCTGCATTCCAACTACCTCTGCCAGAGAATAATTGCAGAGTACCTCCTGTCAAACAACATCGATGATAATATCAAAAGAATAAGGGAAGAATACAAAAAAAGGTGCACTTATATGATTGACCTGATGAATGAGAAGTTTCCCGAAAGTGTGTCGCACACAAATCCTGAAGGCGGGATGTTCATATGGCTGACTCTTCCGAAAGGGTACTCATCGATGACTCTTTTTGATAAAGCAATGGAGAAAAATGTCGCAATTCTTCCCGGAACCCCTTTTTACTGCGACGGGGGAGGAGATAACACAGCAAGAATCAATTTTTCAAACTCAGATGAAAAAGATATTGAAAAAGGCATTGAAGTCCTTTCGAAAATATTTTCCGAATGGAAAATTTAATTTTTTAGAAAATATATGACATAACGCTTAAAAAAACAATCATTACGAAAATCATAACCGAGGTTCTCTGAATAAATTTTTTTGCAACTTTTGTCTCCCCGGAATTTCTGGGAGCTATACCTAAAAGCAGGGTTGAAATGAGCGCTCCTGCCATAAGTCCTATGACATTGTCCATAACAAGAAGGGCAGAACCAACAAAATCGGCAGGAAGCATCACAACAGAAATTCCTGCAACGACTGTAGGAGGAAGAAGTGCTGCTGCCACGGCAACACCTGCTATAAACTCGGCAGAACCTCTCGTAAGAGCTATTATCGAAGCCATTCCCAGAAGTATCGCCATAACGATATATATGGGGCTTGAAGAAGTCCTTGAGATGATTTCGGATGTTATTGCAAGAGACACTGACGTTGAAGGAATAAACAATATCAGATAATTCAGAAGATATGTTGCTATTGCAGACACCATGAAAACCGATCCAAGAAGAATCGCAAGGACTCTTATGCTTCTTAAGGCGTCATTCGCTCTCCCTAAAGCGGCATAAATGGTAAAGGAATGTATCGGGCCGAGGATTGGTGATAAAAGCATAGCCCCGATGATAATTGCAACATTATTTAAAAACAGCCCTATAAGGGCAATAAGACCTGCAATTGCCGTAAGAGAAATGCTCCAGTAGTCTATTCTCACATAATCCCTTGCACTGTCAAGGAGCTGTTCGACAGGCGTTTTCTCAGAAGTTTTAACGCTTTTTTCAGCCCTGTTAAGAGAAGATGATATAACGAAATCAGGAGATGACACCTCAATAAGAGTATCCCTGTACCTCATATCAAGAGTCTCTCTGAGTGCATCGATTGTACTGTTTACCGATGCATCCGGAACAAAAAGCGTTATCTGGACAAAATCTTTCTCGTTGATATCTATATGATAACATTTTTCCAGAAGAAGTTTCAGATTGTTATAATCCTCATGCCTTGCATGGATGAGAATTTTCTTCATTAATATTAATTGACATAACAATATTTGAGATTTGTCAACTAAAAAAAGATGACCGGAATTCCTGGCAGGCCGGCACTCCGTATATTTTATATAAGATCTCTCTGCAAGATGACTTACGAATCCGGGCTTCCGGAGTGCAGGTATACATTTACAGCAGCGGTTATCGCAGCCGCCTGCTTCCCGTGTCTCAAAGACGCTGCAAGAGTCTGCATTCTTGCCTCATCGTCCCTGAGGAAACGCGCCAGGTTCTTTTTTATGTGCTCTTCCTTCAGGAAATGCGTATGGGTATTCCCGGCTATAAATTCCTTGTTGTTCATAATAGCGTGATGCAGGGGCAGGGTTGTCCTTACGCCGATTATGACATATTCATAAATAGCGCGCCTCATCCTCTCGATGCACTCCTGCCTGTCAGCACCCCATGAACACAGTTTTGAGATCATCGAGTCATACATTGGAGGAATCGAATATCCCATGTGAATACCTGAATCAACCCTTATCCCCGGCCCTCCGGGAGACCTGTACCTTAAAATTTTACCAGGGTCAGCGGTGAAATTGTTAAGCGGGTCCTCGGCATTTATCCTGCACTCCATAGCATGACCATGGACAGAAATATCATCCTGCGAAAGTGTCAGGTCTTCACCTGCCGCCACTTTTATTTGCTGACGGACGATATCAATTCCCGTTATCATCTCGGTCACTGTGTGCTCTACCTGAAGCCTGGTGTTCATCTCCATAAAGTAGTAATTTCCATTTGAATAGAGAAATTCGACAGTGCCGGCGTTGTAGTAGTTAGAGACTTCAGCTACCTTAAGGGCCGATTCCGACATCCTCTCTCTCAGTTCGTCGGTCATAATCGGGCACGGGGCCTCTTCGACAAGTTTCTGGTGTCTTCTCTGGATTGAACACTCCCTGTCATAAAGATGCAACCTGTTTCCGCTCTTGTCACAGAGCACCTGAAACTCGATATGTCTCGGTTTTACAAGATATTTCTCGATGAAAACCGTTGAATCACCAAATGCAGACTGTGCAATTCTCATACCTTTTTCAATTGCTTCCTCAAGGGCCTCTTCGGTCTCAACAATCTGCATTCCTATACCCCCTCCTCCGGCACTGGCCTTGACGATTACAGGATATCCTATATTTTCCGCGACTTTTTTTGCCTCGTCAATGGAAGTTACCCCGTCATGCGTATAGGGAAGCACCGGGACACCGGCCTTCTCCATCATATGCTTTGAACCGAGTTTGGAGCCCATTGCGGCAATTGACTTCCATGAAGGTCCGATAAATGTTATACTTTCTTCCTCGCATAATTTTGCAAAATCCGCATTTTCAGCAAGGAAACCATAACCAGGATGTATAGCGTCTGCTCCTGCCTGGAGAGCCGTTTTAACGATTTTTTCCTTGTTAAGGTAACTCTTTGAAGGATGAGCTTCTCCGACAGAATATGCTTCGTCAGCATACTTCACATGAAGGGAATTCTTGTCAGGTTCCGAGTATATGGCAACGGTTTCGATTCCAAGCTCCCTGCATGCACGCATTATCCGTATTGCTATCTCGCCGCGGTTTGCAACAAGTATTTTATCGAAGTACTTCATTCAATCACCAGCAAAACGTCGCCGTTTTGCACAGTATCTCCGGCGTCCACAAAAATCTGGGTCACTTTGCCGTCCTTTACGGACTTTATCGGATTTTCCATCTTCATCGCCTCAAGCACAACAAGAGTGTCTCCGGATTTTACCTGTGCGCCGACATTTGTCTCCACTTTCAGCACCATTCCCTGCATATTGCTTTTGACCCCGCCTTTGATATCACGCGGAATTCTCTTTGCTCCAATCGAGTCCACGGACTTGACAGCACTGCCTTCCACAGAGAGAATACGAACACCGAAGACCTCTCCGTCAACCTCAACCTCCATGCAGCTCGGAACCTCTGAGGCAGGTGCAGCGTACTTTGAGGCCGGCTGGGGAATCGGTTCTGCCTTTCTTTCCCCTTTCAAAAAGGACGGTGCTATAGCAGGATAAAGGATGTATGTCAGGACATCCTCATCTTTCTTTACAATCCCTTTTTCCTGCGCCTCTTCTGCCATCTTACAGTATAAAGGCTCCAGAAGGTCGCCCGGGCGTCCGGTATACGGCTTCTGGTCCCCGATAATCTTTTTTACTATCTCCTCAGATATTCTGCCGGGCGGCCTGCCATAAAGACCTCTCACATAATCCTTGACTTCCTGCGTTACGTTTGAGTATCTTTCCCCGTTCATAAGTACATTTAAAACCGCCTGTGTACCAACAATCTGGCTTGTAGGCGTTACAAGGGGAGGATAACCGAGGTCTTTTCTGACAAGTGGTATCTCCTGGTGAACAGCTTCCAGTTTGTCCAGTGCATTCTGCTCCTTCAACTGCGAGACAAGGTTTGAAATCATTCCTCCAGGGAGCTGATAGACTAAAACGTCACTGTCAACACGCTCTGATATCGGATCTATCAGACCTGCATATTTATCCCTCATTGAAAGACACTTGTTTTTGATTTCCCTTAATTCAACAAGGTCTATGCCCGTATCCCTTTCAGTCCCCTTAAGGCTTGCAACCACACTTTCCGTAGGAGGCTGGGAAGTTCCGAGAGCGAAAGGAGACATTGCCGTATCAAGAATATCCACGCCAGCCTCAATCGCCGCCTGATAACTCATGGAAGCTATCCCGCTTGTGGAGTGGGAATGAAGACCTACCGGGATGTCAATTCTTTCTTTTATTCCGGCAATCAGTTCTCCGGCTGCCTTTGGCATTATAAGACCCGCCATATCCTTTATACAAATCGAATCGCTGCCATTTGAATACAGATCCTCGGCAAGCTCAATAAACTTCTTTGTGGAGTGCACGGGGCTTGTAGTATAGCTTATTGTCCCCTGGAGATGGGCACCTATGTCCTTTACAGACTCCATTGATTTCTGCATGTTCCTTATGTCATTTAAGGCGTCGAAAACACGGAAAATATCCACACCGTTTCTCCCGGCAGCTTCAATGAACTTTTCGACAACATCATCAGGGTAGTGTTTGTAACCGACCAGATTCTGACCTCTCAGAAGCATCTGTACAGGAGTATTCTTAAGAACCGACTTTAAATCACGAAGTCTCTGCCACGGATCATCATTCAGATACCGTATGCAGCTGTCAAAAGTGGCGCCACCCCAGGCCTCTACGGAAAAAAAACCTGCTTTATCAATTTCACGGGCGACAGGGATCATGTCCTCAGTCCTCAGGCGGGTTGCAATCAAGGACTGGTGTGCATCCCTTAGGGTAGTATCTGTTATTTTCAAAGGATTGATCACACTCATAAATTACCTCCGAAAGGGCGGTCTAAATATTGCGATAATTAAAGTTATTCAGTCTCTATTTACTTTCTCGCCGGAACTATAAATATGTCACTAAGTAGAAAACAGATAATAAAAATATCGCAATTGAAAAAATGGATGGTATAAAGTCTTTTTTTGATTTTTTAAAAACAGGATGCATACTCCCGCCTAAAGTATACCCCCTGAGCGCAAGAACCCTGCTCTGATAATTTGAGTCACGCAGAGACCATATCAGAAGATTTCCGATAACTGGGATTAACTCTTTCAGTTTATACCGGCTGTTTTTCATTTTCAGGGCAATTTTTGCCCGTGAATAATCTGCTGAAAAAACCTTCATACGGTTCAGTGCTATGGCCGATACAAGGCCGGCTTCAAAACCTGCCTTCTGACCGAAAAGCCACGTTAAAGTGTTGAGAAGATCGGATGATGAGATTTCGGTATAAGCCCATCCTGCTATGAGGAGAACAGCAGTCATTCTTATCAGGTATGACAAACCTGAAAGATGCCTGTATTCCATTATAAGAGATACAATTCCAATAAAAACAAAAAATACAGCAAAAACCTTCACCGACGGCATACTGTTACGTCTTTTTGAAAAAAGAACCCACCATAAAAACACGGCTATAGCACCTGCCACACTTGCGAATGCAGTTACTGACAACAGGAACACAGTCAGAAGCTTCAGCCTTGCGTCCTGCATAACGCCTCCACGGTATCACTAAACCGTATATTTTTTGGAATGACTCCTTTTTTTAGTGCAAATATGATATATTCCGGAGCATCATCCCATTCATGCAGGCATTCAGGTATTTTCCCGACGAACC
Organism: Methanomicrobium sp. W14; assembly: GCF_017875315.1. Lineage (NCBI taxonomy): Archaea > Methanobacteriati > Methanobacteriota > Methanomicrobia > Methanomicrobiales > Methanomicrobiaceae > Methanomicrobium > Methanomicrobium sp. W14. Next base: position 683,184 of record NZ_JAGGMM010000001.1, read on the forward strand.
TGAGTTTTCCCCCGGTAATTTTCCAGATGTAATCAGCCTTTGGCATTACGGACCGCTCATGTGTAAATATTACCGTAATACTGCTTCTGGAAAAAGAAAAGGTGCACAATTTTTCTTTCCATACAGGATCAAGTGCACTGAACGGTTCGTCAAGGATAAGAAGATCTGCCTTTTTTGAAAGAACACATAACAAATGCAGGCGTTTTAACTCTCCACGGGAAATATTCATAGGATCGCAGTGCATTTTGTTTTGCAGACATGCAGCCTCTAATACTTTTTCAGGAGACAAACCCCATGACTTTATCTCATTCTCTACCGTCAGCTTCGTCAGGTGATACTCGGGAAACTGCATGGACAAAAGGGTGCTTCCTATCCCAAAAAAACTGATTTTCCCATTTTGAGGCTTTAAAACACCTGAAAGAGCCATAGAAAGAGTAGACTTCCCCGCTCCCACCGGACCTGTTACAACATGAACTCCGCTCCTGAAGACGCCGTCTGAAAAGGACACAAAGTCCCCTTTCTTTATTACAAGGTTGTTAAGAACTATCTCCGGCAAATTCTTTTATCCTCCACAAACATGGCAAAAACAAAGTATTTTCAAGTTTTTCAAAGACTTCCCCCGGTAATCCTGAATATTTTACCATTCCCTTTTCCATAAAAATAAGATTGTCCGCTTTTTCTGCATAATCCATGTTCTGTGTACAGTGCATTATATAATCTACACGGGAATTTCGCAGAAACCTGTCCAGTACCCTGGAAGAATCAGGGTCCATATGGGAGTCAGGCTCATCAAGTACAAGGATTAAAGGTTCTGCTGCAATAGCAACGGCAAGGGAGACAAAGACCTTTTCCCCTCCGGAAAGGTTAACGACTTTTTTATGCAGCAGACAGGAAATATTAAGCATTTCAGCAATATTCATGACTTTTTTTTCTGCAATATCAGGGTCAGTGTAACAAAATCTCAAAGGAGATATTATTTCATCAAACACATCTTCAAAAATAATATTTCTTTCCGGGTATTCAGGAACAAAACCTACGTTCAACTTTCTGATCTCATTTCCGTCCACAGAAATCTGCCCGGAATTTGGAAGAGAAATGCCTGACAAAAGCCTTAAGAATGTACTTTTTCCGCTTCCGTTCTCTCCAATTATGCATGTGCGTCCTTTCGGAATTTCAAGTGAATCTATATTTAGAATACCAAGACGAACATCAGAAATTCTTATCATATCTGCTTTCAATCCTCTGAAAAACCAGGAACACTGCCACAAGTTTCACAAAATCACCTATAACGAATGGTACTGCTCCGGCAATTATTGCGTCAGACAAAGTAACTCCTGTAGACAAGAAGAGCCACAAAACTCCACATGAGGTTATAGTAGCTGTTCCTGCTATAAGTCCGAAAATTCTGGTATACCTGCTTTTTTTCTCATACGAGAACCCGACTATTGCTGCCGCAAGTATAAATCCTGCAAGATAACCGCCTGTCGGGCCCAAAATCACTCCAGGCCCTGACATTAACTGGTGAAACACAGGCAGACCTAAAAGTCCAAGTAAAACGTATAAAAACGCAGCAATTGCTGCGTACCTCTTCATAACACACCCACAGAGCAAAACAAAAAAAGTCTGCAGCGTTATGGGAACCGGAAACATTGGTATAACTATATACCCGCCGACAGCTATCAGGGCTATGAACAGACCAGCCTGTGCAACCAGTTCCGCTCTCTTTTCATCACCATACAATGTTATGTCAACCTTCAATAATTTTTAAGTTGACATAAAATAAACCTGACGAATTGAAGGTGTCAGGAATAAAAAACAAAAAAATCATATTTCAGACAGGAGTACAGTCACCGGAAAAGACCTTTTCTATCATACCGTTGTCTTTCTTGATAATCAGGGCACCATGGCTGTCAATGTCCATAGCTTCACCTTCTATTGTCCTGCGTGGAGTCGTAATTTTAACTCTTTTCTCAAGGGTCAGCGAAAGGCTCTTCCATTCTCTTGTAATTGAGTCATATTCACCGTTTTCGACGAGTTCATATCTTCTTTCAAATTCCATGAAAAATGCAGCCAGAAATTTTGCACGGTTTATATCCTCACCTGTTTCTATATTAAGGGAAGTTACGGGAGTCCTCATTCCTCCCTGGAACTCCTCAGGCTTTATATTTGCATCAATACCTATTCCCAGAAGGCAGTAATGTATCTGGTCTGCTTCGGCGGAAAGCTCCAGAAGAATTCCAGAGATTTTTTTATCTCCGATATAAATGTCATTAGGCCACTTTATCAGTGCACCTATGCCGTACATGTTTCTGATAGATCTTGCAACGGCTATCGATCCGGCCATCGTTACAAAGAAAAGCCGCTCAATAGGAACTTTAGGCTTTAGAACCAAGGTAGTCCAGATACCGCCACGAGGAGAAAACCATGCCCTTCCGAGACGCCCTACACCTCCGGTCTGCTCCTCCGCAATAACTGCCGTTCCGTCAAGGTTTTCGGAATTTTGCTTTTTAATGATATCATGTGCAATCCACGATGTCGACGGTGCATTATCGAAATAGCAGATATTCCGTCCAATAAACTTTGTCTTAAGGTATTTTTCTATCTCATGAGGAAGAAGAAGCGAGGTACTTCCTGCCAGTTCATAACCTTCGGTCCTAGATGAATTTATAGTATAACCGAGATTTTTCAGTTCATTTATCTGTTTCCATACCGCTGACCTTGTTATGCCAAGCTGTCTGCTGATATCCTCTCCGGACACCGGACCGCTGCTTTTCTCTAAAATGCTCAATATTTTCTCTGCAGTTTCGTTCATTGTCATTACCTTTTGGAAGTAGTTAACTCTGTAGGAAGAGGACACGGATCCTTTCCGCAAACCTGTTTCAATATATCGGACTGGTGCTCCATAAGTGTTGCAAGATCAAAAACTCCTGCAAAATCAACAATACCAATCGAACCGATTGCATCTTTATTTTCATCGCGTATTGGAGAGACAATTACAGGAACACCCTTATAAGGACCATCAGAAGGTGTGGTCTTCAAAAGAGTATTCGATTTTATTGCCTCCTCTAAAACCGGACCTGAATATTCACTGCTGATAAGACGACCGTCTTCTATTCTTACTCCTTTTCTGGACCTGGAGCGTGCTGTAACCGGAATCCTCACAATCCTGTGAACTGCCATTGCAACAGGCAAAAGATCAGATGCATCCGAATCTGCAGATATCCTGTATTCACTCAAATTAATCACCCCTTCTTTTAGGACTTTGTTTTCACTTTAACGTTTATAATGTAATATCCGCATTACCGGTACAGAATTTTTTGATGAAATCCTTTGAAGGAAGTTCATGAATGGACGTTATAAGATAATAACCTTCTCCGCACTTCTTTAAAATAACCACAGGCTTTTTATCGGACGTCTCTGCAACTACCTCATATTCGGGAGATTCGTCCATAAAATACCCGTCGCATTCTATCTTTGAAAGATCGAAATCGTCCATAATATCATGAAATGCACTATCATGGTTTACTGATATCTGGGCACCGAAGTACTCATGGACATAGCTGCATCTGAACGGAAGCCAGTCATAAACTCCGTCATCGCGTGTCATTGCACCAAAAGACAGCACATGCCCTCCTTTCATAACGAACTTCTTTATCCTGTCCGATGAAGCCCGTAAAGCCGGAAGAAGATTAGAATACATCTTGTTTCCAAAACCGGTAGGCACAATAAGAGTTACGATATCCCCTTTAAAAAAGGGTGTACTCAGCATATTGGGCGTTACAGGCTCACAGCCTACACCGCACTTTTCGATGTACCTGTTCATAAAACCTGAACATTCCCATGCAACTCCTGCCCTGCACTTCATCCTTTTATCACTCCAAGCGGTTCCAGTCTTGCAACTTCCCTGGAAATCCCTGAATCATGTACAACTCTTACAACTTCGCTGCTTGATTTGTATGCACCGGGCGCCTCTTCTGCAATTACGTTATTGCTGGTGGCTTTTACGAATATTCCTTTCATTTCAAGCTCCTCCTTTATTTTGAGACCGTCAATATTTTTTTTCGCACGTGATCTGGAGTATACCCTTCCGGAACCATGACACGTACTTCCGAAAGTCTTCTCCATAGCAACAGATGTTCCCTTAAGAAGATATGAAGATGTGCCCATGCTTCCCGGAATTATTACTGGCTGTCCTATATCCGATAGATCAGGCGGGATATCCGGACAGTCCGGGCCAAAAGCACGTGTTGCACCTTTCCTGTGAACACATACCTTCATTTTTCTTCCGTCCACGAGATGATCTTCATATTTTGCAACATTATGAGAAACATCGTAGATAAGCTTTAAGTCTTCATATTCAGTTTTATATATCCTGGAGAATACTTTCCTGACAAAATGCGTTATCATCTGCCTGTTGGCCCAGGCATAGTTTGCCGAGGCTGCCATTGCACCGAAATAAGCCTCTCCTTCAGGACTTTTTACAGGAGCGCAGGCCAGCTGTCCGTCAGGGATTTCAATGCCGTACTTCTTAGTCGCCGCTTCGACTTCCTTAAGGTGATCAGTACATACCTGATGCCCCAGGCCCCTTGAACCGCAATGAACCATTATACAGACGCTGTCTTTAGATACGCCGAACCTTGACGCTGCCTCCTCATCCATTATTTCCCTGACTGCCTGAACCTCAAGGAAATGATTCCCGGAACCCAGGGTTCCGCACTGTGGCATCCCTCTCTGTCTGGCCTTTGAACTTACAAAATCAATATCAGCACCACTCATGCAGCCATTGTCTTCGCATCTGACGAGGTCCTCTTTTACTCCAAAGCCTTCACGAACCGCCCATCCGGCACCTTCGAGCATCATTTCATCAATTTCGGCATTGGAATATTTTTTTTCTGCCTTTGTACCTACTCCTGTAGGAACTGCATGAAACAGCTCGGTAACAACCCTTTTTATTTTTCCTATGTCAGAGACATGCAGGGGTGTCGAGATAAGGCGGACACCGCAGTTTATATCAAAACCAACACCTCCAGGTGAGATTACACCTTCATCCATATCAAAAGCTGCAACTCCACCAATTGGAAAACCGTAGCCCCAGTGAATATCCGGCATAGCAAGGGAATATTTGACAATGCCCGGAAGCATCGCAACGTTTGTAAGCTGTTTTACAGCTCCTTCCTCCAGAGTTCCTGAAAGACTGTCAGAGATAAATAGACGCGCAGGAACACGCATACCGGGCGCAAAACCCTTCTTTATCTCCCATTCTACCTCACTGATTCTGTCAATACCTTCTCTCATAAAACACACCTGACCTTGTTTTCAGACATCAAAAATAATATCCGTCTGGTACATATTATCTGACTTTACAAGTTTAAGGCCTGACCTGGATATCCCCTTTATTTCCGTGCCTCCGGAATGACGGGAGATGTTAAACTCTTCACCGTAAACTACGGCAGAAAGGGAGTTATCCCTGATATCCACATCAGCCCTTGAAAAAGCAATATCATCTATTTCAAACACAAAAAGAAGCTCTGAAAGAAAATCAACCAGAAGGTTCTCCGGGGAGTCAGACGACAATGTAATTTCCTTTTTAATTAAGCAGCTTTTAACATCAGAACCAAACATCACGGAAAACATAGCCGACGCTGCTTCAGAGAATAATTCATTTAATGTTTTTCCCCTGCACCGGAAAAGGAAATCTGCCGTATGATCAAGTTCTTCAAAGGACATACAAAGATATTACATCAAAACACTTATCTCTTGCACGCATAACTTTTTTCGTTATACGTAATCGCCGAATTTTGGAAACATATTCATATCAATCCTGTCAATAAAGCGCGCCTGGTACATTGATACATACAATATGTAATCTCCAATATATATCTCAAGGTCCGAAGGTTTAGGTGGTTTTGCATGGGTTGATAAGATAATTGGTCCGCCACATGATGTACACACCCTGAAATTGCACTTTTTTCCCAGAATATAACGCCGGACTTCTTCTGAAACTGATATATCAGCGGATTTTGGATCTTCAAAAATATCTGTATTCATTCTTTAAAGTTTGGAAACCAAAATAAAAATAGATTGTGATAAGGCAATAATCAGGTTGTTTTGACGATACGCGCCACCAGATCTGCGTACTGGTCTTTCAGCCTGTAGCAGTTCTGATCATTGTCTTTTGACTTTATAACGTGAAAAATTCCAATTTTTGAAGCTATCGTCCCCACCATCGAAGCCACGGACTGGTAACTTACGTTAAATTTTTCCTTAAGCTTTGCGTGCGTCTCCGCAATGGTCATTGATTTCGTTTTTACAAAAATATTCAGCAGCGTCCGGCGAATGCCGTTCTTATCTCTGGATAGATAATTACGGAGACGTTTTTCTATCTCTTTTTTTAGATCTGCCGCTGATCTCATAGCTTTCATTATTTACCGGCATTTATATATATCTTTTGCCTGTTAAACATGGATAAAAAACAAATGTCAGTCTTCGGTGAAGATATCTCATACAACACATTATCTATTGCAAAAAAGAAGAATCTGTGTTTCATTTAAATTATTATCATAACAATTAATCATAAAGGATACAAACTTTAATGCATGGGTAAATATACCTATGACATAAACAGGTACAAACCCAGGCAGATGGTTGCTCTGCCTGTCGGTCTTCTTATTGTATCCATAATCTTTCTGGCATTTAATACTGTAACTACCGGAATGCCGGTGGAGCCAGGAATAGATTTTGCGGGGGGAGTTGCAGTGACTCTTTTTACAAGCGACTCCCCGGAGGATGTCTTGACTTATTTTAGTGATTATCCTCTGAAAAGTATAGGAGAAAGCATCAACAACGGGTATTACATCGTCTTTGACTATCTTGACGACGACTCATTTAAGGACCTTACTGAGCATGTCCTTGAAAAATATCCTGATGCAAAAGTGGATCAAATAGGTGAAACATTTGGAAAAACCCTTCAGACACAGGCATTGTGGGCCATATTTATAGCTTTTATTCTGATGGCTGTTGTAGTTTTTTTTGCCTTCAGAAACTTCGTTCCGTCGGTTGCTGTTGTCCTTTCGGCATTTTCAGATATTGTGATAACGGCATCTATCATGGATGTCCTGGGAATCACACTGTCTCTTGGAACAACCGCCGCACTTCTGATGCTTATAGGATATTCAGTAGACAGTGATATCCTGCTTACAACAAGGCTTCTTAAAAGGCAGGGCAAACTTGACGACAAAATGTCAGGTGCATTCCGCACCGGGGTTATTATGACAACAACAACAATAACCGCTGTTGCGGCGATGTTCATTGTAACAGCCATAGGTCAGGTTACTATTATACGGGATATGTCTGCTGTTTTACTGATAGGTCTTTTTGTTGATCTTATGAATACATGGATGCTTAATGCAGGGCTTTTAAAGCATTATATTCTCAAATCAAAGGGTGTTAAACATGTCAGATGAGGAGAGCACATTCAAAAAAATCTTCAAAGACTGGCGTGTCATGGTAATGATGGCACTGATAATATTCTCTTTGCTGAGCATATACGTTATACCTCCGGCATTTGACAAAGGCATAGAGGGCAACCTTCAGCTTGGACTCGACCTCCAGGGAGGGTCATGGATTCAGATATCATTCCAGTCAGAAGTCGCTAGATTCTCTTCAGATAATATGTCAGCTTCGGAAGTTGCCGAAGCACTCTCAAACGAGATTGGTGCAGACGTAATTGTTGTCAGCAATGATCAGGTCGAGATAAGGAAATATTATACTGAAGAAGAATTAAGACAGATATTCAATGATATCGGGGTCAAAATGGTATCCTACGAACAGGGTGTATCAAAGGATACGGCTGAAGATATCAAGCGCATTCTGGAAGACAAAGTAAACAACCTTGGAACACAGGACGCAAAGATAAACACTCTGAGCGGTATCAATGACGTAACCAGTTATATACGCGTTGAACTCGCGGGAACAGATATAAACACCGCACAGGATCTTGTCAGTTCACAGGGTAAATTCGAGATCAGGATCATAACTGAAGGAAACAAAACTGAACATGTCCTTTACGGAGACTCAGTAACAAGCGTATCCACACCAAGCCAGAGTCCTGCGGGAAGCCAGAACTGGGGAGTAGGATTCACACTTGACGAGGTTGGAGCTGAAGCGTTCAGGGAAGCTGCAATAAAATACGGTGCTGTAGACGATCCCAAAAACCATAATCTTGTAATGCTTCTTGACGGAAACGTCGTTTATTCCGCACCTCTTTCGGATACTCTTGCAAACAAACTGATGTCAGGGACTGTCCGTGACCTCAGCGCATCAACAGGTACAGGTGAAGACGCACTCGAAGAAGCCCAACTCCTGGAAATTCACCTGCGCGCAGGGGCTCTTCCTGTGGACGTATCGATTGCAGGTTCTGGCTCTGTTCCTGCCGAACTTGGAGAGTACTTTAAGATTGTATGTATCGTTGCCGCGATACTGGCACTGATAGCTGTCGGAATTACGATTTATTTCCGTTACAGGGAACCTTCAATTGTACTTCCGATGATGCTGACAAATGTATCAGAAATAATAATCCTTCTTGGAATTGCAAGATATATTCAGCAGCTTGATCTTGCAAGTATAGCAGGTCTTATTGCAGTTATAGGAACAGGAATCGATCAGCTGGTAGTAATAACGGATGAAGTTCTTCATGAAGGAAAGGTACCATCACCTAACGTCTATCTGAAAAGATTCAAACGTGCACTGGGTATCATAACGGTTTCAGCGTGTACCACGATATTTGCTATGCTGCCTCTTGCAATGATGGACCTCTCGACACTGAAAGGATTTGCAATAATTACAATCCTTGGTGTTCTCGTGGGGGTTATTATAACAAGACCGGCATATGGAAAGATCATAATGGCTATACTGTCCAAAAAACCGTCAAAATGATCTGAATTCTTTATCCCAAAAACAAAATTATATATCTTTTTCTGACCTTTTCTCTGTAAAGAGGTACAACAAGATTATGTCAAAACCAGTATTAATGGACTTTTTCGCAGAATGGTGCGGGCCATGCAAAATGCAGACACCGATTATTGAACAGCTGAAAGATATGATGGGAGACTCGGTCGAGATCAAAAAAATAGATGTCGACTCAAATATGCAGCTTGCAATGAAATACGGGATTCAGGTTGTTCCGACTATAATAATTGAAAAGGACGGAAAAATCGAACACAGGCTTGAAGGTGTAACTCCTGCCGATACATTGCAGGCACTGCTTAATCCTCTCTTATAGACCGGATATTAATAGTAATTTAATGTCCTGACTTAAAATACAAAATTTCGTTTTTTTAAACTTCTCAATCTTTTTATAAAACTGCATCAGGCTTTCCTGTCGATTTCTAAATTAAACCAATTGCAAATGAAAACCAAAGACAAAAAACAATTAAAAAACAGCATAAATATATTTTATCTGAAACATTAATTTTACAAAAAAAGTTGAAAAAAGGTATTTTAATGCAGAATAATGAATTTGAAAAAATCGGGAAAAGACTCCTGCAGGAACGCCTTCTGGGCGGAAATTTTGGGAATATGAGTATCAGATCAGAAACCGGATTTTATATCACGAAATCAGGCTCATTTATGGACGAACCCGGAGATCTTAAATACGTATCAATGGACAAGATTCCCGAAGAAGGAGCCTCCAGCGAGTGGCGCGTTCATTTTGATATCTACAACAAAACCAACAAAAAGGCTATAATTCATGCACACCCTGTTTTTTCTGTGGCGGCGTCTTTTTGCTATCATGAAATAATCCCTGAAGACAGTGAAGGAAAAATGCTATGCCCTGTAATACCTGTAGTCACTGGAGAACCGGGAACTGATGATCTTGCATGGAATATATCAGAAGCGCTAAAAAAATCATCTGTTGCAATTGCAAAAGGCCATGGAACATTTGCAGCCGGAAAAGATCTCACCGAAGCGTACCTTCTGACATCCATTGCGGAGTACTGCTGCAAAATTATTTATTTAAGGGGAGGTTTGGGAGGTTTAAGTCCCTGAATTTCAAGCCTTAACTCCCTGTTAAAGGAAACAATCATGTCGCCAATAACGCCAAACATAAAAATCTGAAATCCCAAAATTACCAAAAGGACAGTGACAATGGCAAGCTCAGTGTGTGTGATGTCTTTAAACCAGTCATAAGTTACATAAATTCCAAGACATATCCCTGCAAGGGATACAAAAATTCCTATGACTCCAAAATAAAAAATTGGATTGCTGACCCTTGCAAGTCTCCACAATGCAGATATTATTTTTGCCCCGTCTCTTACCGGGTGAAGCTTTGTAGGAGTACCCGGTCTGGGTTTATAGCTTACAGGAACAACCGTTATCTTCTGGCGGTTCCTTACAGCTTCAACAGATATCTCCGTTTCAATCTCAAAGCCTTTCTCACGAAGATTCATACCTTTAAGGGATTCAAGATTAAATGCCCTGTAGCCTGAGAGGATATCACTGAGGTACTGACCGTGGGCCACTTTAAAAAGATAATTAATTACTTCATTGCCAAAATGATTGAACCTGCTTAAGGATCCCGGATCATAAGAGTCAAGGCGGTTACCTATAACATGTTCATACCCGTCAAAAAGCGGACTGAGCATTTTTTCCGCTTCTTCAGGCAGATAAGTCCCGTCACCGTCAAGCATGAGAACATACGGCCTGTCAATATAAGAAAGAGCTTCAATTATTGCCAGACCCTTTCCTTTCCCCTTCTGAATTATTACATTTGCACCTTCGGACCGGGCTATTTTAACTGTATCGTCGGTACTGTTGCCATCCACTACGAGTATATGTTCATACCCCATGTCCCTGAAAGAACTTATGAGATTTCCTATTGTCGGGGCTTCATTAAGTGTCGGGATGAAGATGCATACTTCATCCTTTATAACATCCATTGCTACATTATATTAAAATCTACATTCATAAGTGCTTTCATGCAGACTGCAAAATCCGGAATAAGAGTATTAGGTATAGCAGAAAGCTTTGTAAGGGGCGCAAAAAAATCCGTTTTTGCCGGAGTGGTTATGAGAAAGGACCTCATAACTGACGGTGTATCCTTATCCACTGCAACCATAGGAGGATACGATGCTACCCAGGCAGTCACCAAAATATACAGAACCCTCAAAAGGAAAGATATCCACTGTATTTTTCTCTCAGGATGCATTGTATCATGGTTTAATGTAATCAACATCGAGGAGGTAAGAAAGGCTACAGATATACCTGTTATATGCGTTACATATGAAGATTCTGAAGGTATCGAAGATAAAATAAAGCATTATTTTCCAGAAGATGACAGAAGGATTCAGGAATACAAAAGAGTTGGAGGAAGATTTTCAGCCAGGCTAAAAACAGGTTATGATGTCTTTCTGCGCACTTCAGGAATATCTGTTGAGGAAGCTGAATGGCTGTGCAACGAATTTGTAAAAGACGGAAGAGTGCCTGAACCTCTGAAAGTTGCAAGACTTACCGCAAGAGCTGCTTTAAAATTCATAACAGGCGAAGGTTACTCTATTTAATTAATTGAATATTAAAGATTTGCTGAACTGTCTGTCTAATCAGTTGAAATCATAAGTATCCGTTGATATAACCTTATCGTCCGGCTTGGTAAGGATCTCAACTTTTATTCTGTCACCTGGTTTTATCAGCCCGTCGGTCAGGTCCAGCCCTGTTTTCTCTCCCGGATTCCAGTAAAAATCGCTGCACCCTAGGCCCCACATGGTTTTGACGAAAAAATGTCTTGTCGGTATAAAATCATGCCCGTGCATTGTATTAATTACGCACCCTAAAAGATTACCATTAGAGTAAATCTCTGCTTCAAGAAGTGAGTTGTCGTATGGTTTCATCCCGCTGTTGATAAGAATTATTTTACTCTCGTACTTGGGTGGATCGCTTGAGATTTTTCTTATCTCAAATATCGTGGGAACCTCATCAGAAGGCGTATATCCAGGTATATGAATATTCATACAAAAGAGATATACCAGAACAGCAAGAATTACTGTTATAGCCACAATAAGAATAACTGCAACAACCGGTGAAATTCCGGATTCTCTTTCGTAATTAAAGGACAACAATTATATTCTATATGTAATGAAAAAAGAATTTGTCGTTTTATACCTGTTTGTGCACTGTAAATAGAAAAACCGTGCACAACACGTTATTAATAATTTTAAATTAAAAAAATAAAATTTAATCAGGATTCTTTTCTGAAAATTCATCAATTGCAAGCTGATACATCCAGTCCATAAGGTGCGGACATTCTTCAACACTGCATTCCTCCTCGCATCCTATGCATGGAAGAAGTTCTCCGCCCGCAAGGAGAAGTTCAGGTTCAATTGCCCTTCTCTTCGCTTTTAGAAGATATGTCTTCACACCGTCCGACTTGTATTCAATTCTCTCAACCTGATCGGAATCAATCAGCTTCTTTACAATTCTCGAACATTTCCTGCTGTCTATATTCAGAAGTTTCCATAGTTCACTCTGAAGTACTCCTTCCGGTTTAGACTGGATAAGCCTGAATGCTTCCTCTTCAATTTCTGACATAAATACCCGGGTAATTTTCAGATTAAAGGAGCGATGGTCAGAATATTGCTCCCGCGGATAACTACGGTTCCAAGATTTCTGCCCCTTTCACCGTTAAAATATTCTGTAGCCTGATCCATCTGAATGTTTAAATGCTCGTCAACTGCAACAAGCTTTCCCTGAAGTTTTTTGCTCTCATCCTTTATTTCTACAACAATTTTGGAATCAACAAGAGCTGACACTTTTTTAATTGGAAGAACAATGCTGTTAACCATCGTCATTTATATGGTCTGCAATGTAATTAATCATTTTCCCTGATATAAAAATCTGTTAAAAAGAGTATAATTATTTCATTATTCTTTCAAGATCTTTTATTATCCCCCTGCTTCCCACATAAATTGGTGTTTTGTGATCAGGTTTTTGCGGAACTATATCCAGAAGGTCGTTTTTCCCGTCAGAAATTAAGCCCCCGGCCTGTTCTGCTATAAAACCTATGGGGTTGGCTTCATAGACAAGTCTTAACTTACCCTCAGGCTTATCTTTTGTTGCAGGGTAACAATAGACTCCGCCATATTTAAGAATCTGGTGAAAGTCAGCCACAAATGAACCGGAATACCTTAATTTGCCGCCGTCTTTTTCAATCGCAGAGATAAACTCACTGTGTTTTTCAGTCCAGTCCTTCTTTAATGCCCCGCTTCCGTAAAGATTTCCTTCCGGCATTTTAACAGGGCCGTCAAGAAGCGTATATACTCCTGATTTCAGCGCGAAAATATAAACTCCTTTTCCGACTGATACTGTAAGAACAGTCATAGGCCCGTAAAGCATGTACATGGCCGCTTTCAGGTCTCTGCCCATGCTCAGAGCATTGCTGTTATCATAAATTCCTACAATCGTTCCTACACAGAGATTCACCTGAATCAGCGACGACCCGTCAAGAGGATCCATAACGACTGCAAAACCTGTTCCGGCTTTTGGATTTCTGACGATATCAGGCTTTTCCTCCGATGCAATCTCACTGACAAGACCTGATCTCATTAAAGCATCTGTTATATGCTCGTCCGACCATACGTCAAGTGCAGCCTGCCTGTCACCGGATGTATTCTCAGTACCTGAATATGACTGGTTATTTATGAAAGCTTCCCGGATTGGTACGGCCTGCATCGAAATAAGACCTATCAGTTCCTTTAACTCACTGCTGCAACCGGCAGAATCAAGGTATTCATTTAAAGTTGTCATAACGGATTCAACCAAACCTTATCTCTTTTCAGGATATTTGGATGTTGTCCGGTAAATTTGTTTTGTAAATATATTGCCGCTCCAGAAATATCCGGCTTTATATCCCCTGAAAAGACTACAAAAAAGAATAGAGAGATAAATTACTGGGATGCAGGAGGAGTTGTTGCAGTAAGAGGCGTATAAACTCTTGTTGCAAGTTCCTTGTCCAGCATATATAAAAGACCTGAGCCCCCGCCATCCTTTTCAATCATTTTGAGCTGTTCTACAATCTGGCCCGCATCACTCTCTTCTTCTATCTGTTCATCAACAAACCACTGCAACATATTGTTTGTCGCGTGGTCCTTTTCCTTTATTGCCAGATTGACAAGCTCATTTATCAGTGAGGTTACTTTCTGTTCATGCTCCAGAGCCATTTCAAACGCTTCAAGCGGAGATTTCCACTCAAAGGGCGGTGCCTCGACAGGTTGCAGTTTCACCCTTCCTCCTCTTGAAATGACATACTGGTAGATCTTTATTGCATGGTCCCTTTCTTCCTGGGCCTGAACATACTCCCAGTTGGCAAATCCGCGAAGACTCCGGGACTCATACCACGAAGACATTGAGAGATACAGATACGAGGAATAAAACTCCCAGCGAATCTGATCATTCAAAGCTTTTTCAATACTTGGTTTAAGAGCCATAATAACACCTAAATTTTCTATTCTCAGTTTCAAACTGATCAATTTTATGCTATTTTTACTTTTTGGTAATGTCAAGGTTATAAAGTCTTTAAAAAAAGTAGAAATGATCAGTCATTTATTACAGGCGAGGCTTCTGGACTGAAAGGGTTCATTCTCATCTCCAGCGAAAAAAGGTATGGATAGTTTCTCTTCAGGTACCTCATATAATCCAGCCACTCAACGACAATTGATTCATATACACGCCTGAGGTCTCCTGATAGATGATCATAGTCCGCAACAGGAAGACAGTCGAATTCTCCCCTGCACTTTAGTTCTTCCGCCATATGAAACACAGCTCTTAAAAGCTCGGTGAATGATTCATGCTCAAGTAAAACCGGGTTTTCAAGCATACGAAGCAGAAAGTCCCTTTTTACCGATAAAAAATCGTTCAGCTTTGGTATATCTATTCGTGAGATATCTGCTGAGCTGTTATAAGAGAGAAGAAAATTCCTTACACGTGCAAAATCACCGTCATTCCACTCATTTTTCACCAGAAGTAAACTGTTGAATTTTTCAGAGCCGGAATCACTCTCTGATAAAACCTTTATCAGATGATTTCCGACTTCAGTAAAAAATGTGCCTATCACCATGTTCAGCTTATCGAGTTTCTCCCGCTTTGCACGCATTGTAAGCAGATCATTTATTACAATCGTAACAAGCAGGACGTTCAAAGGTAAAAATCCAAGAGAATTGAATATATAATTCAGAGTGTCCCCCATGTTGTGGAATACAAGATATTTCAGGGAATAAATCACAATAGTTACTCCGACAAGGAGTAAAGACAGTTTCATTACCCATCTGCGATCCATAAATAAACCTACATAGACAGCATATAATAAAAGGTCTCTGTTTTTTTAATTTTGAACGGTTTCTGTTTCTTTGAGACTTTAAAGCAATAATAGTTATAACGGATGCTGACCTGCACCGGCATTTAACGTTATGGATATAACAAACCAAAAAAATCATATATATTTTCAGAGCAATTCATCACTTATGAAAAAAATTTTCTTCACGGCTGTTCTGGTGGTTCTGGTTATGTTCGTATTCTTATCGGGATGTACCGGAGACAGTAGTTCAGGCTCGAAGCCTGCGGCGACGCAGACCCCGGAACAGACCACACCTTCAGCCACATCTACGGAATCAGATTTCTCATTGACTCCTACAGCTACTGATAAAATGCCATCAGGCCTGGGAGTAGTCGTAAACGCGGAAAAAGATCCGATTGACGGCAAAGTTACGGTAATCTCAAGAGGAGGACCAGGACTTTATATGGCAAACAACATCAACGTAAAATTATATCTATCTACAGGTGAGACAGTAGAGAAAAATATATCGCCTGACGTCAATTCAGAGGCTGTATTTACAGAAGGAACGAAGGGCGACGACAGGGTGGTTGCAGTAGTCTCTATGGACAACGGGGAATCGTATAAGATTCTTGATGAAGTCTTAAAGTACAGATAAAGATCAAATAACAAATAAAATATTAAATCTCTTTTGAGATTACTTTCCATCTCAGCAGGACACCGTCGTCAATTTTGTCCATGTCTATGAGAGAGAGCTTTGGAAACTCTTCTTCCTTTAAATATCCGTCCCCGTCAACCGGAGTGGGAGACTTTTCGCCTCCGATTATTACATTTCCTATACATGTGTAGATCTCATCAACAAGACCTTCCCTAAAAAGTGACCATATGAGAGTGCCGCCACCTTCGACCATAACTGACCTGACACCGTTTTCATACAGAGCCTCCATAAGACATGCAATGTCAACTCTATTTTCTCCTCCGACAAATATATCCGCAAATTCATTTAATGACTTAAGATTCTCTCCCAAGGCATTTTCAGATACTGCTATGACCCTTGGTCCTTCCCCCTTGTGAAGGATTTCAGCATCAACCGGAGTCCTCGCGTTGCTGTCAATAACAATTCTCAGCGGGTTCTCATCACGCCCTCTGGCGATTCTCCTGTCTTTATGGGACTGCGATTTCACAGTAAGAGAAGGATTGTCCGCAAGAATTGTCCCGACCCCGACCATAATGGCGTCTGCATCCGATTTAATGACATCAACACGGGAAAAGTCATCATTTCCTGATATTTTTACCTGCCTTCTTTCTACAGTAGAGAGTTTCCCGTCTGCACTCATTGCTAAATTCACAAAAACAAAAGGGCGCATAATAACCTGTTTAATTAATAGGGCATTATCTTTATCAATCTTTGTTACCCGGACTAAAAAATAATCTAGGGGAATATCAAAAAAATCCACAATAAAAAAGAAGGTAATTATAACATTTTTTGAAATTAGATTTAATGTAAAAATTATTTTCTGAATTCAGGGTTATGTAAATAAATTACAATAGGCCTTCGCAGGGATAGACTGGCATCCCTGCAGAAGACTGAGATAGATATTATATAATGGATAATGGAGATTCTTGAGAAGATTACAAACAGAAGCTATCTATAATAATCTCTTAAAAACACATGAGATTATTTTTAGAGAACACTAAATAAGAATTATCCAGAATAAATTTATTTATTTAAGGATGTATCATTTTCTTGTAATCTTTTTAAATTGTTTATTTTTAGATTATTCAATATCTGTTCTGCCAAAATTTTGGCATTTTCACTATTCATCATGATTCTATTTACAGAAACTATTCTTTCTCCGTTTACTACTATACCGGGCAATGTTAAAAAGTCAATAAAAAAATCATTGCCTGTATTCAAAGTTGAACTCCCGTTACTATAAATAATATTTTCGTATTTTGGAGTGAAATCCTCTGAATCTGTAAGGTATAATTTTTCAGTAGATATTTTGAATAGACCTGTTCTTAGTTCCTTTAGATTTTTCTCATTTTCCTTTGCCATATATAATCACCCGTTCTTAAGGACTGCATCCTGCAATATTCGGATCATATTGCATAGTTTTATCCAGTTCCTGTTTAGTGAATCTATACTCACTACCCAGTACAGGATTAAATTGAATCGAAATCTCCTTTTTAGTCCTCTCAATGTTTGGTTTTACTAATAGTTCCTCCAATATTCCTCGAATTAATTTTTTTCCAATATTTGTTGATTGATAATATGACTTTTCTGAAATGCCAATGTCATCCATATTTTTTGATATTCTTCTAACTAATCCTGCTCTTGAAAGTTCCTTGAGATAACGATCTATTTCACCCGATGATGAAGTACCAAAGCATTTTTTAATCTCATTAAATTTCAACTCCTCATTTTTCAGAATTGCAATGTATATTGCAAATGCTTTATCCTTCGCTAATGGCTTTAATGAATTTCTAATCTCTAACGGAATCTCCGATAGGTACTCCTCAATTGCCTCATCTTTCATAATAATCACCTCTTTACTATGAAATGTTCTTCCCACAGAAATCTATAGATTGAAGTCTCAAAATTGAGACTTCTTACATATATGTAAGTTAACAAGAGATAAAAATATTATCACATGGTATTAATGGTATATCATGCCAGATAGAAAAGAGGATTTCTTTTCTCCATATAAATCTGATAAAATTTTCTTAGCAAGGGATAAATCAAAAGTAAAAATAGGTATATTTGGCTCATTTGATGACGATAAAAAATATGTTCTAGTATCAGTTAGAGATTTCCTAAAAAAAGAAGGATATAAAAATACAAAAATGTCATTGGATTGTCCACAACCCAAATCAAAAATAACAGACGAAGAAAATCTAGAGATTAGCGAAAAATTAATAGAGTATTCTAACATTCACATAATATTCTTTTTTCATGATGATAAAAATCCCCAATGCAATGAATCCGCAAAAATAGAATTATCAAAGATCGATGAGAGGCATAAAAAAAACGTTTTAATTTTCGCAGAGAATGGAACAACAAACGGTTCATTATGCAGAGGGATAATTGCACGGGGAAAACAAAATTCATGGGACAATGAAGACTTCAAAAAAGGAGATCTTGATTTTGTATTTGATACTGCAATTTCTTATTGTTATAATTGCCTATTAGAAGATTGCAGTGGATAAAAATTTAAAATTTGTATTTACTATTTAGTTAAAAGACCGAATTATGATTTATTTAAATCACGACTTTCGCCTTATTATAACGATTTTTACCGACTTTGAGCCTTATTTTTTTCAATCAGATTTTTCTGAACAAGCGTTAACGCCTAGGCTACAGAATCAGGGTCCGTTGCCATCTTTTTGTTCATAATGTAGATTTTGGCACCATATTTATCGAAGACGATATCACACCAGATCAGGGCGGCAGACTATGAAATCCTTGTCACGGACCATGCAATGCCGAAATAATCACACGGTCACGCGCAGGAACAGCCTTTTTGATAAGGTCCTTAACCTCACCGTAGGA
Source organism: Methanomicrobium sp. W14 (assembly GCF_017875315.1). Classification (NCBI taxonomy): domain Archaea; kingdom Methanobacteriati; phylum Methanobacteriota; class Methanomicrobia; order Methanomicrobiales; family Methanomicrobiaceae; genus Methanomicrobium; species Methanomicrobium sp. W14. The sequence continues at coordinate 702,056 of NZ_JAGGMM010000001.1, forward strand.
TTTCATCAGGTCCAGTTGTGTCCCTGTTGACGTCAGGCACTCTAGTATCCCTTCAGGATCTATATTCCCGGAAATCCGGGTCATGGAAGGTCTTTCCTGTCAGGATATAATCATGCTACATATTCTCTGCATACAGTTTACCAATGTTAAATGATTTTTTGCGGACTGCATTATCCCTATTTATAGATTTCAAAGGTATTCTGAAATCAGAACAAAAAATATTTAGAAGAAATCCTTTAACGGTTATTCTTCTAACAAACAGACATAAAAAAATTGCGAAGTTAAAACCGATAAGGCTTTAGACCTCAGAATCCTGATGCCTCAACCCGGATTTGAACCGGGGACAACCAGATCTTCAGTCTGGCGCTCTCCCAGGCTGAGCTATTGAGGCACTCAAATACCATTTGAGCAAATAATATTGGATATTCTGACTAATAAATGATTTGATTTGATGAAGATATAATAGTCAGGGAATTAATCTGTGTAAAAGATCTGACATTTTACCTGATTGAACAGACATAAATTTACATTATCTATAAATTATACTGAGATTGAAATATACAGGAATACCGATGTGCAGCAACAGAAGTAACAAAAAGGACAAAAACAATTTTTTTAAAGCGATAAACGAGAGAAAATCAAAGATTGTCCATCTGACACATAATGACCTCGATGCAGCCGGGTGCGATGCCATACACAGGATAAAATACGGTAAAACATTTACGATATGGTCCTCTGTCGGAAAATTTCTGACAAATCTGTCAGCCGTAAGCAAGGTCTCAGGAAAAGGAGATACCCTCAGTATATCCGATCTCGGGTACCAGAAAGGAGCGGCTGAAATAATAAAAAGCGCAAAGAAAAACGGTTGGGTTATAGAGTGGCGCGACCACCACAGGTGGAGTGACGAAGAAATATCTGAAATAAGTAAAATTTCAGATTACCTGTGCGTTGACACCGGGACATGTGCAACAGGGGTTGTTGCGCGTGATCTTATGCCGGAGGACAAATGGTCAAAAGATATCGCCCATGTAGTCTGCGACTACGACCTGTGGAGACACAACGACCCCAACTCGAAAATACTCGGGGAGGTCTGCACAAAAAGGAAATACCTCGACATGGTAAGGGACTGCCTTGAAAAAGGTAGTGTCACAAACGAAAAGATCCTGGAAATATATGAAAGTATATCGAAAGAAAAGAACGATTCAATAAGAAAAAGCCTTAAGCATACCAGAATTCTTGAGGGCAGATATAAAATCGCTTTTGCACCACTTTACGGATACCCCAGTGAAACAGCTCATGCAATAAGGGAAAAGCTTCACACCGATATAGAAGTAATAGTCTCCGAAAACGGTAAGTTTTCAATAAGGTCCGTTCCCCCGGTAAGCCACCTTATAGCAAAAAGCTTCAACGGCGGCGGACACCCCCCGGCAGCAGGTGGCAGTTTTAAGTTCACGCTTGCTGACAAAGTATCATTTCTGGTGCTGAAAAAGAACAGATATTACCAGATGCTTTTTAATGTGGCAGAAAAGACAAGCGAAGAATAAAAACCCAATCTGTTATCTTAAAACATAAGCCCTCTCCTTTAATTTTTTCCAGTAATCTTCTCCATACCCACTTACAAAACCGCCCATGCAAATGTTTTCAGGATCAAAACGGCTCAGGCACAGGTCAAGATCATCCCTCTCCCCGTCAATTACAGCCACATTTTTGATGTCATACTCGTTCATCAGCTCAAAAATTACACGCAGCCGGTTTTTACTTACGGCTATACTGTCCTGGTATTCAAGAACTGCTGCATATGTGCGGGAGTTCCCGTCGGGCGAAAAAAACAAAACATTGTCCTTCGAAAGCTCCTCCAGTTCGACTGCATCAAAATGATTTGAGATTACAATATGGCCTTTTATACCGAGATCTCGCTGTTCACGCATGACTTTTTGGTATTCATCGCAGAGAAACCCTATAAATTCATACCTGTCCCTGTAAAAAGCATCCTCTAAAGGCAGGGAAGAAGGTGAAGGGAAGGCAAAGTAGGAACCCTTTGACTGCCTGAAAACCCTTTCAGCGTCAAGTTTAAAATATGCAGTGTCCACGTAAGGCTCGGATGTCAGAAAACCCGACTTAACTCCAAAGAGAGATTCCATAATTCTGGAACTGTAAAACATACCCCCTGCACATGGGATATCGGCATATTTTTTCTGATCCTTTATCAGTGACTCAATTTTGTATGATATAAGATCACAGCAGGTATTCTTCTCTTCCCTGACCCATTTTAAAAGTGCGCTCAGCTCCGGGTCACGCAGACTGCCGGCCCCAAATGATTTTAAAAGAACATTCTGCCTTTTTTTCATTGAATATTATGTATTTATACCCTCTAAAAGCTAAAAAGATAGGCATGAGTAATAAGCCTTTACTTGTGACATGCGGACTTCCATATACAAACGGCCCGTGTCACATCGGCCACCTGCGCACATATGTACCTGCTGATTTTTTTGTAAGATACATGAGGCACTGCGGAGAAGATGTGGTTTTTGTCTGCGGTTCCGACAATCACGGAACACCTATCGTGATAAGCGCAGAGGCCGAAGGGATTACCCCGCGTGAGATGTCCGAACGTTATAACGAACATTTTGATACAACATTCAAGAGGATGAATATCTGTTTCGACCGTTTCGGAATGACCGACGACCCCATAAATCACGATATGACAAAGGAAATAATACAAAATCTCATTGATAACGGATACATCTACAAAAAAACAATAAACCAAAGCTACTGTCCCCATTGCAAAATGTTTCTTCCCGACAGATATGTTGAAGGAATATGCCCGTACTGCGGGGAGAAAGCAAGAGGTGACGAATGCGACCAGGGATGCGGCAAACACCTTGAACCCGGAGAAATTATAGACCCGGTATGCAAAATCTGCGGAGAGAAAGCTGAACTTCGCGAACAGGAACACTATTTCTTTAAACTTTCAGACTTTGCTGAATTCCTGAATGAATATCTTCCCGGGCTTAAAGGAACATTAAACGCCAGAAATTATGCCTCAGGATGGATAAAAGAAGGCCTTCACGACTGGTGCATAACAAGAACTCTCAACTGGGGTGTAAAATTTCCAGGAAGAGACGACCTCGTTGTATATGTCTGGGTCGATGCTCCTATCGGGTACATTTCTTTCACAAGAGAATGGGCCAAAAAAACAGGTGGAAACTGGGAGCAGTTCTGGAAAGGAGACGCTCCGGTAATCCATTTCATAGGTCAGGACATAATATACCACCACTGCATATTCTGGCCGTCCCTGCTAAAAGGATCAGGATTCAGGCCGCCTGATGCAGTCATTGCAAGCGGAATGGTGAAAATAGACGACAGGAAATTTTCAAAAAGCCGTGGCTATGTCGTATGGACCAATGAGGACTATCTGGACCTTGGTCTTCCGGCGGATTACCTCAGATATTATCTTCTCTCATACACCAGTCACACAAAAGAGCTTAACTTTTCATGGAAAGAGTACCAGGCAAGAATAAACAATGAAATTGTGGACACCATAGGCAATTTCTTTTACAGGACACTGCATTTTACATCCAGAAAAATAGGCTCCATACCAAAAACCGAACCTGATAACGAAATAACAGAACAGATAAAGAAAACAATTGAGGAAGTTGACAAGTCTGCCAGGAATTATGAGTTTAAATCCGCCGTAGAATCCGTAATGTCTCTTGGAAACTTCGGCAACACTTATATCCAGTCAAACGCCCCGTGGAAACTTATCAAAACAGATAAAACCGCAACAGAACAGGTTATAAGAAACTGCCTCCAGGTCGTAAAGGCACTTACAATACTTCTGGACAGCGTTATTCCGCAAAAAGCCCAGGAATCATGGGAACTGCTTGGGTTTAAGGACAAAGTAAAAGACCACAGCATAAATGACGCTCTGACCGGGTTTGAGTCCGAAGTTCTTCCGGAACCAAGAATAATATTTAATAAAATAGAAGATGAAAGGATTGAGGAGTTTGAAAAAACCCTCAGAAAAAGGGTTAATGAAGCGAATCTAAAAGAAAATTCTAATATCAGGGATGAAAACATGATTACAATTGACGAATTTGCCAAAGTAGAGTTAAAGACAGCAACAGTTCTTGAAGCAGAACCGATAGAGGGGTCAAAGAAGCTTCTCAGGATTCAGGTGGACCTTGGTGATGAAAAAAGACAGATTGTGTCAGGTATCGCAAAATTTTACAAACCTGAAGATCTCAAAGGTCAGCAGGTAATTGTCGTTACAAACCTGAAGCCTGCCAGACTATGCGGTGTCGAATCAAACGGGATGATACTTGCCGCAGGAGACGAGGCATCTCTTCTTACAACAAAAAGAGACGTCTCACCGGGAACAAAAGTTCTTTAAATTAAATAAAATATTTTTAGCTTCAGATTTTTTTTAGTGCACTCCTCTTTAAGACATTATGAATCGCAAATGATGATATTGTTTTGAGAATTCTCTCAAAATTTGTCTTTTTAAAAGCAATTAAAACAGATTTTTTAATATCAAATAATAAAAAGCGGACCTGGAGGGATTCGAACCCCCGACATCCGGGTTAGAAGCCCGGCGCTATGTCCTGGCTAAGCCACAGATCCAAAAACACCAATATCTTTGCTCTATAACATTATACATTCAAGATATTAACTCTTTGCAAATGATTCCAAAAAATTGAATTAAATAAGATTATTACCCAGCACTATATACACATGACCTGACAATATCTACAACAGTAGGCTTAGACCAGTCTTTTCCTTCAACACATTTTGCAAAGGTTTTGTCCACGTACTTCACCTTAAGGCGCACCGACATTCTCTCACGCTCTTCACAGTAGTAAGGGTGAACGTACTCGATTGTCCTTTTCATATTGATTCCAATACTCAAAACCTCAACTATTATACCGGGATCACCGACAGACAAGTCATCCGGGTCAATGTCTGTCATGAAAACATGATCTCCCGGAAGAACGTCTGTAAGGGTGATTATGTTGTGCGCACTCTGCAGCTCAATAGTCCTCGGTTTGGATTTTTTCAGCTCTGAGATTACAGCAGGTGAAATTCCGGTTAATGCATTTATTTTCACTTGTATCACCCGTACATCGGAAGATGTTCCCTTTTTGGCACATCTGAATCACTTTCATTTTTCTGGACCTGTTCTGCCATTTTCTGCATAGATGCTTCAATCTCTTCAGCCTGTTCTATAAGAGGCTCAATGTCAACATTGAAGTTATATACCTCATTTAATACTTTCAGAACTGATACCGAAGACCTTGGATCAGGAGTAGGGACTGTTTCCCCGAGAAAACCTACGGCAGGAATTCCTAGCGACTTGCATTCAGTAAACAGACTTCCCGGCATCCCGGATATACTTCCCATAGGAAGGACCTCGGTTTTGTCTTTCAGCTCTTCAAGATACGAAGGTTCGGATGCAACTCCAAAAACCCTCTTCTCAGGGGTATTTGTTACGATACCAGCAAGAATAACAATCTTTTTAACATTATAGTTCTTCAGCCATGACAATATTCCCTGTGTAACCTCATAACATATCGAAGCATGAATCGGGATGTCTGACACGAATGCAACATATGAATCCTTGCTGTAAATCCTGATAGGAGCATTGATTACTCCATCAACCATCATAGCAACGGGGGGAAAATATTTACTGGTTATGCTCCCGATATACTCAAAACCTGCATTATCCACGAGGTACTGCATCGAAATGCTCCCCACAAGGCCGCTACCGGGAAAACCCATGAGGGCAATCACCTCATCGCCTTTGGGAGACTCTGACACAACTCTTACATCATCCATAATACACACCTGAATTCCGATTTCTAATTATTAAAATAACAATTTGATACTGAATATCAATATAAACAGCTCTGCATATAGCATTATCGGAAAATCAGGCAAAAACAATTTCAAGGTTTTGGTATTGCTATTATATTGTACAGTTGATTAATATTTCATACATTATAATACCCGTTTTACGCTGGAATAAAGTACTTCAACATTCCGGATCATCTCATTTTTGTTTTTTTGCCCATTGTTCATAACTTGGCTCTGTAGAAAACCTATTCATCTTTTTCAAGAACCATATTGTGAAGAATTATCCTGGTTTTGGGCTTCTGTAGAAATCCTCTTGTAAAATAGCGACCGAAAGATCGATCGTACAGGAGTTCCAATATTATTTATCCAAAAAATAAAAGAGGAACTCCCAAACAAATGTCGCAGAACAGGTACATCAATCTTGTGAAAATTTCTCAGGAGATTATAAAAAAGTCAAGAGTACCTCTTCGTTCATCAATTTATTCCAAAAAGAAATTTAACCAGCATCAGCTTCTTTCACTGATAATTTTAAAGGAAGAAATTGGAGTTGATTATCGCGATTTCTGTGACATTTTAGAGATTTTAACTCCAATACAAGATCTATTGGATTTAAAAGAAATCCCACATTTTAAAACTCTTCATAAGTTTTTCACCCGTTTTTCCGGACTTTTATTCAACAGAATTCTTGCGAAAACAATCAGAAAATTGTTGCAGAAGGGACACAAAATCCCGGTTACGTCAATTGATGCAACCGGGTTTACCAGCGCTTATGCAAGCCATTATTATTCAAATAGGATCGAAAAAAAGCGCAGAAGTTTTGTGGAAACGTCAATAGCGGTTGATTCTAAGAGTTTGCTGGTCTCCAGATGGAAGTTTTCAAAATCTCCAGTAAATGACAGAAAACATGCAAAATAATTGATTCTTCAGACTCAAAAAGCAACAAAGAGCCGTTGTTTTGCAATGGATAAAGGCTATGACGCAGATTCACAAATTCCTGTGAGAAAATGGGACTGAAAGATCCGCTCAGGAAAATTCCGGTTTGAAATTATGGCGACACACTACGTTTGAGAAAATATTACAACCAACTCAAAGAAATTAAGACAAGAATTATCATTCACAATATGCTTCTTGAAAAAAGCGATTAAGGGTTTCTACAGGGCCAAAATTTACAATTATTCTTTTATTATAAGTCCTTTACATAAATGTTGCAATTAATTCTTAAAATAAGAATTTTAATTTTTTTCCCGGTGCGCTTTGCTATGGTATATTCTGATCTTTGTTTTTTATGCATGTGCATCCTTTATATTGAATAATATTTTTGTGTACAGATATTCCTATTTTAATCTGTTTCTTTTATGATTTAACAAATTTATATTGTCGAATAAATTTTGGAGCATACAGTATTTTTATGATCCTGAAATATCCTTTATCAGTACATTATGTCAGAATAGTTGAATATCTTCTTTAATCAGAAAAAACGTGTAGAGAGTTGTGCAAAAAAAGGTTTAAATGAATACTCAAAATGGTATATCTGGAGACAAAAGAAGAGAAAAATAATGGCCGCAGACCTGATATTTTTGTCCTGCTGCCTGAAGAAAAGAACGAAATTTCATAAAAAGCCAAAGTAGTCAGATTGCAATTTCATCCTTTCCTTCTGTCTTCAATGGAGATACCATTTCCATCGAAAGACACCATAAAAGGGGGGGCTTAAAAGAACTGCGAATCTTTAAGACTTTTGAAGAGAGTCTGAAATGAAAGTTTATGCAGTCTGCGTGAAATCATCCAGATTTAACCGCCCCTTTTAAAACTGCATGTTCACCAGTTGCAGAATGTGAATATGCAGAAATTCAAACGGTTTTCTACACAGCAAAACACAAAATCTGAAATGACTAGAGAATGTAAAAATTTTCATCTGAAATTCACGGATTAAATTAGTGAAAATCTGATGGATAAATGCAGAAGAAAATTGACTGTTGATTAGAAAACCGGAATCTTATGGAAAAAAAAGTTAAGCTAAAAATCCGGGTTAAAGGCCGGATTGAAATTGAAATCTAAAAAAAATGAAAAATTCAACAAAAAATTAAAAAGACCAAAAAATTGAGAAAAGGAGAAGAAAAAATGAAAAAATTCAATTCAAAAAAGCTTGGCATTTTCCTTGTAGTAATGCTTCTTGAGGGTGCCGCGATTGTTGGGCCTGCCAGTGCAGCTACAACGGTGAGCTCAGTAAACTCTAATTACTGGGTAACTGCTGATGGCCATTATTATAACCAAAATTATGCAACATATTCCGGTTCGGCAGAAATGAAGAATGGTGAAGATGCAGAAAGAATTATTCTTGCTGTTACTTTGTATAACGATGACGGGTATTACATGGACGGTGGCAGTGATACTGAAATTAGTGCCAGTTCAGCTTCCGTGAGTGGTCATTATTCCAACAAAATGAAATTGGATAATCCATACACAGAAAGCAGCCTTGATTCAGTTAACCCAAGTGACCACAAATACCGGGTACAATATCATCTTCTTTGATGATTCTAATCTACCCCTTTTTTAGTTACATTAGAGAAGTGATGTTTATGCGGTGCAAATATAATTTTGTAAGTCTGGCAATTGTATTCCTAGTTTTTTTTGTTTTGATATCCGGATGTTCGGAAAGCGGCCAAAATGTCTTGAATGTAAATAATATTTCAAAGGAAGATGTTTCGATGGCACCAACCGCTGAAGAAACGGAAATAGTACTTGGTGAAGATTCATCAGACATTTCCGGTGGGACTTCTTTTAACATTTCCTGGCCTGATGTGAATCCTCCTTATGATGATAAAACAAAAAATGAGCTTATCGAACTTGCAAAAAAGGAAATCCTTGGTATTTTTCCGTATGTAAAAGAAGAGTCTTTGAACGGTTCGTTTGATGAAAATTACTTGTGGACTGACATGTTTTCGTCACATTATGGTCATCCTCGTATTTCATTTGAAAGTGCGGATGCAACTACCGATAATTTCCTTTCGGCGATGTCTGCACGTGGTGACTGGGAGGATGAAGATTCAGTTGAAATATTAGTAGACGGAAAAACGGGTGAAATTGTTTTTTATGGTTCAGTTGTCTGGGACGCACCTTCAAATAAAGAAGTCCAGAGAGTTACATTTGAAGAAGCTGAAAACAAATCCATTGAATATGTCAAAAAGCTGAAAGGCGAAGATTATGTAAATAAAGCGGGGCCTGATTTTTTCACCGGAAAGAAAAATCTTGATGCAGAAAACGGCTGTGGATATTCGACATTTAAAAGAGTTCAGATGTACGGTAATGGAGTCAGTGATTTGGATGACGAGATATTTATCAGATACGACATGTATATTGACAGACTTCTCTACTATAAGGACAATTCCAAAAGTGAGGCTGAGCATGAAAATATAAGTTCTTTGATTGAATCACCGTCAGTCACTTTTGACGAGGCAAAGAATATTTTTGAGTCAAAATTAAAGGAGGAATACCCTGATGAAGACCTTGGGATCTATTACCTCAAGTATAACTCCAAAAATAATCTGGCGGTTTTTGATGACTACGGGACTTCAACAGTAGGCTGGTACATTTATTTCAACGACAAGTCTATGCGTGAAGTAAATGGAAAGAGTATAAATCAGGTCGTGATTGATGCAAACACGGGTGGAATTCTTTCTCTGAGATACAGGGATATTGTAATACCCCCGTATACAAAAGAGGAAAAGGAAATTATGGGTCAGATTCAGGCAGATATGGCTAATAATGGATCATAACCATTTTTGGCTTTTTTGATGGGAGTACGGGGTGAAATAATGATAAAAACAGAAAATTTGACCAAAGAATATAACGGAAAAAAAGCTGTCGACAATTTAAACCTTGAGGTTGGCGACGGAGAGGTTTTCGGTTTTCTGGGCCCGAACGGTGCCGGAAAGAGCACAACAATCCTGATGCTTGCCGGAATGATTGAGCCTACCTCCGGGAGCTGCACGGTTGACGGTATCAATGTCGCCTTAGACCCGCTTAAGGGAAAGGAGATTTTAGGTTATCTTCCGGAAGACGTCGGTTTCTACAGAAATCTGACGGGGTATGAAAATCTCGATTACCTGGGAAAGTTCTACCCTATTACGAAAAGTGAAAGGGAGGAGAGAATCGAGACCCTTTTAAAGAGTGTGAGGCTAAACGACGTCCCGCAGAAGGTAGGCGAATACTCCCGCGGAATGAACCAGAGGCTTGGACTTGCACTTGCCCTTTTAAACGACCCGAAAGTAATAATTCTTGACGAACCGACTGCAAACCTTGACCCCGAGGGTGTGTTAAGATACCGTGAAATCATAAAAGAGCTTGAAAAAGAAAAAAAAACGATTCTTATCTGCTCGCATGTCTTATCGGAAGTCCGTGCGGTATGCAACACTCTCGGCATAATTTCGCAGGGAAAACTTGTTGCGAGAGGGTCTGTTGAGGATGTCGAGGACGAACTGATTGTACAGAGCAACACCCCTCAGAAAATTGTAATAAAATCAATCAATCCTGACGTCTACGGTTTCGTCGAATCAATCTCAAATCCTGAAATCCTCGGTGTTGACAGGACTGAAAACGGCGTTGAAATCAGGGTTAAAAAGGATATCAGAGAGGAGATAGCAAAAGAGCTTGACGGTAACTGCTGCGGTATAACCGAGATGTACCTTGACAGACCGGGCCTTGAGGATTTGTTCCTGAAAGTATACAGGAGGGAATAAATAGTGGATTTAAATCGCCTTAAGGTAATATCCCAAAAGGAATTTTCTGATCAGATTACAAGTAAAAAGTTTATAATACTCTTTTGTATCACCTGCATAGTGCTTGGTGTTGCAGGTTCGAACGGTGTGACCAATTATAAAAATTCCCTTGAAAGCTACAATAACGGTGATGAGGGAGTTCTGTTTTTTCCTTCGGTCCTTGAAGTATTCAACAGTATTACAAACGTAGTAGGAATAGACGGGCTTGGAATCATCATAGGAATTGCTATAGGTTTCGATCTGGTATCAGGTGAAAGAGAGGGGAGGTCCCTGAAGACCATACTTTCAAGGCCGGTCTACCGTGATGAACTCATAAACGGCAAGGCAATAGGTGGAATTGCCGCGATTGCGGTAGTGACTCTTGCAGGATTTATAGCCGTATGCGGTGTTCTGCTTGTTTTCGGGGTTGTACCTTCAGTTGACGAAGTCCTCCTTATAGGGTTTATCTGGCTTCTTACAATGCTTTTTATGACATACAGTTTTTCTTTGTCTCTGATGTCGTCCGTTTTTGCCAGAACAAGCGGTGGAGCACTTGTATTGTCTTTTCTTGTAGTTCTCTGCCTGGTGTATGTCATCCCTTCCGGTGGTGGAGATGTTGGGACATACCTTATCCTTGGTCAGGAGCCTTCAAAAGACAACTACGACATGGGATCTTACATGCAGTCTGAGGCGTTTGATGAGGCAAAATATCAATACGAAAAAAACGAACTTGAGGTCCATGATTTTTTCAATATGTTCTCTGTAGGAAGTGTCTATAACGACATAGCAAGTGCGATAACACTTCCGTCAAGCTACGTTATTTCAGAAAAGATTGGGTTTCTGAGCTATTCCCTTAATCCTGACCTTGGTGCAGATATTGAAAAACCGACGTTCTGGGAGACTCTTGGTGACAAATGGGTAAAACTGATTGTTTTTATCGCATGGCCGGTTCTTTTCTTTGGAATAGCCTATGTTAAGTTCATGAGGATTGACCTTCGGTGAGGTGGCGTTTTTATGGATTTTAAGAGAATTACCTTAATCGGGATAAAAGAATTCCGCGACAACATTACAAGTTTTCGTTTTCTTGCACTTCTTGTCGTAATGCTGGTACTTGCTGAAATTGATGTTTTTGGGGATATCGGCTCTTATCTAAAGACCCTTGAAAGTCTGAGCAGTCCGGGCGGTTATTCTTTGTTCGGTCTGCCGCTTGCCCAGAATATTTTTGGAGGGATTTCTTCAGGTATAGCCGGAAGTTCAATATTCGGATCTGTCATAGCGATAGTTCTGGGATTCGATCTGATTACAAAGGAAAGAGAGACAGGTTCGATGAAAGCGATATTATCTGTTCCTGTATATCGTGACGAGGTAATAAACGGAAAGGCACTTGGGGGCATAGCCTCGATTGTTTTTGCAGTAACTGTTGTTTTCGTCCTTACTTTTGGCATTCTTTTTGTTTACAGCATAGTTCCTGACTTCAGCCAGATGGAATTTATATTTGTATTCTGGCTTGTAACTGTTCTTTATCTGTCAGGAGTATTTGTAATGTCCTTAATGGTCTCTTCTTTTTCCAAAACAAGCGGGATGTCTTTTATTTATTCACTGCTCCTCTTTCTTCTGTTAACAAATGTCGTATATTCAGCAGGAATTTATACTGTCGATTCTGTACTTGGCCCTAAACCCTCGGTCAACACGAATGCCCTTGATTCTTCGGAGCTGAATGATTACAATTCGCAGGTGAAAGCGTATTACCAGAATGAGATGGAGCTTACAAATCTTGTCTATTATATCTCATACGATACGAATTACAGGAAAATTTCTTCGGCTCTTACCGATCCTGTAAGGTATGTATGGACCCAGTCGTTTGAAAAAAGCGATTCGGATTATCAGCCTGATTTTTCCGACATAATCGAAAAGGTCTGGGGTAATATCCTCTTTCTTATTGCATATCCTGTTGTCTTCTTTGGGATAGCCTATGTGAAGTTTATGAGGCTTGATCTGAGGTGATTTTTTAAAATAAATTTTTCAGGAGAAATAACGTGTAGAGGATTGTGGCGTAAGAAGTTTTGTCTTTTAATTTAAATCATAATCTCTGGTTAAAGTGAAAAAAGACTTTCAAAAGCCTTTATTAAATATGATCTGTGAAAACTAAAATAAACTATAATTTGAGGTTAAAATGATTAAATCCAAACGTGTTTCAGGTAAATTTAAATTAATAGTACCTATTGCAATATTAACCTTATTCTGTATCTCTTCAGGTTGTACTTCCCAGACAGAGAATACAGATACAAACGTAGTTACCACAACAACAACCGCTACACCTGTTGAATCAGTTGTTGGTTCTGAAAATACTCTTACAGAAACTCTAAATCCTGAAAAAAGCACAGGAGAGCCAAAAAGCTTAAGTGAAATTTTTGACGGGTATAGTGATTACATTCTTGAGTTGTTCCCTGATTTTATACCTGAAACAGTAAAAGGAAAAATACCCTGGGAAGAAAATGATCCACAGAACCCTGCAATTGATGTTTATACATTTAAGGATATAGAAGAAGCATCCGATGGGAGTGTTTATGAGGCGAGAATTGATGCTAAAACAGGCAAAATACGTTCTGTCTATGAATCCTCAGGTTATATCGAACCTTCCGGCAGTGCTAAATTAACTCTTGGAGAAGGAGAAGAGATTGCAAAATCATTTGTAATGAAGGCCTTTGGTAAAGGCCCTGATGATGTGGGTGATCCTGAGAATAAATTTTCAATAGTAAATACCTCAAATTACGTAGGTCTTGAGAAATTAAAAGAAAAGGGCAGAGCTGCAGAAATTTTTGTAAGGTACTACAATATGTATGAAGGACTAAACGGCGGTCCTATTTTAATGATGACTATTAATTCAATTTCAGGTAACGTAACATCATGTCATTTTACTGTTCCGGATCTGTGTAATCATACTTTTTCCTCTTCAGTACCTTCTGTATCATTTAATGAAGCTAAGAAAATTGTTGAGGATGAAATAAACACTAATTACCCCGGGGAAATAAAAAAATACGATTTTTTAGGTAATGAATCTGAAGCTTTATCCTGGGATACGGGAATTTCAGTGTATTATGACAATACTACGCCTATACGCCTGATTTGGACACTGGATTTTAATGTAGAAAAAGATTCCGATAAGATGTCTGATACTCATACTTATCAGGCTATAATTGATGCACATACCGGGGAGGTTCTTGCCCTTCACTATAAGGACATTGACATTGATTATCTGGATAAATACTACAACTCCCTTTATATGTGACAGTGAATATGTTTGAATTAAATAAGATTATATGGAAACTAAAATTTTCCGTAATAATTTTTGTAATTATATTCTCCTGCTTTTTTTCAGGTTGCATGAACTCTTCAAATGATGAAAATACCTTGGTGGCATCGGATTCTTTGGATGAAAACAGAGTTCAGGGATTGCAGGGGTCAGACTGGTGAATTAAACGAAAGTTTTAGGAAAGATGATACTGGACCAAGAGCAGGTCCTGATTTAACCGAAAAGACAAAAAAATTAATTTCTGCATTATTTTCTCAGATAATTCCTGAAACTATTAAGGACCCCAATTACGTCAATTGATGCAACCGGGTTTACCAGTGATTATGCAAGCGACTATTATTCAAAGCGCATAAGAAAAACACATAAAAGTTTTGTAAAAACGTCAATTGCAGTTTGATTCAAAGAGTCTGCTGGTCCTGGATAAAGGCTATGACGCAGATTCACAAATTCCTGTGAGAAAATGGGACTGAAAGCTCCGCCCAGAAAAAATTCCGGTTTGGAATGATGAAAATATTGATCGAGAAACGTATGGACAAGGAAATCTTGTTGAATGCGTTTTTTCAATGATTAAACGTAAATATGGCGACACACTACGTTCGAGAAAATATTACAACCAACTCAAAGAAATTAAGACAAGAATTATCATTCACAATATGCTTCTTGAAAAAAGCGATTAAGGATTTCTACAGAGCCACATTCTCACCAAATATTAATTCCGGATGTCTCTTAGGTTACAAAAAAAGATAATAATGTATGCATCATCTAAGGCGCTGATTATGATATCCCATCCAAAAAAAATTAATGCAGGCTGTGTTAAATAATAAACCATGCAGGAATACTCTATAAAAAGAGGATTTAAAGAGGGCCTGAACGAAAGGGCCAGAGACGGACTCATAAAATATTTTGACAAAGAGCCTGATGAAAAATCAGGTCATTTCAGTATAAATTATGGATCTTTCAAATATCTTGAGGCGTGGATAAACGATAAAGGAAGCATGCTTTGCATAGACACTGAGTCCGACAGTGAACTGTATGACAGTCACCCGGAGGATGAAGCAGACAAAATTGTACTTGACACAAATTCCAGATTCAGGAATTATCTGGAATACGTAACAGGGTACAACACAAAGGAAAGGAAAAAGAAAACTACCACAGCAGTAAAAAAGAAATAATTTTTTTAAATATTTTTTTATTCAATTAATATCGCCGGTTTGAACGGAAGTGCCATACGCGCTTTCTGGTGACTGCTCTCATCAGGGCATACAATGTTTAATTCGACTCCGTATTCATGCTCAATAAACTCCTTGGCCGAATCAAAAACGGATTTTTCATCAATACCATACTCGCACAGCCTGCTGACAAGTTCCGGCGGGAACCTGTGAATCAGGTTTGTTATCTGCTTAATTGCATCGGCAGCCTCCTTTCCGCGTTTTTTAATGGACTCATCTTTCATAAGAACAGAGAATATTTTCTTTTTATCATCTGTCATGGCAATTCTTCTGAATATCTCAAATTTCCAGGCGGGTGATATATAAAGAGTCACCGAAGGGGTTTTTGAGTCAACCTTTATAAGCTTCAGAATCGATTCGATATCTTCTACCGTCCTTTCCAGAAGTTCCTCTGCAAGTTCTGTCTGGATATCTACCTTTGATTCATCACTGACGGGCCACTGTGCAAACGAGATGTTTCCGGAATTACCTGTGGCTTCCCACAGATTCTGGCATGTAAACGGTATGAAAGGTGCCAGAAGCCTTATCCAGATACTGTTGACTTCCTTAAGAACTGCCGATCCCTGCACATCTGCAGGCAGACGGCGGCGGTACCATTTAAGGTCTGATTCAACTCCAAAGTATGCCTCCTGAAGGGCCTGGCGGGTCTGGAAGGATGAAAGGGCTTCAGTGGCATGAGCAATTCTGTCCTGCATTCTTGACAGAAGCCACCTGTCTATAGGATACTCACCCGAAGGTGCCTCATCGTTATCATGGACTGTATTCCAAAACCTTTCTATTTGCTTCTTAGTTGATGAGACAAGCTCTTTTCTCCAGTCAAAGTCCTGCCACGGCTCTGCACTTCCGACCAGGAACATACGAACCGTATCCGCACCTACTTCATTTATGGCGTCCTCCAGAAGGACCACATTCCCTTTCGAAGAAGACATCTTCGCCCCTTCCAGAAGTCCCATTCCAAAGACCACCATTCCCTTCGGCTGAAGATCGTCAGAGAACAATGCCTTATGGTGGAACAGCTGGAAAGTCAGGTGGTTGGATATTAAGTCCTTTGCCGAGAACCTGTAGTCGTAAGGATACCAATACAAAAATTCATTTCTTAGATCCTCTGCTGTCTCTTTTGGAACAGGAAGCGAATCAGGTGAACCCTCACCCCTGTAAATATAGTCAAAAACTTCAGGAGTCAGTTTTTCCGGCTCTATTTTCAGCAGTTTGTGGGCAATTGTATAAAATGCCATGTAGATTGTCGAATCCGAAAGGGGCTCAACAAGCCAGCTCTTATCCCACGGGAGATAAGTTCCAAGACCAACCTTTCTTGTACATGCCCAGTCATTCAGCCAGTCAATAGTCCTTTCAAACTCCGCACGTACTTCAGGAGGGACAAGACTTATTTTATTCAGTTGTTCATGAATCTGCTTTTTCCATTCGGGATCGCTGTACTGCAAAAACCACTGGTCCTTAAGAATTCTTACGTAAACTCTGCTCCCGCAGCGGCACATTACATTCCTGTTGTCAAAATCATACATTATGAGTGAACCGTACTGTTCAAGCATGACAGAAGAAAACTCTTCTCTGGCAACTTTCACAGGTTTTCCACCATACTGGGGAAGCATCCTCCCTTTGGAGAATTCGGCACTGTACACTTCCTGCGTAAGGGTCTCGACTCCGGGGTCGTTCTGGTCTTTTATTCCTGACTTTTCCACGGCGTCCTTTGCCGGAAACTCGCTGTAACCGGGAACGGAGATAAGAGACACAGGAGTAATATCTGTATACTTTCCACTGTTTTGGAGATCACGCAGTGCAATGTAGTCAAACGGTGCATGGGCCGGAACACTCATGACAATTCCCGTTGCCATATCGGGGTCCACAAACTCAGCAGGCAGGACTTTTATGTCCCCGCATAAAGGATGCGAAACTGTCTGGTCTACAATGTCTCTTCCTGCTATTTCACCCTCTTCGACAACATCATGCTCCTGGTATGATATCTTTAATGCAGCCTGCGGTGACAAAATCCATTTGGACCCGTCAACTTTCACTTTTTTGTAGATTACATCAGGGTTTATCCAGAGATTTGTAACACCGTATGTGGTCTCAGGACGAAGTGTAGCACAAGGCAGACTGTACTCCCCCCACTTAAACATTATAAGGACATACTTTACTATTTCTGCCTTTTCTCCTTCCAGAAGGTCATGATCCCCGACAGGGTTGTCGCACTGCGGGCAGTATTTTACAGGATGTGCACCTCTTACAATCCGGTTCTGCTCCATCAGGTGAAGGTACTGCCACTCTATGAATTTGCTGTACTGCGGATAGACTGTAGTAAACCTGCGCCTCCAGTCGATGGAAAGACCGCAACAGCGCATAATTCTTTCATATTCGTCGCTGAAATACCTGACAATCTCCGTCGGCTCGGTAAATTTTGATATTATATCCTGAGGTACACGGTAAAGGTCCCTGTAAAGTCTGATTGTCTTCTCGTCTCCGTTTGCAATTCTTTTGGAAATTCCTATTACAGGTGACCCGGTAACATGGAATGCCATCGGAAAAAGGACATGCTTACCCTGCATTCTCTTGAAACGTGCAATAACATCAGGTACGATATACGTCCTTCCGTGACCTACGTGCATCGCGCCACTCGGATACGGGTAAGCAACGTTGAGATAAAACTTTTCAGCACCTTTTATAGGATCAGACTCAAAATCATGAGCCCATTCCTCACGGTATTCTTTTTCGCAATCTCTCATATCATATTTACTCAAATTGAATCACTCCATAATTTAAAAAAGAAAAAAAGTTATCAGACCGGTCTGAGCCGAATATCCTCTCCGTCATTGTAGCGGCGGATCATCTCCATAGCTATGCTGTTGTTTTTGGACATGTGAATCTCACCCTGATCATTTACAGTTGCCGTGAAGAGATATTCTTTCCCGCCAAAAACATCCACAATTTTTCCTTTATGCTCTTTGGCACAGATAGAAAGGAATTTTTTATCGACCTTTATTTCAATTCCGTGATCTCCCGATGCAGGTGCAGGGGGTACAGGTTCAAAGGAAGAAGAAATCTCGGGAACAGTCTCCTTAAGATTGTTTTTGGGAAACTCAGAACGAGGACGGATATCTATGCCTATACTAAGTTTGTTTACTATTGAAGCGACATTTTTTCCGCCTTTTCCTATTGCAGCCGGCACGTCCTTGTCATCAATGTAAACTACAGCTTTGTTTTCACTCTGCATTTTCACTTCAACAGGGCCGTCAGTAAATCTTCCTATTTCCCTCTGGATTTCTCTTTCAACAAGTTTTGTGGATATGTCCTCGTCAGGCATACCTGATGACTTTTCAGCTGCGGAATTCTCATTTTCACGGGCTGAGGAAAACTTCAAAACAATAGGTTCGCTGTCATACCTGAATATTTCTGATTCCAAATCTCCGCTACCGCTGTTTATTACAGATATAACAGGCCTTGAAGACAGTTCCTCCTCTTCATCGGGAATACTCTCAGGAACCTTGAATTCAAAGGCTATGTCGTATATTTTTGAGATGTCCCCGTCTTTTACAAATATCACAGTATCAATAATCTGTGGAAGGAACCCGAACTCTGTTTTCCCAAAAAACCTCTGCAGAGCATCATGGGCATCATTTGCATGTACAACACCCACCATACCGATTCCTGCAAGACGCATATCCGCAAAAACACTGAAATCAGTTTTTTTTCTTAATTCATCAAAAATAACATAGTCAGGGCGCATAAGAAGCATTACTTCAGCGGTATTCTCCATGCTACCCTCAAGAGCAGTGTACTGGGTAATATTATCCGGAACCTGAATATCCCTTAGGGCTTCCATGGTCTTCACTGAAAAGTTATTATCTGACAAAAACAGTGCAATACTCTGGGCAAGGGTCGTTTTCCCCATACCTGGTGTCCCTGTAATTATTATGCCTCTCCTACCATCAAGAAGCCTTTTTTTGACTACACAAGCCATGCTGTAATCATCAATGGACATGTCGGCAATAGGCCGCACCGCAATAATTTCCATACCGTCCGAGAAAGGCCTCCTCGCTATCGAGATTCTCATGGAACCAATCTGAACTATCGTTATTCCGCGCTTTTCCATCTCAATAAAGCCGTCGGGATCACGTTTGGCACGTTCAAGGATCTCCTGTGCGATATGCCGCAGCTCATACTCTGAGATGGGATTGTCTGAAAGGACTATCTTTTTGCTCTCTTTAAGCGTCCCCTTCTTCGCAACAGGTTTTGCGCGCTCTTTTAGAAACACTGCCAGTGTGTTTTCATCAAAAAAGTTGTCAATTGTAAGCGGTGAAAATTCACCTGTCTGCGGCTTTAAATAAAGTACATCCAGTCCTTTTGCCTTTGCAACTTCTGACTGGACAATATCGCTTGTTATAAATTTTGCATCTTCATAATCCAAAGCCACTTTTCGTATCAGTGCATCAATCTCTCCTCCGCTCGCAAGTTTCACCTGATCAAGACTCGGTCTTTCTCCGACATATTGCAGTTCTATAACTCCTTCTTCTGCAAGCTTTGAGAGCTCCTGAAGCTCTGTAAGACCACTAAAACCTATTTCACGTCCCTGGTTGGCCTGTGCTTCAAGTTCTGCTATTACGGCCTCCGGAACAATTATTGTGGCCCCTTTATATTCACCAGACTCCTGTATCATCGAGGTGATGCGTCCGTCAATGACGACGCTTGTATCAGGTATAAGTTTCATTAAAAACCTCCCTTTAAATAATGTATTCAATACCTAATTAGCATATACCTTATCAGGATCAAAAATTTTGTTTCCTATAATTTTTCCATCCAGTGTCCTGTAAAAACAGCTGTCATAGCCGGTGTGACAGGCACCTCCGGTCTGAAAAACCCTGTATAAAAGCGTATCACAGTCACAGTCTATTAATATCTCATCTATTTTCTGGACGTGCCCGCTTTCCTCACCTTTTTTCCAGATTTTATTTCTGCTTCTTGAAAAGTAATGTGCATATCCGGTCCTGACCGTCATATCCACCGCATCCTTATCGGCCCATGCTACCATCAGAACCTTTCCGGTCCTGCAATCCTGAACGACTACTGGAACAAGGCCGTTTTTATCAAAACTGATCTTCATTCAGATAACTCCTGAAATTAATATAAAAACCTCGTATAAGATATCACCTGCAACAAGAGCTGTTACGAAACCAAACAGAATAGGTACTATAAAAGGAACGCCAAAGGATATCCATACACTTTTGCAGCGTTTATACAACCTGATCTCTTTTTCATATTCCTCCGGATGATTTTTTAAGTCTCCCGTGTACATCCTTCTTTTACCTGAGATCATTCTCTTAAGCGATTCGGAGAAGGAAATATATCTTCTTTTCAAGCCCTCATCGGTCTCTTCTATGTCCTCCATAATAAAACCAAAAGAATCTGTTATGTTTTTTCCTTCAACCGGAAAGCCTACAAGCATATAAAAAAGCGGTGCTTTGTTGCCTTTATATAAATTGTATAACAGTATTCCCAGAGGTGTCACAATGTTAAGTACAACCGCATTTATCAGAACTGTCAGCGGGAAAAAAGCTATAGCCGGATAACCCCATAACGGTTCAACCGGATACAGGGGTATCATCATAGTTATAAAAATGAATGCCCAGGCATCCGCTCCCCCGAACAGATGCAGATACGCCGATGAAAAATAGAACATAAAACAGAGTAATGCCGTCAGAAAAATATACCCAAAAATGCTCCCGGAACCGGTCATAAACAAAACAGTATATGTCCAGATAACCATCGGTATTCCTACCGCAACCATGGGATACCAGGTTTTAAATGGCACGCGTCTTTCCCTTAAATCCCTCACAGATGCATATAACAGTGTGATTATAACAGCCACAGACGAAATCAGAAGTGGTTCTATCATTAACAATAAAGATTGTATGGCACACTTTTTATGTCTGGCGATGATTATTGAACGAACCGGATAAAATAGATATATTCAAATGCAATGCATCCAATAGAATCTTAATATCATAAATAATGTCATAAAAATACAGATATAATAATATAGTCATCCACATTACAGAGCGACGGCAGTCACTTCAGCTTTTAAAAGAATTTGAAAACGGGGATTTCAGGATTTATGGATATATCAGAACTCTTTAAAAAAGCGATATCAGGGTCACAATATTCAGGAAGGTTTGAGTATAACAAACTTCTAAGTTACGAAAATGAAAAAAAATACAATGCCATTGCAACAGGAAGCGATGAAGAAAAAAGTATTATCCTTCTTTTTATAAACGGGGAAATAGAGGGTGCTGCCCAGATTGATGAATACGGAATGCTTTACGGCGACAGCGTAATTTATAATCTTGACAAAACAGGATTTTTTGAGCTTTTTGTAACCGATAAAAGAATTGCTGATTCTCTCGTATCAAGGATGCGTGTTTTCAACAAAAAGTACCTTAAACCCGAATCTGTCTCCCCTGAACTTCAGGAGATCAGGAATTTCAGTACAAAACCCTCGAAAGTGTCTGTCATAGTAAAAAAGAATGACGTTCCAGTCCAGGGACTTAAAATTATAATGAAAAAGGACAACAACCTGCCTTTGCACGATTACACATCTTCCGACGGAAGTGCAGGTTTTTTTCTTCAGGGTGGAGATTACCTTTGCAGTATAACAGAAAAAGACAAAACTGAACATGAAATTCATTTAAAGCTGGACGGAAAAGAGACAATATTTACAATAAACATTTGAATTCAGGGTGAAAAGAAATGACCGGAAAAGATAAACAAAAAAGGAAAGGTCTGTCAGAATTTTTAAGAAAAGAAAAAAAAGAAACAGAAAAAGGCCATTCTTCAAACGAAATTTTCCCAGACAGCAACCTGAATATCAAAGACAGTGAAGACATAAAACAGATATTTTCCATGGACAGGGGCAGGTACAAAGCAGAGGAAGACCTGTCTGAACTTTTGAAAAAGATCAAATCAGAAAGAGAAGGATTTGATTTTTTAGAGAATAAGAAAATAAATTCACAGAAAAATGCCATAGATACCGGATTTTTGGATAATGAAACTGGAAATATTGGGAATACAGAGAAAAAGCCGGCTGAAAAAGAACCAGATATTCCCGATATAAATATTCCAGAATCTGAGATCCCTGAAAATAAAACCAATGAAGACAAAACCCGTGAAGAAAATCCTTTTGAACCCAATTTGTTCAAAGGTGAAGTAAATAATAACAATCTACCTGACAATAACATCCAGAATAATAATATAAGCGCAGCCAAAACCGAATCTTTCACTCAGCCGGAGATTAACGACTTTTTTGAAGAGGTTCAGGATGAAAAAGGAAAAAAAGTGTCTTTTGAAGAATTATCTGAAAAAAAGGATAATAAAAGTGACGACGACAGTAAGAACAGTCCCGGTGGCATCAAAAACAGTGAGTACATAAATAAAATAGTAAAAAGGCTTCAAAATGCCGAAAATATTGCAAAGTCTGATATGACTGACATTGCCGAAACTTCAGGAGAGAAAAAGGAACCAAAACCTGAAGGTTCTGCCCAGATTACGGCAGGTATTGATGTCAGAAAACTGCATTCAGAAGAACAGGTGCCAGCGGTCGGTACTGGAAATAGGACCGTTGAGACAGGCCCTGAAAACAAAGACACTGTTTTTCAGAAAAATATACCAAATGATTCTGCAAATGACTCAGATGGAATCATAGCAGAAGAAAAACCGGATATTTCAGCAAAAACAAACGAAAAGAAAGAAAATTCTGGTGAAAATAGAAGTCTGAATGAAGATAACAAAAAAGAGATATCAGAACCGGATATTAAACAGGGAACACATGATACTGAACCTGATCAGACTCCTGCAGGAAAACCCCGGGGTATAAAAAAAGCGAGTGAAGAATGCACGGAAAAACCCGTAAAAAAATATACTCCAAATAAAACTATCTGGTCACAGCCAGAACCGGCTGAAGACAAAACAACAACAGAGGAAGAAAAAGACAATCAGGAGAAAAAAACAGCATACTCTGCCAAAAAAACCATATGGTCTGAAAACGATTCAGAAAATGATGAGAAAAAAGCCGGGCTGAAATCAGTTAACGAAATAAATGAGAGTTTTTCAGGTCTGATTCTGCCTGAAGGCGCCACTTTTAAAATAGAGGATTTTAAGGTAAAATCCATTAAAAAAGAAATTGAACCTGATGAGCACAACAAAACAATATCAAAAATTGATAAAATATATTCTGAATATTTTCCCCCCATAGACCTTGAAAAATTAAATGGAATTGATCTTTCGGAGACAAAAAATAAAGAGAACACAGGATTTTTCAGCAGGAAAAAAACTGAAAAAAATAGCAAATTTGAATACAACCCATCAATACACGGACCTTTGGTTGACCTTTCATTTGATGGTTCAGGCGGGCTAAAAGAGGTTGAATTATACCCTGTCAACGAACCGTACGCATACGTAAGAATCGTTTTTGACAAAAATACAAACGAATACCTGTACAATGTAATAGAACCCAAATTAAATGACGCCGAGTCAAAACTTCTACACGAAATAGAACAGCGCCTCTTTGAAACTCTTGACGTGAACACGAAAGATTTAACAAAGGAAAGGGCGTCAGAAATACTAAAAGATTCCATAAATGAAATCATCAGTGATTACGGATTAAAACTAAATCCAGAGGAAAGAGCCCGTATAATATACCAGCTGAACAAGGAGTTTCTCGGGGACGGACTTATCGACCCTGTAATGCATGACAAATACATAGAGGATATTTCATGCGACGGCCTGAATACGCCGATTTTTGTATTCCACTCAAATTATGAATCTCTTCAGACAAACCTGATATACAAGAAAGAAGCTGTTCTGGACTCATTCGTTACAAAACTTGCACAAAAAGCCGGGAAATACATCTCAATCGCAGAGCCCATGCTTGACGCCACTATGTCCGACGGTTCACGTATACAGATGACCCTTGGAAAAGAAGTCACGGCTCACGGTTCAACGTTTACTATACGAAAGTTTAAGGATGAACCGATTACACCAACTGATCTTACGGAGTGGGGGACATTCTCCCCCCTTTCAATTGCTTATATCTGGCTTGCAGTAGAGGCAGGGAAGTCCTGTATATTTGCAGGGGGCACAGCCTCTGGAAAGACAACATCCCTTAATGCAATATCACTTTTTATTCCGCCGCTTGCAAAGATAGTCACGCTTGAGGATACACGTGAACTTAAGCTTCCCCATCAGAACTGGATACCCAGCGTCACGAGAGAGTCCTTTGACAAAGAAGGAAAAGGCTCTATAGATATGTACGAACTTTTAAAGGCGGCACTTCGGCAGAGACCTGAATATATTCTCGTAGGTGAGGTAAGGGGTGCCGAGGCGCAGACTTTGTTTCAGGCGATGAGCACAGGCCATGTCACGTACGCAACAATGCATGCGGACTCAGTTGCAAGTGCAGTCCACCGTATAGAAAACCCGCCATTAAATGTTCCGAGAAATATGCTCAGTTCACTTGATCTTATGAGCGTGCAGGTCCAGGCGAGAATAGGCGGACAGAGAATAAGAAGAAACAAGCAGCTTATTGAAATTCTTGACATAGACCCGAGGACACGGGAGCTTATCACAAATGAGGTTTTCAGGTGGCACCAGTCAATTGATGAAATCAGGTACTCCGGAAAATCATACATTTTAGAGGATATCATGGAGACAAGGGGATGGGACGAAGCACGTATGGTCGAGGAGCTGAAAAGACGCCAGGAGATACTTGAGTGGATGCGACTGAAAAAACTGAGAAACTACAAAGACGTAGGAAAAGTCCTCATGTCATATTACCGTGACCCGGAGGCCGTGGTAAAACTGGTAAGGGAAGAGCTTTATGAATAGTTACGAGCGTTTTTGCTTCAACGTATTCGGCGAGAGGATGAAGAAAAAAAGAGACGAATATG
This sequence comes from Methanomicrobium sp. W14, assembly GCF_017875315.1. Taxonomy (NCBI): domain Archaea; kingdom Methanobacteriati; phylum Methanobacteriota; class Methanomicrobia; order Methanomicrobiales; family Methanomicrobiaceae; genus Methanomicrobium; species Methanomicrobium sp. W14. The sequence goes on from NZ_JAGGMM010000001.1 coordinate 727,158, forward strand.
CCTCTTTAAGAAATGACATGCTGAGAGCAAGAATGAGGACTTCGTTTGAGGCATACCTTTCAACAGCATATGTAAGTTCATTTCTTGCCGGAATTACTGCATCGGTATTTGCAGGAATTATCACATATCTACTGAGAATCCCGGAAAGAATAGTTTACAGGGGTAACCTTCCTGACATATTCTTTGAACTAAACAGGTACAGCCTGATAATTGGGACCGTTGCAGTGGTTATTTTATCTCTTATCATTATAGGAGGAATGACATTCGCGATATTTCTAATCTACCCGGGCATACTTTCCGGAGACAGAAAAAGGAACATTGATGCAACGCTTCCATATGCAATAAATTATATCACAGCCATGTCTACGGCAGGAATTACACCCGCCGAAGTATTTAGACTTCTGGGTGAAAGTGAAATTTACGGTGAAAGCGCCGTTGAAGCAAGGTACATCACAAGAGATGTAGACATTTTTGGAAAAGATCTCCTTGAAGCGCTCAGAACTGCCGGACAATACACTCCCAGTAGCAGAATGAGAGATTTTTTACAGGGCGCTGTTGCAAGCATTTCAAGCGGCGGCAACCTGACGGAGTATTTCAGAAACAAATCCGAACAGTACACAAGAGAAAACAGACTGGAGCAGAAGACATTTCTTGAGACACTCGGTCTTATTTCCGAGTCATACGTGACAGCACTTGTAGCAGGCACACTGTTTTTGATAATACTTCAGTCGATTATGTCATCAATAAGCGGATCGTCAAGCCCGGTCTTTTTGTATGTGGTAATATACGGAATTATTCCTCTCGGAAGCATTATGTTCGTGATACTTATAGATGCAATGACCCCGGAGGTCTGAAAAATGGATTTTATGAAGAAAAAAAAGACCACGGAAAAAGAGACCTCTGAAAATGACAAAGAGCAGGAGATTATTCTTGAAAAGATAGAAGAAAGAAAAAAATCCAGTGAAGGATTTAACAGGATATTCAGTCATCCTCTTCAGGTTTTAACTGAAAAACCGGAGAACATACTGATAGTTTCGGTCCCTGTAGCACTTATTGTTTTTTTTGCAGGTTTTATAGACTCAACGGTCCAGTACGGGCTGCGTTCACTTATAACCTCTACTTTCATAGATGACATTATCTTCTTTTCGATTATAATAGCCCTTTTACCATACGCTATACTTGATACAAAAGAGGCCTCAAGGAGGAGAAATATTGAAACCGCTCTTCCAAACTTTTTCAGGGATGTAGCCGGCATGAACGAAAGCGGGATGACACTTCCTAATGCAATAAGTACAGTCTCGAATGGCGATTACGGAAGCCTGACACCTTATGTTAAAAAAATGAACAATGAAATCTCATGGAACATCCCCTTTATAGATGCAATCTTCCGCTTCGGTGAAAGGCTCGGAACACCCCTTGCAAAAAGAAGTGTTGACCTGATAGCAAAAGCAAGCCTTGCAGGAGGAAATGTCAGCGAGGTTTTAAAGGCAGCTGCAAATGACTCCTACGAATTTGTGAACCTTGCCGCCGAGAGAAGAAACAATATGATGATCTATGTTGTAATAGTAATTGTATCATTCCTCGTTTTTATGTTTGTAATCGCCATTATGGCTGGAACATTTTTGAGCACTATGGCGGATGCAGGCGCTGCGGTTGCATCATCGGGGACAGAAGTTGCATCGGCAGGAACATTTGGAGGCTCAATTGACATGGACTTATACAAAAGAATCTTCACTCATGCCTCAATGATACAGGGATTTTTTTCGGGCCTTGTGGCAGGACAGATGGGTGAAGGAAGGGCAGCAGCAGGACTGAAATATTCATTAATCATGCTTGCAACTGCATGGGTGGCATTCAGATTCTTTATCTGAATAAAACTAAAAGAAACCCGTTTAAAAAAAATACAATCTCAAAATATAGGGATATAATATCAGAGATGTTTCATCTGAATTAATTAACTGATATTGTCAAGTTTATACCCTTTATCCATCAGAAGCTTTTTTACTCTCTCACGGTGGTTACCCTGCAGTTCTATTGAATTGCCTTTTATAGTACCGCCGCAGGCCAGTTTTCCTTTCAGGAATTTCTGAAGGTCATCCAAATCTATGTCATATGGATCAAGGCCTTCAATAACCGTAACTTCTTTGCCGTAACGCCTTCTGTTGATCTTAACGCTAATCTGTTGTTGTTCCTTTGCTACTTCTTCGCAAATACACAATTCTTTTGGCAGTCCGCATTTTGGACAAATACCACCAGTCATTACCATGTACCTTTCAAGTATGGTTATATATTTGTTAGCATGCAGATTACACGTTCCTGGCAATAATGCTTATATCAGACATTGCATAACATATTAATAAAAATTTAATTTGTGGTTTTTTTCAGGAACGCGCAATATTGAACCATTATATCTGTATAAAAGCAACAGGATTCCCGCATACATGTACTGCCATTATAAATTGTTTTTTATTTTTCACCAAAACACCTTTAAAATATAACTAAAAACCAGAATTTCATCAGATCATTGTCTGCCAGCTATAAAAATCCGGTGAATACACTGTATGAATACTCAGTTTATTTAGTCTTAGCTCAAATTTATATTGTAACATGTCACTTATGATTCTCGGGACATCTTCCCATGCAGGAAAAAGCACAATTACGGCAGCAGTCTGCCGAAGCATGTCAAAACGCAATATAAGTGTTGCTCCATTCAAATCACAAAATATGAGCCTGAATTCGTATGTGACAAAAGACGGAGCTGAAATAGGCATTGCCCAGGCCATGCAGGCATTTGCCGCAATGACAGAGCCTCAGGCCGAGATGAACCCGATTCTTCTTAAGCCAAAGGGGGACAAGACCTCACAGATAGTGCTTCTCGGAAAACCATACAAAGATGTCTGTATCGGCGATTACTACAAGGAAACACCGTGCTTACTTGATATAGCAGCAGAAGCCTACGAAAAATTAAGGAAAAAATACAAAAACGTGGTTGTCGAGGGGGCAGGAAGTGCCGCCGAGGTAAATTTATACGACAGGGACATTGCAAATATTCTCCTTGCAGAAAGAATCAATATTCCAATAATAATTGTCGGTGACATCGAAAGAGGAGGAATATTCGCCCAAATCATAGGGACTTATGACCTTCTTCCGAAAGACGTAAGAAAAAATGTAGTCGGATTTATAATCAACAAATTCAGGGGAGACAAGGACCTTTTCAAAGATGGTATCAGAATTATAGAAGAAAAAACAGGACTTTCTGTATTAGGGGTTCTTCCATACATTGACATTCCAATCCCAAGCGAAGACTCCCTTTCAATAAATGATAAGACAGCATCAGACTCCCCTGTAAAAATTGCCATTGTAAGGCTTCCAAGAATATCCAATTTCAGTGATTTTGAAATTCTCGAGAAATTCGCATCAGTTGAGTATACAGAACCCCACAAAAGTCTCGAAAAATATGACTGCATAATAATTCCCGGAACAAAGAACACAGTTGAAGACTTTGAAGAGCTGCAAAAATCCGGTTTCGGGGAAGAACTGAAAAAAGCACGTATGAGAAAAGTCCCGGTAATAGGTGTATGTGGAGGCTACCAGATGCTTGGAAAAAAAATCAGGGACGAAGGTTTTGAATCGGGAGAAAAAAAAGTTCTTGACGGTTTTGGTCTCCTGAACATAGAAACGGTATTTGACAGCTACAGCAAAACAACTGTTCAGGTAAAAAGAAAAGCAAATGCTGTCGGGCCAATACTATCATCAGTCGGCGAAACTGAAGGCTACGAAATTCATATGGGAAGAACAATTCTGAACGGCACAGAAGAAGCCTTCAGCGGAGACGGTGCTGTATCGGAAGACGGTCTTGTCATAGGAACATACATGCACGGGCTGTTTAAAAACGTAAACTTTTCGGATGCCCTCCTAAAATATCTTTATTCCAAAAAAAATCTTCCCTTTAACGGAATTAATGACGAAAATCCGGACGAATCATATGACATGCTTTCGGAATATTTTGAAAAACATGTTAATTTTGACAAAATACTTCAGTATTTTGAGAATTAACAATAAATGAATCTATTTTTCAGCTGATTATATTCATAATGCTCCTAAAACCCTCTTTTCTGTCATCATCACAGACAACCTCTTCAACTTTTTTGAGATTGACACTCTCCGTAGACCGGCTCATAGTGCAGTACGCACGCGCCGGAGACTTTATCTCTTTACCGTTTTCAATAAAATAAACAGAATGCACGCAGAAACGGCACTTTTCAATATCTTCACTTTTGGAGGGCAGGCACTGGACACTCTGTTTTTCTACCGGCAAAGTCCTGAGTTTTTTTTCAGTCATAAAATTCCACCCTATAACCGTTTTTATTCAGTATCAGTTCAAGGTTTTTGCGCCATTCTGACGTATTGTCGGGATTTATACCTGTGACTTCATTCTCCCATATTTTTTTAAGATGTTCATCAGAAGACTCAAGTGATGTCTTCCCTTTAACTGATCCTGCAAAATCACCAGATAAATTATTGTATATTCTGCATATGCAACACTTGAAGTCTTTGCAGAACTTTGGTGCCGTATCATAAACAGCACAAAGATAATGACCCGACTCCGGGTCATGGAAAAGGAATGGGCACCATCCATCTTTTTCGCGATTCGGCACGTGAAATTCATCCCTGTAACGCTTATCGATAACCGGATAGAACACTTCACCTGAAATCTGGTGTACAGCAGCATACCTGCCCTGCCCAATCTGCCCCGTCACCTTTACGTATCTTCCCATTCCCATACAGCACCTTCCACAGAGAGTACAAACAAATTTGGCCATATTAAATACTTTTTAACTTAAGATATTAATCAATGTTCAGCAACAGGCGATCGACTGCCTTATTAGAGAATACAGACTAAAACTGATTAAATGAAGGTTTGTATTATGTGCGGCGGCGAAGGGACAAGACTTCGCCCGCTTACATTTGAACGTCCAAAACCATGCATACCAATTGTAAACACTCCATCCATACAGCACCTGGTATCCCATCTGTCAAATCTCGGATTCAGCGATATCATAGTGACAATAGGATACAAGGGAGACGAGATACAAAAGGCGCTTGGAGACGGCTCTTTATTCGGTGTAAATATAACATATGTCAGGGAAGACAAAAAATTAGGTACAGCCGGAAGCGTAAAAAATGCCGAAAAATACCTGAAAGGGTCACCTTTTCTTGTTGTCGGAGGGGATCACGTAACAGACGTTGATCTTCTCTCATTCTACAGAGAGCACATAAAAGGAGAAAGCATTGTTTCAATCGGTTTAATAAGCATAGACGAGCCCTGCGACTATGGTATCGCTGAAATTGACGTAAACTATCATCTTAAAAGATTTCGCGAAAAGCCATCTCCCGGAGAGATCTTCTCAAATCTTGCAAGTACAGGAATATATGTCTGTGACCCTGAAATTTTTAATTATATCCCTGAAGCAAAGAAATTCGATTTTGCAAAGGATTTATTTCCCCTTATGATGCAGAAAGGGATAATCATAAAGGGCTGGCTTGCCAGGGGAAACTGGACGGATGTGGGAAGCCCGCAGTCATTAAGACAAGCCGAACACTGGAAACTTCAGGATATGCATTATACAAATATCAAAGGAAACGTGACAATTAAAGGCGCCCATGTCCTTGGTCCTGTGCAACTCGGAGATTCAGTCATAATCGGTGAGAACTCAAGAATCATAGGCCCGGTATCGATAGGGTCAGGGACTTGCATCGGTGAAAACGTTCTTATCGGTCCTTATACAAGCATAGGCGAGCACTGCAGGATTGCCCATGATTCCAAAATATTCTCGTCGTCAATATACAACCACGTGGATATAGGCTCCCAGACAACTATCTCAGGCAGTATAATAGACGATGATGCAAAGACCGGTGTTTTATGCAGTATCGAAAATGACACGGTTATCGGCCCGAGAACTGAACTGAAAAACAGGGTGATAGTGCATTCTGGCACAAGAATCTGGCCTGAAGTCGTTATAGAAGAAGGACAGGTCGTAAAAGAGTATTTATTGAATGAAAAATTTGATACATCATACTCGGGTTCCTGAACTTTTCATTATTTTTTAGTCGTGCCGTACAAGCCGGTGCGTTATCGCCATAAGGGGATGTCTTGCATAATCTAGAACACGAATATCGTCAAGCGTTTTTAAGTTCATTTCATGTGCAGTCTTTTCAAGGCCAATTTCAATATCTTCATCAATTTCTATAACATAAGCGTCAAGATCCTTTATTCCGAGCCTTTTTGCTGCAACAGCCCTGTGATGTCCGTCCACAAGTATTAACTTTCCTGGTTTTCTCACAACAATAATAGGTTCTGCCAGACCTTTTTTTATCTCGTAAATCCTTCCTTCAAGTTCATCTTCATATATTTTGGACTGCGTGGGCAGGAGTTTGTCTACTGGTACAACCTCCCTGCTCATCCTTGGATTGATGTCATGAAGCATTTTCAGTGTTTCAATGAACTTGAAAACTTTTTCAGGTGAGACATGCTCAATCTGTGATCTTATTACATCTGCATTGGATATTATACCGATAAGATTTCCCTCTTCGTCGACTACAGGAAGCTTTTGTATCCCCGATCTGAAGATTACCCTGGCTGCATCATTTACATCCATATCAGCATCGGCTACGATAAGGTGCCTTGACATAGCCCTTTCTATTGGCGTTGATGGATAAACAAAAAGAAGATCCCTGGCTGCAATATATCCCACCACTTTCCTGCCGTCAACAACAGGAAAACCATCATGTCTGGTTTTTCTTATTGCCTCAATAACATCCCTGGCAGTACCGTGGACATCAATTGTAACCACATCGGATGTCATATAGTTTTTGACCTTTTTTTTATCCATTGCTTATGAATAATTGATCTTTAACAATATGAATGACTCGGTAATTTTTCAGTTTATAGAGTAGAGAATAAAAGAAGGCCTATTCTTTTATTAAAAAAGGTTTAGTTGTGTGAAATTTCATTCTATTGATATTTCACTTATAGCTGCAGGCTCCGTCTTTTTCAGGTGTATCTCCAGAACTCCGTTCTTAAAGCTTGCACTGGAACCTGCTTCCGATACGTCTGACGGAAGAGAGACTATTCTTTTCATCGTTCCATAGGACCTTTCACGCATATAATATCCGGTATCTTTGTCCTCTTCCTCGGTTTCCTTGTTTCTGTCACATGATATTTCAAGTGTTTTCGGGTCCATAAGTTTTAGTTTTATATTCTCCTTTTCAACACCCGGAAGGTCTGCTACAACCACTTCCTCGCCTTTATTGTCGATAACGTCAACACGGCACTCCCCGGTTATTGCAGGAAGTATACGCTGTGAAAACTTATTGTTATATCCTCCGAGTGTCTGTGCAAATCTGTCCTCCATCTCTGCCATAAGTTCATCCACCTCATTCCACAGTGAATGAATCGGGTATATACTTCTTCTAATCATAGCGCTTACTCATCTCTTTCTATCAGGCCACTTTAATGTGCCTAACTATAAGTAAACATTCATAGTATATAATATGTTATTTGATGACAACAAAACCCCTCAAAAATAAATAAGACATTTATTTATCTGATCCAAAGAGAAATATGTATAGATGAAAAAACAGGGGAAAAAGAAGAACAACGACTGGCAAAAGACGTTTTCTAAAATATTCATAGTGGCTATTCTGTTACTGTGTGTTTTAGGCTTTTCACTGACATATTCTTTTTTTTCGATATTCAACAAAATCGACGAAGGAGAATATGCGATTGTTGATTATACGTTAAGCTATGAAAAAGGTGCACCAATTATCTCATCATCACAGTCAGTGGTCCAGAATGCATACAAGAGTGGCTATTCAGTTGCATTAAGCAATCCTCTTAAGCTTAAAGCAGGAGCTGTTCAGACTGAAAATTATACAGGGGTTGATGCATATGTTTACCCTGACGGGAAGGAAAAATTTGAACTTCTGGACCTTGAACTCAATGCGATAAGCCAAAATATTGTAGGAATGCATGACGGAGATGTAAAACAGATTAATTTGGATTTCGCTAACAACCTGACATTTAAAATGTCCTCCATTGTATACAATGCATTGCACAATGACTCTGATGCATTTGACAACGCGGAGGTTGGAATGCTTGTTCCACTTGAATTTTATCCAAAAGGCAACTCGACAACAAACACATCAGAGGCTATTCAGAGACCTGCTGTAATCGTCAACAAAACCAATAACAGTCTTGTATTCAGATATGGTTACGCTGTAGCAGATATTGAAATCTCTGAAATCCAATAAAAAACATTAAAATAAATTAAGGCAGATTATCAGGAATAATTCCTGAAAACACACCTTAAACCGTATTTTAAGAGATATTAAAGATTTTTTAATTTGTTATCTAAATTTTTTCCGTTCGGTAACGTCATTTACCAGGATTATCTTCAGAATGCATAAAACTAAAAAACATAAAAAAGAGACTATTTTGTTAAATTATTTTTATGACCAGTTTGACTTTATTCCATAAACACGCTTGATTTTGCGCGCATAGGCTTTCCATCCCTCTTTTCTCATCATTGCACCGTTTCTCAGCTTCATATGGGTCACTTTGAACCTGAATTTCCCGATCTCATAAACTTCGCCTATTACTATATCGTCCTCACCGTTGCATTTAAGGTACAAAGGAATGGTTTTCCTGCCGTCATGATACGAAACCTTAACGATAACATTATCGATACTTCTTGTCCACAGCGTATCAATATCGCAGGCTGTGGCGCTTCTGACCCTCTTGTCGTCAATTTCAACAGATGTCACTTCAACGCCAAAAGTATTATCGTCCGCCTCTGCAACAAGCAAATCACCAACAGATACCATTTCATCATCATCAAGTTCAACAAAACCTGGATTCGACTCTTTTTCACTGCTGATAATAGCCTTAACCTTAATCTCCTCAGGCTCTTTCACCTTTTCCATATGATAAACGCTGCCGCAATTTTTGCACTGCACAAGAAGGTCATCAGATTCCTTCAATATGACATGCTCATACTCTCCATTGCAAACAGGACAAAAAAATTCAGTATCCATTAGGTACCTTATGGGTAATATAATGAGATATATTCTTTCAAAGTATAACATTTCTATACGAACGGATAATGAATATGTCAACAGAAAACAGACCGCCCCTAAAAGAAACAGAAATTATCAGATGCAAAGGGCATGTTAATGTAAGGGCGGAACATAAATCTACTTTCGAAATAACCAAAGATGACAATCTTAGCGTTAACGGTACATGCATAATAGGAATCTGCGCCGACAAAGGTGCAGCTGACCTTAGTGAAAATTTCAAAAGTATTCTTTCAGATGACAGGTCTGTACTTAAAACTACACTTATTGCAGGAGACCTGAAATATTCATTCACATCATATGGTTCATCAAAAATGACACTCAGCCACCCGACAGACCTCGTGTGGCGACGCAGCAGCTATGTATGCAACAGGACTATAGGGATTTACTCAGATAGCGCTGCAGTGCAGATCCCAAGGGAAATAATTGATTTACTGAAAAATGAAGAAGATATGACTGTTATTATGGAACTTACCCTTAACCCTGAAGCTCAGTCACCTTCAATTCCGCCTCTTCGAGAATTTTTTGACAGCTTTGAATAATAGCGATTCCGCGTTCATATAGTGCCAGACTCTCATCAAGTCCGGCGTCCCCGTTTTCTATTCTGGATATAATCTCCTTCAACTCATCAATCTGATCCTCATAGCTCTTTTTCATTGCATACCTCCAGTATCTCTGCCTTTGCAGAACCATCCTTCATTACCATTGACACATGCTGTCCTTCTTTCAGTTCGGATGCTGATTTTATTAAAGTTTCACCTGACCTCAACATGCAGAACCCTTTATCAAGTGGAGAAAAAGGGTTTAACAGTTCAAGATTTTTTCTTAAAACCTTTAATTCATAATCTTCTTTTCCAACGCGATGATCAATGCATTTTAAAATGCGGCTGTGCAGATCATCCAGCCTTTCGTACTCAGTATTGATGAGCTTTGAAAGCCTGCGGGGATGGAGATGAAGCCGGCAATTTTCAAGATTCTGGTTTTCCTTTTCAATTTTTTCTTCAAGTCCCTTTAAAAGAGAATGCCTGTATTGGGTAAGCTCCCTGAGCAACTCACTCATATCAGGAACGACAATTTCAGCAGCAGCAGAAGGTGTCGGGGCACGAACGTCGGCTGCAAAATCACACAGTGTAAAATCTATTTCATGACCGACTGCACTTACAACAGGTGTCCTGCATTCATAGACGGCCACCACAACATCAGGGTGATTAAATTCAAAAAGATCTTCAAAGCTTCCCCCGCCTCTCCCGACTATAATGACGTCAACCATTCCGTCTATTCTTCTGATGGCTTCTGCGATCTCTGTATGGGCATTATCACCCTGAACTGCAGCGGGGGATAAAACTATTTCAACAGGGTACCGTCTTGAGATTACGTTTTCAATATCCCTTCTTGCCGCACCCCCCAAAGCCGTGACAACACCTATCTTTTCCGGATACTTTGGAAGAGGCTTTTTTCTGGACTCATCAAAAATTCCAAGTGTCAAAAACTCTTCTTTCCATTTCTGAAGAAGAATATGTTTGTCTCCTTCCCCGCATACAACCATATCGCGGGCTATAAACTGATACTTCCCGTGAGGTTCATAAACCTCAACAGACCCGTATATTTTTACCCTGTCTCCGTTTCTCGGGATATACGAAATCTCCCTTGCAGAACTTCTCCACATTGCACAATTCAAAACGTAAGTCTTTGAATTTCTTTCCTCTGCAACGGAAAAATAAAAGTGACCAGAAACATGCCGGTGAAAATTGGTTATCTCCCCTTCAACCCATATTCCCTTGAGGGATTCATCGTCAAGAAGCCTGCTTATCCGGGAAGACACTTCGTAAACCGATTTTACAGGGTCTTTGCCATTATCCTCACCAGTTCCGAACCAGTCCATGCTAAAATTATTTATGTACCGCTGAAACTAAAAACATGATGAGTCGGAAATATATACAAATATATACCTCCGGCAAAAAACGACGATACATAAAATCTGATCTCCTGCCTGAAACAGATCTGTCAGGCGAACTGAATAAAAAGAACTATAGTCGATTCAAAAATTCCCCCAATACGGCTTTTAAAAAACATTTTAATAAATTCAGGATGCACGTTTCAGATATGCCAAAGTACTCCGTTTCAAGTATGTTTTTTCACGAGTACACGATAGAGAAAATATTTGACTTTGTTTCAGAGGCAGGTTGCTCATCGATAGAATTCTGGTTTGAAACACCTGATTTCTGGATTAACGGACTTCCTGTCGAAAAACTAAATGAAATCCAGGAAAAACATCCGTCACTTCTGCCGATAACCGTTCACTCTCCCGTTCTGGATCTTAATCCCTGCTCAATAAATCCAGGGATCTCTGAAATTTCAGTAAAAACCACACTAAACGCAATAAAAATTGCGGAAGAGGTAAACGCGCATGTGATTACAGTTCATCCCGGAAGAAGAACAGCGAAAAGGACTCCGGGAGAGATGGATATAGAAAGACTCTACAGGTACCTTGGAAGAATTGAAAAGTCATTTTCCGGCTGCCGCACAAAGATTGCAATAGAGAACATGGAACCAAAAATCAATTCGATTTTATCTACACCTGATTTTGCATATGAACTCCTTAAAAAAGAACCGTGGCTGTATTTTACGCTTGATACAGCTCATGCAGTCCGTGCATCAGAAAAGGATGCACTACAGTACATAGACTTACTTCACGACAGAATACAGAATGTCCACGTAAGCGGCGCTGATGAATCAATGACACACATACTCCCGCACAAAGACAAAAGAATTGAAAAAATACTAAAGTATCTCAAAGACTTTGGGTATGACGGACACCTCACTCTGGAGATAGAAGACCTGAATTTCAAAGGGAATCTGGGCAGTTATGAGAAGATAAAAATAATATCAAAAGAAATAAAATTTTTGAAATATATATTCGGAGAATAAAAACCAGTAAATAACAGAAAAATTAGCAGAAAAAAATGAAATTCAGTAAAAAGACGATCCAATTTATATTATTCCAAAATCATATATTTATCTGATATTGCATTTATGAATAAAGGATTGAGTTCAGCCGTATATCCGGCGTGGAAACAATGATAGAATACAGCTTAGGTCTTTTTCTATTCATCCTGTGCCTGATGCTGTCAGCCTTTTTTTCCGGATCAGAAATCGCACTGGTGTCGATTAATCAGGCAAAAGTAAGAACTTTGCTTGAAATAAACAAAAAAGGGGCAAAAGCTCTCTCAATTTTAAAGGGAAACGTAGATCACCTGCTCATCACAATTCTGATAGGCAATAACATCGTCAATATTGCCGCAGCCTCCATTGCAACAGCAATAGCCATCGATGCATACGGTGATATAGGCATAGGTATTGCAACCGGTGTAGTGACAGTACTTATGCTGATTTTCGGTGAAATCGGTCCAAAAACCTACTCTGCAAGATACCCTGAAAAAGTGGCGCTTTTTGTTTCAAAATATATTCTGATATTCTCGTACATCCTCACACCGGTTCTCTGGGTATACGACGGAGTAAAAAGGGTTTTCAAAATCGAGGCCGACTTTGCGCACCCTGTTGTAACAGAAGAGGAAATTAAACAGTGGATTGACGTAGGAGAGGAAAGCGGAACTATTGAAGAGGAAGAACATGAAATGCTCTATCGTGTATTCAGATTTACCGATACCATTGCAAGGGAGGCCATGACACCCCGCGGCGACGTAAAAATGGTAAACGACCAGAGCTCTCTTGAAGAGGCAATCGACATATTCAACGAAACGGGATTTACGAGAATTCCCGTATACCACGAACAGGTAGACAACATTACAGGAGTCCTGAATGTCAAGGACGTATTTTCTGCAATATTCAACAAAAAGAAGGATGCAACAATACCTCTCCTTAAATACGAGCCCGTATTTGTACCTGAAAGCAAGAAAATTGATGAGCTTTTAAACGAGCTTCAGATAAAAAAAACACACCTTGCAATAGTAGTTGATGAATACGGAACATACGCAGGGGTCATAACAATGGAGGACATTCTGGAGGAGCTTGTCGGTGAAATTCTTGATGAATTTGACGAAGAAGAACCGCAAATCCAGAAAATAGATGCAGGAATATACCTGATAGACGCCGGTGCCTGGGTTACAAGGATTAACGAAGAGCTTGAAATAGACCTCCCGCCTCATGAATCATATGAGACTCTCGGGGGACTTCTGATAGACAGGCTTGGACATATCCCGAAACGCGGAGAGGTAATAACCCTTGAAAACGGAATTAAACTACAGGTAATGAAAATGAGGGGAAGAAGAATCGTCGATATCAGATTAACTCTTCCTGATGAGGATGAAAATTAAAGAATAATTTTCATATCAAAATTTCAAAAAAATATTATGAAAAGCATTGCAGTTTTAGCGTCAGGCAGGGGGTCCAACTTTCAGGCCGTTATTGATAAAATCACTGAAGGATCAATCAATGCAGAAATAATATGCCTGATAACCGACAACCCTGATGCATATTCAATAAAAAGAGCAGTTAATGCAGGAATTCCGGCAAAAGTTATAGACTACAGGTCTTTTAAATCACGGGATGAATACAACATAAGCCTCTGTCAGGCTATGAAGGAGATAAATCCTGATCTCTTTGTTCTCGCCGGCTATATGCGCCTTCTTGACAAAAAAACAGCTGGAGAGTTTAAAGACCGGATGATAAACATACACCCTGCACTTCTTCCTTCTTTCACTGGTCTTCATGCCCAGAGACAGGCCATCGACTATGGGGTCAAAATTGCTGGGTGCACAGTCCACTTTGTTGACGAAGGCATGGACTCAGGACCGATAATTCTGCAGCGTGTCGTCCCGGTCTACTTTGACGATGATGAAGACACCCTTGCAGAAAGGATACTCAAAGAAGAGCATATTGCACTTCCCGAAGCGGTAAGGCTTTTTTGCAGTGATAAAATAAAAATAAATGGCAAGAAAGTAAAAATACTTTGAATAAAAGTAATTTTTTATCCTTCTCCATCTGTATTATAAATCTGAATATCCTAATAAAATGAGAATTGTTTAGGTTATCTGGTTTTAACGGAGTTTTATATTTGGCCAAAAAAAATGACAAATCCGGACAAAGGATACTGGCTAGAGAAAGGATTGTCTGCCTTTTTGAAAGCGCTTTCGAATTCTATGAAGATAACCCTTTGTTAAGTAAAAAATGCATCCTGCACGCCAGAAAAATATCAATGAGATACCGTGTAAAAATACCGAAACCTTACAACAGGCGTTACTGCAGGAAATGCTTCAGCTGTTTTATTCCTGGAGTAAATATGACAACACGAATTAACAGGGGAAAAGTTGTAGTTACATGCAAATCATGTGGCAACATCCGCAGATATCCGGTAAAGGAGAAAAAGTGCAGATGAAAAACACAGAATCCAAAAACAAAGATATGAACTGCCTTAAGGCAACTCTCTGGATAGGGAAAAAAGGCTGTACTGAAAGCACCATAGAAGAAATACGCCGCCAAGTCGAGGGCAGGAAAACAATAAAAGTGAAATGGCTCAGAAATACTGACATAAAACCTGAGGATATAGCAGAAAAAAGTGGCACAAAACTTATTCAGACCCGTGGAAGGACCATGTTACTTGGAAGAAAACAAAACTGAATTTTTCTGGTTATTCCACTTATGCTATCACAAATTTCTGTTTTTGAACGGGCAGAATCTCAAAAGATATAAAAGCATATCTGCCCAATATATAGAGACTGCTAATTATCATGGACATCACACAGTGATTAACATGTATAAACGTCGCAGACATCTTGTTTACGACGCTTAGCATAAATTTGAGAGTGGTTAAAAATGACAACAGTATATGATATCCCGCCGGATGCCTTGATTTCCAAAGTGGCTGGCGAGCTCAAGCAGCTCGATACGATTAAGGCTCCGGAATGGGCAGAGTTTGCTAAAACAGGCGTTCACAAGCAGATGCCACCTAAAGAAGAAGACTGGTGGTATACACGCGCTGCATCAGTTATGCGCAGGGTATACATAGATGGTCCTGTAGGAGTCCAGAGACTCAGGACATTTTACGGCGGCAAGAAAAACCGCGGCTCAAAGCCAAACCAGTTCAGAAGGGGTTCAGGCTCGGTCACACGAAAAGTTCTCCAGCAGCTTGAAGCAGCAGGATACATCAAAAATACCCCTGAAGGGCGCATAGTCTCTCCAGAAGGAAGAAAATTTATTGACGGTGTTGCCAACGAACTTAAAGGCAGCATTGCAGAAAAGATTCCCGGAATAGGCAAATATTAATCAGGTTGATTTTAATGGTTGACGACGAACTTGCAGAAATTCGCAGAAGGCGTATGGCAGAGCTCCAGCGCCAGCAGATGGAACGCGGGGCTATGGAAGAAGAGCTTCAAAAGCAAAAACAGGCTGAGGCACAGATTCACCTTGCTCTGATGCAGATTCTCGAACCTGAAGCACGGGAACGTTTAAACACCATTAAGCTAACCAAACCTGAATTTGCAAAAGCTGTCGAACAGCAGCTTGTAATGCTCTCGCAAAGCGGACGAATTAACGGGCGCATCAGCGATGAGCAGCTCAAAGCTATACTAAGACAGCTCATACCGGAAAAAAGAGAATACAACATCACACGCAGATAATGAAAGCCGGAATGCTCTTCAGCGGAGGAAAAGACAGTTCCCTTGCGGCACTGATGCTTTCAAGGGATTATGAAATCGAGCTGAACACATTTGTGTTCGACAAAGAAAAAGGAATTCCTGGTGTAGAAAATGCCGCGAAAACTCTCGGTTTCCCTCTTAAAAAAAGAGTATTCAAAGAAGGACTGCTTAATATTGTGATGGAGATGATGGTTGAAAACGGATACCCGAATGACGCCATCAACCTTGTGCATAGAAGCGCCATCAGATGCCTCTGTGAGGAGTATGATGTTATAGGAGACGGGACACGACTGAATGATCGCGTGCCCATGCTGGATTATGCTGAAATTCAGAGACTTGAAGGGAAGTATAACAGCGCTCTCGTGCGGCCTCTGCTCGGATTTGGAAGAAGAGAAGTCAACAGGCTTGTCGAAAAGTACTTCACCGTTGAATACGGCGAAACCGGTGGTCACATAAAAAACGGTGACTATGAAAGTGAAATCCGTGCGGCATTCAGTGCAAAGGGTATCGATCCATACAAAATATTTCCCAGCCACCATGAGCAGTCACTTATAACAGGCAGAAAACTGCAATGAACAAAAACGTGGTGAAAAGAAATGAGTAAAGTTACAAAAGCTAGAAAAATAAGACTGGCAAAGGCATGCGAGCAGAACCGCCGTGTGCCGGCATGGGTTATGATAAAAACAAAACGCACCGTTGTGACTCATCCGTGTAGACGCAACTGGAGACGCAGCAAACTGAAGGTGTGATTAAATGGCAGAAATTTTAAAAGAACAAATATATATCATACCTCTTCGTGATGTAAAAAAGGCACCACGCTGGAAGCGCAGCCCGAAGGCAATGAAAGAAATAAGAGCGTTTCTGTCGAAACACATGAAAAGCGACGATATAAAAATTGATTCAAGCATCAATGAAAAAGTCTGGGAACGCGGAAGCGAGAAGCCTCCAAGGA